>CAZRUH010000001.1:0-5441 GCA_964603325.1 uncultured Bdellovibrionales bacterium
AACCAGCTCCATTCAAAGTTATACGGATACGGATTATGATGCTTGCAACGGAGCTAATGAATTCGGTGTTCATACTTGTTTACCGCCGGCCGACCCGACTTACCCAAATCCTGTTCCGAGTAGACCGGATGTTTTTGAGGCCGGCAGATCTTTTCCGGCATCGGAAAAAGATTTTGATAGTGTTTTGAGTGATATTGCCGATATGAAAGCTGAAGCCGGTTGTGATAATGTGGGGACATATTGTTCAAGTGATCATATTGTTTCCGGTAACGGAATATATTTTAACAATAGTGGGGAAGGAAGACATATACAGTTGCAAAACGATGGAACTTTTAGAATAAGAACGGTGCAATCATATAACGGCTTTTTTAACAATATCAGCAGTTATAGCGGATCATGGCAAACTTTCAATATCCCGGATGGAGGAATAATTTTTGTTGAAGATAATGTTTGGGTGGAAGGAAAAATTAATAATAAACGCATAACGATGGTGGCAGCGGATCTTTCCGGCGGAGATGATAAAAACGTTTTTTTGCAAAATGACTTGGAGTATACGAATTATGACGGAAGTGATATAATAGGATTAATAGCTCAAGGTGATGTTGAGGTGATTCAAGATAGTGAAAATAATTTAAGAATTGATGCCGCTCTTTTGGCGCAAAATGGACGAGTCGGCAGGGAATATTATTCAATAATTCCGGCGGGTTGGTTTTCTTGGTATTGTCCATGCGGTTGGACTTGGTGCGAAGATCATAAAGATACGATTACTGTTTATGGATCCATTGCAACCAAGGGAAGATATGGTTTTGCTTGGGGAGATACTTGTCCAAGAAGCACGGGGTATGCAAACAGAGTTTTAATATATGATAATAATTTGTTGTATTATCCGCCACCGTATTTTCCTACAGGAACCAATTATGCCATTGATTTATGGGATGAAATGTAAGAATAAATTATTTTAGAATAGAATATGAGTTTTTTAAACAAAAAATTAATTAGTTTTGCCGAAGATGTTATTGGTTTAGATATAGGAATGTCTTCAGTGAAGGTTATTCAACTAGAGGATAAAATTATAAAAAACTATGGTTTTAAAAAAATTCCGGAAGGAGTTATTGTTAATGGCGAAATCATAAAACCGGATAAATTATCAGAAATCATTAGAGAGGTTGTTGCGGAAGCTAAACCAAAAAGAATAAAGACGAAAAAAGTTATTTGTTCCGTGCCGGAATCAAGGTCTTTTTTACGCTTAATTTCAGTTCCAAACATGGAAAAAGAAGAACTTGAAGAAGCTATAAAGTGGGAAATAGAAGCCAATATTCCTCTTTCATTGGATAAAGTGTATTATGATTGGATAGTTGTCAATGATATTTTCTCGGACAATAAAGACGAAAATAGAGTTTTGATTTTAGCAACAGCGAAAAAAATTATTGATCAAATGCTGGAAATTATTGATAATTCCGGATTGGAAGCTGTCGGAATTGAGTCTGAATCTGTAGCTCTTGTAAGGAGTTTGTATGATGGTAAAAAAAACAAAAAAACGGTTTTGTTTGTGGAGTTGGGGCAAAACAAAACAACGTTTGTTTTTGCAATTAAGGGGGTGCCATGCTTTACTTCCAGTGTTCCCGTTTCGGAACAAACAATTATTAGTCAGATAGCTAAAAAGTTTAATATGTCTAACGAAAAAGCGAGAATATTTGAAGAAAAGAACGGATTGGAATCGTTTTTTGATGATGAAGACTTGTTCTCTGCCATAGAACCGGCATTAGAAAATCTTGTTGAAGAAATTAAGAAGACAATAGATTTTTATTTAGGAGGATTGCGATATTCAGACAAAATAGATGATATAATAGTTTGCGGAAAACTTTCTACCGATAAAAAAATGATTAACTATTTGTCAAAAAGATTAAAAAAAGAAATTAGAATGGGAAGCATATTGTCCAATTTAAATAAAGACAAGAAAATAATTCCGATAATAAAAAATGAAATTGCCGTTCAGTATGCAATAGCCATAGGATTGGCGTTGGGATGCGGTCAGGAATAAAATATTTTTGTAATCAAATACATAGAAAAATGAAAATAAGATTAAATCTTTTGCCAAAAAAAAGAATGAAAGAAATAAGAAGGAAAACGGTCTTGAGGTTTATTATTTGGCAAGAAATGGTGGTTATTTTTATCATTGCTTTGTTTATGTCCGCAATTTATGGAGTTAACGATATCGTCAAGTTACGTTTAGATGAAACTAACAAAGAATCAATGATGCAAATGACCGGTAGTGATTACAAAAAAATGAAGAACTATGAACAATCTTTTGAAGATATTGGAAATAAACTTTTTTTGTTGCAAAAAATACAAAGAAATGATGCTGATTGGCTAAATATTTTTATGAAAATAAACAATATCGTTCCCAATGGAGTCGCCATCAGTTCATTGAAAAATGAAAATTATGACATTGTTTTGAGGGGTGTTGCCACAACAAGGGCAGATTTGATAGACCTAAAAAATGGATTTGACAAAGAGGAGTGTTTTTTTGATGTTAGTATTCCATTGAGCGATATTGTTTTAAAAAATGATATTGATTTTCAATTGGAATTTAAAGTAAATAAAGATTGTTTATTAACTTATGAAGATTAAATATTTTTTATTTAAAAATAGAACTTATTTTTTAGTTGTTATTTTATTGATAGTGATTTTCTTGTTGGTGTTTTTTTTCGTAAAGCCGGCATTAAAAGAATTGGATAATAATGCTGTTTTAATTCAGAAAAAGAAGTTAGATATTCAAGTTAAAAATAATAAGATTTCCAAAATTCCGGAATTAAAAAAGAAATTTTATGTTGTTAATGCAAATAAAGAGAAATTAGATGTTTTGTTTGTTAAGGACAATATAGTTAATTTGGTTAAAGAATTGGAGAGTATGGCCGAGGATACGAACAATGAAATATCTATAAAAATTCCTGAAGAAAAAAATAAAAACACTCAAAAGAATTTGAAAAAGAAAAATAATGAGGAATATGATTTGATGGAAGGGTTTACCGATGATGATTACTTTAAATTGCAAATAAATTTAGTCGGCAATTATGAAAGTTTGTTAAGGTTTATTTATAAACTTAACAATATGCGGTATTATGCAAAAATAGTGTCATTTAACATTCTCGTTGATGAAATAAGCATTAAACAAAATGATGCGAAAAATAAAAAGAATGTTAATCCGGGGCTGTTTAAACAAGCTATTGTTGGTAGTGGCGATAATAATAATTTTGATAATATCGATGAAAAACAAAAAATTTTAAAAACAAATTTGGATGTAATTTTTTATTTAAAAAAATGAAGATTAAAGAAATAAAAATAAACAAAGATAGTTTAATAAAAATATTAAAAATTGACTTTGCGAAGTCCGTATGGGATTATTTGTTTAAAAAATCCGGCACCATTGCGATGATAGTGTTTCTAATAGTGTCATTTTTTAGTGGTTTTATTATTTATAAATATCTTTATTTGTCTGTTTGGAATGAAGAACAAAAAATGAATTATTTGCATGGAGCAGAAAAAGAAAAAGCAAATTTCAAAATCAGTGATTTTGATAAAGTTATTAAAAAAATAGAAGAAAGAAAAATTAGATATAAAGAAGTGATGCCGACAGATGTGGAGGATATTTTTAGGTTATAGTTTTTTTATCCAGTGCCTTCGTCAGGACTCGAACCTGAAACGCTTGGTCCGAAGCCAAGTGTGATATCCATTTCACCACGAAGGCTATTTGGGCGACTACTGGGAATCGAACCCAGGTTCTCGGTACCACAAACCGATGTCCTACCATTGAACGATAGTCGCCATAATTTTACTTTGGAATATTAGCATAAATATTTAAAAATATCAAATAATAAGGCAATCCACCTTGTTTTATTGAATTGAGTTTTAAAAAGTGATTGCCGGAGATTTTTTTTGTGTTAAAATAATACTAATGAAAAAAATTAATAAACAATTAAAATTTTTAAAGAATAAATATTTTTGGATATTTGTAGGGATTTTTTTGCTGGGAACTTTTTTAAGAGCTTATAACTTTGTTCCATGGTTGCACTTTGAACTTGATCAAGCTCGCGATGCGACGTTGATTCGTGAGGCGATCAATGGTGGTGCGGGAGAGTTGCCATTATTGGGACCGCGAGCGGCGGGAACATTTTTGCGACTGGGTCCGGCATTTTATTATATAGAGTATTTATTCGCTTCTTTTTTTGGTCCAACACCGCAAGGATCGGCTTTTGCAATTTTATTTTTTTCAATTCTATCTATTCCAATGTTTTATTTTTTTCTGAGAGAATATTTTAATAAAAAATATTCATTGGTGGTGCTTTTGATATTTTCCGTCTCTTTGTTTATGGTTACTTATTCACGATTTGCATGGAATCCTAATTTATTACCATTTTTCATTTTTGGATTTCTATTTTCTTTATTAAAGTCTGTAAGGGTTTTGGATAAAAAGAAAAGAAAAACCAAAAAAGCAATCAGAGCGCAAAAAAGAAGTCGCGGATTATGGCTATTGATAACGGCTCTTTTTTATGGTATTTTGGCGCAATTTCATTTTTTGGCAATGATAATTTTTGCAATTGTAGCGATTATTTTTTTAATTTACAAACGACCCAAGATAAAATACCAATTTTGGATGGGGGCGGTGTTGATTGTTGTTTTTTTGCACTTTCCGATGATTATAAATGAGATAAAAACCGGAGGAAATAATTCACAATTATTTTTAAAAGCGGTCATTGGAAAATCAGACAGCAAAAAAAATTATACTTTAATTGAAAAAACTTATAAAGATGTAAAGGAAAATTCTTTAAAATTCTGGATGATGACTACCGGCTCTCAGTTGGCCGAATTGCCAAAATTAAAAATAAGGAACGGAATAAAAGATTTTCAATGCGACAAATATTGTAGAGAGAACTTATTTAAGGGTGTGTTGGCGGGAGTTTTTTTTGCACTAGGTTCATTTTTATTATTACTGGAATTTTTTTTGGAAAAGAAAGTTCGTAAAAGAAATTTTTTATTTCTCAACTTTGTTTTATTGATTACGTCTTTTGCGATCTTTATTCCATTGGCTTATGATATGTCTCCAAGATTTTTCTTAATCATTACGCCGTTACCGTTTGTTTTTTGGGGAATTGTATTTCACCGTTTGGGAAAAATGATTGACAATAAAAATTTTGTTTGGTTTTTGGCAAGTGTAATTATGGCATTTAATCTATATTTTGTAATAAATTATTTTAATCAACTTTCCAATGCGAAGAATAAACCAATCAGGATTGGTTTAGATAAAATTATGAAGCAAAAAACAAGAATTACATTGGAGCAAGAAATGTCTATTGTTGATTATATGGAAAGTTTTTATGAAAAAAATAAATCTCCGGTATTTTTTCATGGACAAAGTGAGTTTCACAGAGCATTTTCTTATT
>CAZRUH010000001.1:5451-52053 GCA_964603325.1 uncultured Bdellovibrionales bacterium
CGACAGGAACATTCCCAGGGATGGCATCGGAAAAAGTGAAAAGTCTACCATTTGTCGCCAAGGAAATTATTTTTTAATTATAAGAACACAATCAAGTCTGGACAGTTTTAAAAGATATTTGAGTAGATTTATAATTTTAAATAAAAAAGTTTTCGGAACACTTACGGTTTTCCACTTAAAGCCAAAACCTGCTATAATAAATTGTGAAAAACCGAATATAAAAACTTTCCGCACTTATAAAGGAGAGGGAGGCGCTGTGGCTAAGAGGTATAAGTGGAAAGAAATTTTTTAAATTTTAATTTTTTTATAAATAAAAATATGAAGAAAAACAAATATAAAATAGGAATAATTCTGGGAGTCTTTATGATGGTAGTTCTTGCTTATATCTTAACCGGTACCGTATTTGGTGAGGATGATGAAAACAAAACGGGAGACCATGCTTCAGAAATAAGGCGGGAAACGGAAGATTATGAGCAAGAAGCCGGTTTGGAAGAAAAAAATACTGATGATGATATTAAAGATGAAAAGAATGATGTTGAGAGCAGAATAGAGAATGAAAAGAATAAAATGGAGAAAAGGATAAAAGAGAAAAAAAGAAAGACTAAAGAGCGCGCGGAAAAATTGCAAGAGAAGGCAGGAGAATATGAAAACAAGAAAAAAGATAATGACAATGTTTCTGATGTTGAAGTGGAAATTGAACCAAAAAATGTTATTGATGATAAAGTAAGAGAAGTTGGACTTCGTGTTAAAACAAAAAAAAGCGTAAAAAAAGTTGAATATTACATTGATGACAATGAAGAGGATATTTATTTGGGACGGGCCAAGGAAGAATATCTAAAAAATGATGATGAAAATAATAATGAAAGCGGTGTTGATGAAAAAAACAAAGAAGAAAAAGAATGGAAATTAAACATTGATCAGGAAAACAGATTACCGAACGGTGAATATGATGTCTATGCAAAAATACATACGGATAATGGAGAAAAAGAAAGCAAAAGGGTAAAAATAAGAGTTGAAAAAAAATATATTGATCTTGAGAAACAACAGGAAAAATTGAAAGAAAAATTTGGAGAACTTAGTCCGAATGTTGATTCTGACAATGATGGTGTTTCTGATGCTGATGAAAAAAGATTGGGGACAAATCCGTATTTGGCAGATACCGATAATGATGGATATATAGATGGTGATGAAATTAATAATGGCTTTGATCCACTAAAGGCATCGGAAGGAAATAAAAGTGATAAGGTTGTTTTTGAGAGTCCGAAGGATAAAGGGGTTGTTCGCAATGAGTACAAGGTGGAGGACGTTAAAATGGAAAAAGACGGCGATGAAAATAAAATTTTGTTAAAAGGAAAAGCTTTGCCAAATACATTTGTAAGAGTATATATTTATAGCAATAATCCGATTATTGTTACCGTAAGAACGGACAATGACGGCAATTGGTCTTATAAGCTTGACAAGGAATTGAAAAATGGTGAACATGAGGTTTATGTAGCTATAACTGATAATACCGGAAAGATTACTTCAAAGAGTAAGCCATTGGCATTTGTTAAAACCGCTAAAGCTGTGAGCGTTATCCCGGTTGCGAATGCAAAAACGACTGAATCTCCGGTGGAAACTATGACCCAATATAATATAGTGTATGGTATCATCATAGTAATAGCTGTATTTTCTGTGGCTTTGATTATTATAAAACTTTTATTAACACATAAATAATAGGCACTTAAACCATTGTGTGAATGTTTGAAATAGTTGAAAAACTGAAATTTTTCAAAAGGAACTATATAGTTTGGTATTCGTTGCTTTTGATTGTTGTTGTGGTCGGGGTTATATTATTTGGAAACTATTATTCCCTTAGCAAGTTTGAATACAATACAGATAGACTTTTGCAAAGCAAGGCTATTTTAGCGGAGGATATATTTAATGTTTTGGTATCGGATAATGATTTTAGCGACCAAAGTTCCTTAAATGGGAAAATATCTGAAATTTTAAAGAATGATTCGGAGATAAAAAAGATAGAAATTTTGTTATCAAATAATAACAAAGACGGATATAAAATTGTTGCTTCCAGCGATAAGCACAATGTTGGAAAAGAAATGGATAATGATTTATTAAGAATGGCCTTTGGTAATGATGTTGGGATAGCCTTTCTCAATAATGATAGCAATGGAAAAAGGTATTGGGAAGTTGTAAAGGTGATAAAAAATAATGGAAAGAGAATAGGGCTTATTTCTTTTCAAATGTCGTTGGAAGAGCATGATAATTTTATCAAAAAATCAACAAGAGAAGTCTATATAGTTTTGGCTATTTTGATGTTTTTGGTTTTATTGATTATAGCTAATCACGTTCGTTTTTTTAAGTATGCACTAAAGGCAACCAAGCTTGAGGAGGTTGATAAAATGAAAGATGATTTTATTTCTATGGCCAGTCATGAATTAAAAAGTCCTTTGACGGCAATTAGGGGATATATAGAAATATTAAAAGATTCTTTAACGACAAAAGGAAAAAATATAAAAAATGATAATGTACAGGTGTTGGAGAATATGGAATCTTCCGCTTCCAGGTTGGAAGAGTTGGTATCTGATTTATTGGATGTTTCCAGATTGCAACAAAATAGAATGCCGATAAATTTATCTAAAGTGGATTTAGATAATGTAATTGAAGGAATTATCAAAGAACTTATGATTAGCGCAAAGAACAAGGGACTGGATTTAATTTATGTTAAGCCAAAAAATATAGTTGAGGTTTTGGCCGATGCCGGAAGAGTAAAGCAAATTCTGATTAATTTGCTGAGTAACGCCATAAAATATACTCCGAAGGGCAAAGTTGAAATTACTTTAAGGGAAGATGCAAAAAATATTTTTGTTACCGTTGCGGATACGGGATTGGGTATCTCCGCCAAAAATTTAAAAAAATTGTTTTCAAAGTTTTATCGCGTTAAGACAGATAAAACGGTGAATATATCGGGAACGGGGCTGGGGCTATGGATTTCCAGAGAAATTGCCAGAAAAATGAAAGGAGATTTGACTGTGGAAAGTATAGAGGGTGTCGGATCACATTTTACATTAAAGTTAAAGAAATATAAGAAATAAATTATAGTGTATGATTAGAGTGTTGTTTTTTAATTATGAATATCCTCCGCTGGGAGGTGGAGCGGCTAATGCCACCGCTTATTTATTAAGGGAATTTTCAAAAAAACATAATTTAAAAATTGATTTAATCACTTCTTCCATTGATGGCGATAATCATATTGAAAAAATTGGCAATAATATTAAAATTTATCGTTTGCCAATAGGAAAAAATAAAAACAGGTTACACTTTCAAACGCAGAAGGAGCTAGTGGTTTATTCATGGAAGGCCTATTTTTTCGCGCGCAAGCTTGTGCGAAAAAATAAGTATGATTTAACCCATTCTTTCTTCGCTGTTCCCTGTGGATTTATTTCACATTTACTATGGAGAGAAAAAAAACTTCCTTATATAATTTCTTTAAGAGGATCAGATGTGCCCGGATATAGTGAGCGTTTTTCTCTGATTTATAAAATTCTCATACCATTAATCAGAGTTATTTGGAAATATGCTGAATTTGTGGTTGCCAACAGTTTGGAATTTAAAAAATTGGCTCAAAAAGTTAATCCAAATCAAAAAATAAAAGTAATTACCAACGGAATAGATGTTAAGGAATTTTATTGCAGAAATTTATTAAATGAAGGTAATGCAGAAGATAGTTTTAGGGTGATTTGTGGTTCAAGGATAACACCGAGAAAAGGAATTCGTTTTATTATTAAAGCGACGCAAATTCTAAAATCAAAAGGTATAAAAATTGAATTGGATATTATTGGTGAGGGTAATGAAAAGAGAGATTTGGAAAAAATGGTTGATAATATGAACTTAAACAAAGAAATTAATTTTTTGGGAGTGATAAAACATAGTGAATTGCCGAAATATTATCAGAGATCAAATGTTTATGTCTCCGCTTCGTTTAATGAAGGTATGAGCAATACCATGTTGGAAGCTTTGGCTTGCGGTTTACCGATTATAGCGACAAAAACCGGAGGAACAAATGAAATGGTTTTTTCAGGAGAAAACGGTTTTGTTGTTGAAATGAAGTCGGCAGAAGATATTGCCAAAAAGATAGAGATTATTTTCAATAATTTTGAATTGGAAAAAAAGATGTCGGAAAAAAGTCGTCAAATTGCTGAAAAGATGAGTTGGGAAAATATAGCGAATGATTACGAGGCGCTGTATAAAAAAATAAAACAATAAGAATATTATGAGATTTGATGGTTAATTTGTAAAATTTTTTTTAAAGTCATTGGGAAGTCTGTTTTTTGTATGGTGGATTTTATTTGCGGTTAATTGGCTGGAAATTTGGTCGTTTTTGCAAAAAATAACCCGGTGGCAAATAGTTATGTATATGGTATTATATGTTATGGGAATGATTTTCTCTTCCTATAAGTGGAAATTTCTAGCTAAACATAAAGGAATAAGTCTACCTTTTAAATATTTTTTTAAATCATATTTTACAGCTACTTTTATAAACAATTTTTTCCCTTCATTTGTTGGCGGAGATGGGTTTAAAATTTATTACATTGGCAAAAAAACAGGAAAATTGAAAGAATCCGCGTCAAGTGTCTTTATGGACAGGTTAACAGGTTTGTGGGGGGCGATGTTTTTAGCTGTTATTTTCTTTGTTCTTAATTTATCAATACTTGTGCATAGCCAAATTTTAATAATAATAAATATTTTGATTATAGCGGGTTTAATTATATGGTTTTTTATTTTAGAATTATTTAAAAAAAGAATAATTTCTGTTCCCAATAAAAAAATCGGCAAAACGCTAAATATTTTTATTAATGAAATTAATCATTATAATGGAAAAACAAGAGAAATTTGGAAAGCGATTTTATTATCTTTTCCTTTTAATTTCATTGGTCTGGCGGGAGCCAATTATATTCTTTTCTTGTCCATGGGAATTGATATAAATTTATTAAATTATTTATCGGTTATTTTTTTAATTAGCATTGTATCGTCCGTTCCAATAACAATAAACAATATTGGTATAAAAGAATGGGCGTATATTACCTTTTTCGGTTTTTTCGGTTTAAATTCTTCTGCGGTAATCAGTGTGGCAATTTTGAGCCGTTTTATTCAAATGATAATCAGTTTTTTTGCATTACCTATTTATTTAATAGAAAAAAAGAAGTAATTTGGTGGAATGGCTGAGTGGTTTAAAGCGCTGCTCTCGAAAAGCAGTGGACGAGAAATCGTCTCAGAGGTTCAAATCCTCTTTCCACCGCAAATTAAAGTATATCGTTTTCATTTTGTTTAGATGTAAAGGTGCTTACATTATCAGCGAATAGAAATTATTGCAAAAATATAAAGAGGCATTATTTTTTAAAATATTGTAAATAAAATTTGACAAAAAAAATATATCTGTTAATATTATTACAGTAAAATTTTATATGGTTTAAGCAATAGAGGTATTCTATTCCGCTACTCAAGAATTAGGAATGTAATGTTATTGAGTTTACTCCTCTATTTTTGTGTTGGTATATATGAGTCAAAAAAAAGAATTAATAGTTGTTGAAGGTGTAATTAAAGAATCTCTTCCGAGTACCACATTTAGAGTGTTGTTAGATAATGGTCATGAAATTTTAGCTCATATTTCCGGAAAAATGAGAGTTCACTATATAAAGCTTTTGCCCGGGGATCGTGTGACTGTGGAAATGAGCCCCTATGATTTATCAAGAGGCAGAATAACAAAAAGATTATAATTTTTTTTAATTTATTTTTATTATGAAAGTTAGAGCATCTGTGAAAAAAATGTGCGCTCATTGTAAAGTCGTTCGCAGGAGAGGAAAGCTTTTTGTTCTTTGTTCTAATCCGAAACATAAGCAACGGCAGGGTTAATTTTATAATGTTATTTTTTAAATATGACTGAGGAAAAGAAAAAAAATAGTGATAATAAAGTTGTTGATTCCTTAAATGTAAAGGGGGAAAAAGAAAGAGCAGTAATTAAAAAAGCTGACAACGGGAAAGATAAGGAAGTAGGAAATATTGAAGATAGCGCCAATAAAGAGGTTGCAAATTCATCATCGGTAACGAAAAAGAAAAAGGGCAAAAAAATGGTTTATAAAGGTCAAGCGCATATTAAATGCACTTATAATAATACGGTAATTACCATTACCGATACCAACGGAGCAACGCTGGGATGGTCTAGCGCGGGGCTACTTGGTTTTAAAGGGGCAAAGAAATCTACGCCTTTTGCGGCCACTAAAGTTGCTGCGGATGTTTCTGAAAAAGTAAAAAAATTTGGCTTAAAAGAGTTGATGGTTTTTATTAAAGGTGTTGGTGGTGGCAGAGAGTCAACGGTTAGAGGTTTGGCTGGAGCGGGATTTGATATTTTGTTAATTAAAGATGTTACTCCAATTCCTCATAATGGTTGTCGCAGGAGAAGACCTAGAAGAGTTTAAAAATTAGAGAATAAAAATTAATTTTTTGTAATAATTATGGCTAGAATAGTTGGTGTAAATATACCGGACAACAAAAGAATAGAGATTGCTTTAACTTATATTTTTGGTATAGGTAGATCTACAAGCAATGTTATTTTAGATAAGTTGGATATAGATAAAAATATCCGCGCCAAAGATTTGACCAAAGAAAATATAAACGCTCTAAAAAATGAAATTGAAACTAATTATAAAATAGAAGGTGAGTTAAAGCACGAAATTAGAATGAATATTAAGAGATTAAAGGAGATAGGTTGTTATCGTGGAATTAGGCATCAAAAAAGTTTGCCGGTTAGAGGGCAAAGAACCAAGACTAACACAAGAACAGTTAGGGGAAATGTTAGACATACTGCGGGAAGTGGACGAAGAACGGTTGAAAAAACTTAACAAGTATTTGATCAATAATATGTTTTTTTATGGATAAATTATTAGTTGTATACTAATGATTTACCGGTTATAAGTAATGGCAAGAGATTTAAATCCAAAATGCAAACAATGTAGAAGAGCAAAAGAAAAACTTTTTCTAAAAGGTGATCGTTGTGGTTCTCCAAAGTGCGCGATGGTAAAAAAAGCTTATGCTCCGGGAATGCATGGGCAAAAAATGGTTAGAGGTCTTAGCGAATACGGAAAACAATTGGCAATGAAGCAAAGAATTAAAAGGATTTATGGTGTTTTGGAAAAACAATTCAGAAAACATTTCCAAGAAATAAAAAACAAACAAGGTGTGACGGGAGATTTGTTAATGATAAGATTGGAGCTCAGGTTAGATAATGTTGTTTATCGTATGGGACTTGGATCATCCAGAAGTGTCGCCAGGCAATTGGTTAACCATGGCTGGATTAGAGTTAATGGGAAAAAGTTAACAATTCCTTCAGCAAAGGTCAATGTTGGCGATGTTATTACTGTTAATGATACCAAAAAGGAAAAAGGTTATTATAAAAACAGATTGAAAGTTTTAAAAAATAAAGATACTTCCCCGTCATGGTTAAGTGTCAACCTTTCCAATATGGAAACTAAAATTTTAGCGGAGCCGGATACTTCCAGCATTGGAGTTAATGTTGATCCGCAGATGGTGGTGGAATATTATTCCAGATAGTTGTTTTTGGATATTAAATATATTAATAATTTTCTTATAATAAAAATATGCAATCAATAACCCTTCCCAAAAAAAGTAAATTTATTGAAACCGGAGAAAATTCCGGAAAGTTTATAATAGAAGAATGTTACCCGGGATATGGAACAACATTGGGAAATTCTTTAAGAAGAGTTTTGTTGTCTTCTTTGGATGGAGCAGCTGTTACGGCTGTAAAAATTAAGGGTGTTTCTCACGAATTCTCCACCATTGAAGGAGTTTTGGAAGATGTTGTTCAAATAATTTTAAATGTGAAAAAAATTCGTTTTAAATTTTTCGGAGACAATCCAATTAGAGTGGAGTTGAAGCATAAAGGAAAAGGGGAGATTACCGCTAAAAACATTAAATGTCCTTCTGACGCGGAAGTTGTTAATGGTGAGCAAATTATTGCTACAGCCACTTCAAGCAAAGCCAATTTGGAGATGGAATTAGAAATTTCAAAAGGAATCGGGTATGTTCCCGTTGATCAACAAACAAAGATGGGCGAATTAAATTGGATTGCAGTTGATGCCATTTACACTCCGATTAAGAGGGTGAATTATCAAGTTGAAAATATGCGTGTTGGAAAGAGAACAGATTAAGATAAGATAATTTTGGAAATTTTTACAGATGGAAGCATTACTCCCGTAGACGCATTTAATAAAGCGGTGGAGATATTGGTAAAACAGTTTAGCGCTCTATCGGAAGGAGTAAACAAAACTACACAAACTCAAAAAGAAAAGATTGAAGCGGAAGATAAGCCTCAGGAGTATGAAGCTATTTTTGACGACAAGAAAGAAGATGTTTCTGAAGAAGTTGGCAATGAGAAAGAGGCCGGCAATATTAAAATTGAAGAATTAAAGGGATTGTCTACCAGAACACTCAATGCTCTTAAGGATAATAAGATAAGCAAAGTGAAAAAAATTATTTCTTTAAGCGCTGATGATTTGTTGCAATTGGAAGGAATGGGAGAAAAAGGCGTTAAGGAAATTAAAAAAGCAATTGGTAGTTTGGGATTAATATTGAAAAACTAATCTTAAAAACATTATGAGGAATAGAAAAAAAGGAAGAAAATTGGGCAGAGTGAGGAACCAGCGAAAAGCGCTTATTGCCGGTTTGGTTTCCAATCTAATAATAAATGAAAAAATTACCACGACTGAAGCCAAAGCTAAAGAAATTAAACCGGTAATTGATAAAGTCATCACTAAAGCCAAAAAATCAGAAAGTGATGCCATAAAAAAAGTGGCTGTCATAAGGGATTTGCGTAAGAATTTAAACAAAGAAGCGGTAAAAAAAATTACCGGAGATTTTTTGCAAAAATTTTCTAAAAGAAATAGTGGCTACACCAGAATAATTAAATTACCCAACAGAAAAAGTGATGATGCGAGAATGGCGGTAATTGAGTTTGTTTAATTTTAAATTTTTGAGAAAAATATGAAGCAGAAATATTATGAGTTTAATGCCCAAGGGAAAGTTTTAGGAAGATTGGCAACAAAAATTGCTGAAGTTTTGAGTGGAAAAAGAAAAGTTGATTATGTTCCCAACATAGACAATGGAGATTATGTTGTTGTAATAAATTCTGACGGAGTAGTTGTTACCGGCAACAAAAATAAGGATAAAAAATATTTTAGACATAGTGGGTATCCCGGTGGGATTAAGGAGATTTCTTTTAATGAACAATTAAAAAAAGATTCTCGTAAAATAATAGAAAAGGCTGTTTATGGGATGTTGCCAAAAAATAAATTAAGAGCAAAAATGATGAAAAGATTATTGATTTATAAAAATGATCAACACAAGCACAAGATTGATATAAGTGATAAAAAATAGGATTTAATTTTATGGTTAAAGAAAAAATTGCAAAAAAGGGCACTAAAAAAAAGGAGACTAAAAAAGGAAAAAACAATGATTCGGAAAAATATTTTTACGCGGTCGGCAGAAGAAAAACAGCAGTGGCTCAGGTGCGATTATTTCCCGGTGACGATGTCAAAGAAAGTGATTTGCTAGTGAACAATAAAAAGATGAGCGACTACTTTTTTCGTGATGATTTACGTTTAACGTTTATGGAACCGTTAAAAATTATAGGGGGAGAAGGTAAATTTAGAGTTAGTGCTTTAGTAAAGGGTGGTGGAATTACGGGCCAAGCTGAAGCTATAAGACTTGGAATTGCCAGAGCCTTAATTAAATTTGATGAGGAATTAAGAGCGGTTTTGAAAGCGGAAGGATTTCTGAAAAGAGATGCAAGAAAAGTGGAAAGAAAGAAGCCGGGACTAAAGAAGGCTCGTCGCGCGCCACAATGGTCAAAGCGATAATACTTTTGTTTAACTTGAAAAATAACTTCAAAAACGCAATTACTTTTAATTGCGTTTTTTGATTTTTATAAAATAGTGTGGTATTATTTTATTGCTATGGGATAAAAGTTATTCTTGTATATTGGATTAAAAAAAGAACCTAGCGATTACCAAAGGTCAGCTCTTATTCGCTAGGTGGGGCTGACCTTTAGTAATTTAAACAAATTTATCAATATATGTGTGGAGCATTTTGATTAGACTTGGAAAATATAATTATTCTGTTAAATAAATTATATTTTGTGGGTTTGGTTAGTTTATTGGGCAATGAAAAATATGGAAAATGATATTAGAAAAATTAAATTGGAAAAAATAAAAAACCTAAGAGATGCGGGGATGGAAGTATATCCTTCCAAAAGCAAAAGAGATTTTACAAATTCAGAGGCGCTGAATAAATTTGATGAATTGGCAAATAAGGAAATTTATTTGGTCGGCAGAGTTCGTTCTTTGCGTCCAATGGGAGGATCAGCTTTTTGTCATATTGAAGATGGAAGCGGGAAGATACAATTGTTTTTAAATAAAAACAATATAGATGAAAAAAAATATAAACTATTTGTTAAGAATATAGAATTGGGAGATTTTATTCAAGTTAAAGGAGTTTTGTTTAAAACCAAAACCGGAGAAAAGTCACTTCGGGTTATTGATTGGAAAATTTTAAGTAAAACATTAAAACCTTTCCCAACTGAGCATTTTGGATTTAAAAATGAGGAAGAAAGATTTAGAAAGAGATATTTGGATTTATTTTTTAATAAAGAAGAAAGAGAAATTTTTGTGCGACGGGCAAAATTCTGGCAAGCCATACAGAGATTTATGATTGAACATAATTTTTTGCAAATAGAAACTCCATACATTGAAACGACTACCGGTGGAGCGGAAGCTCGTCCTTTTGCAACTCATCACAATGACTTTGATTTATCTGTATATATGAGAATTTGTGTTGGTGAGCTTTGGCAGAAAAGATTGATGGCGGCGGGAATGGAGAAAACTTTTGAAATTGGGAGAGTCTTTCGCAATGAAGGAACCAGTCCAAATCACTTGCAAGAATTTACCAATATGGAGTTTTATTGGGCATATGCTGACTACAGAGACGGTATGGAATTTGTAAAAAAGATGTATCGTCAAATCGCTAAAGAAGTTTATGGAAAAACAAAGTTTGAAGTTCGCGAACATAAATTTGATTTAGCTGATGAGTGGAAAGAGATTGATTATGTTGATGAGGTGAAGAAGCAAACAGGTGTTAATATTTTGAAAGCTAGTGATGATGATTTAAAAAATAAACTCAAAGAATTGAATGTGAAATATGATGGAAATAATCGAGAAAGATTTGTTGATTCGCTTTGGAAGTACTGTCGGGCTAATATTCCCGGACCGGCATTTTTAGTTAATCATCCAACTTTTATATCACCATTAGCGAAGAGGAAAGCTGATAATCCAAAGCAGGCAGAAAGATTTCAAGTTTTATTGGGTGGAGCAGAAGTGGGTAGTGGATATTCAGAATTAAATGATCCTATTGATCAAAAAAAACGATTTGAGGAGCAACAAAAACTTCTAGAAGCTGGTGATGATGAGGCTATGATGCCAGACTGGGAATTTGTGGAGATGTTAGAATATGGAATGCCTCCGACTTGCGGATTCGGAGTGGGCGAGAGATTGTTTGCTTTTTTTGAAAACAAAACTCTTCGTGAAGTAACACTCTTTCCTTTGGTTAAACCAAAGAAAAATCAGTAGTCTTTGATATTTTATTTTTGATTTTGAAATGAACATTAAGAAATCGTTTTTAAAAAGTCTAAACAATTTAAAAAGAATGTTGCCAATATTGGTTGGAGTTTTGTTGTTGGTAAATTTGGTGACGCATGCCATTGATAATTTCTATTTAAATATTTTTACGGGAAATTTGGTTAAAGATTCTTTTGTTGGAGCTTTGGCGGGAAGTTTCTCTTTCGGTATGCCCATAACCAGTTATATCATTGGAGGAGAACTTTTAAAAAAGGGAATCAGTTTGATAGCCATTACGGCATTTATTTTAACATGGTCAACGGTTGGATTGGTTATGATACCGTTGGAAATCTCTTTTTTGGGAAAAAGATTTGCCATAGCAAGAAATATTTTAAATTTTATTTTCGCCATAGTCATATCTATCCTAACCGTTCTAATTTTAAATTTTGTAAAATAAGAATATGTTGTCTTTTTTTAAAAAAACAAAAATTTCCGGTAAAAATAAATTTTTGATATTTGTCGGATTGGTTTATTTTTTATTATTTATTAAAGACTCATCATCGGCCATTATGGCTATAAAAAATACAGCCATAATGCTTGTAAAGATTTTTCCATTGTTGGTAATAGTATTATTTTTTATGAGTGTTGTAAATTTATACATTGAATCCGGAAAAATCAAAGAGCATATGGGAAAGGAGTCCGGAATAAAAGGAATAATGTATGCGATAATTGCCGGAATTTTAGTGTCCGGTCCACCATATGTTTTATTTCCAATGTTAAGAGACCTTAAAAAAGGAGGAGCGAGAAGCGGTTTATTGGCCATATTTCTCTATAATAGAAATATAAAAATACCATATATACCGGTTATGATATATTATTTTGGCTTAAATTTTACAATAATAATTTCAACATTAATTGTGTTGTTCTCTATATTAAATGGAATGTTGGTGGAATTCTTTGCAGAAAGAAGGTTTGAAAAGTAAAAACAACAAAAAACCGCCGAGTATTACTCGGCGGTTTTTGTGTTTACGCTAAGCTGACATTTACGGCATTTAGTCCCTTGGGACCATCATTTACCTCAAATGTCACGCTGTCGCCTTCTTTAAGATCATTGAATTCTACACCCTGTAGTTCGGAAGCGTGAAAGAATATATCTTTCTCTTTTCCTTCTTCAGATATAAAACCAAATCCTCTATCAGTAAGACGAGCAATTTTTCCATTGTTCATCGTTATTATAGGATAAGATTTATTAAACTCAAACTCAGGGCGCTCTTCAAATATAAATTTGTTCACAACTCTGATTTGATTACTTTCAGTGTATCATAGTTAATGTTTTTTGTCAAAGAAAGCAATGTTAATTTTTTATTGGCAACTTATTTTTGATTTCCTCTAAGAACTTTCGTTTTTTCGAAAATTTTTACAAAATTATTTTTCCTGTTTCCAAGATTTATAATGTAATTATAGTTATTTTGTAAATATAATTTATCAATTCTTGGAACAGTTTTGTTTCCATGTGATAGACTATAGTTTATTTTTCTGGTAACTAAATTTTTTCTTCCTGAAGATACAATATAATAATCAAAATCAAATTCTCTTAATTTTTTTTCTTTGAAGCGAGAATAACAATTTCCGACAAAAAATACGCAAACCCCCTTTTTGTCTGACCAAATATTTAAATATTTCGCATCCGGTAAAGAGTTTAAATATTGCGCCGCTTCATAAGAGCCCGAACCCATGTCCTTATGATCCAGAAAATATTTTTCCGGCAATAAATTTGATACATAACTCATATAGTATGGTTTAATTTTGTATAGGGGGGCAATAAGAGCGATTAATAAAAATACAAAAACCAAATATTTTTTTACACTTCCTTCAAGCATTTTTAGTATGTTTGATAAAGAAACTCCCGCCATAATCAAGATTAGGGGATAGAGAATTATTTGATAGCGTATGGTTCCTGATACTTTAGAAAACAATGATGCAAAAAAATAAAGAAGAATAAATATGGAAAAGTAGATGAATATTTTTTGATTTTGAGAAATTTTTAATTTTCTTGTAAATATAATTTTGAGAAAGTTCCATATTATCAGCAGTAGCGCCAAGGGAGAAATTCCAAAAAGCAACGGATAAAAATTTGTCAAATAGAAAAAGAACGCGTTTTTTAGTTGCCCATATGATGATTTTGGTGATGCTAAAACATTTCCAAAATCAAAAAGTGGATTTCTTAGAAAGATATTTATAAAAGCAAAAACAATAAAAAATACAAAAATAGTACTTATCATTTTTGCAATCAGTACTTTGTATTTTTTTAGAAAAATTAATATTTTGTCAAAAATATATCCTTTTAAAACAAAATTATCAAAGAATAAAAAAATAATGAGTCCTACGAAATATTGCCAAGTTGAAGAAAATGCTTGTGAGAATATGGTGGCTTTAAATATCCGACTTGTTTTCACCCAAACAGCGGGATATATCAAAGAAAAAGTTGCTATTGATATTATCACAAACTTTAAATAAGATATTAACTCTTTTTGTAAATATTCTTTGGTTTTTTTAGAAATTTCTTTTTTTGAGAATATATAATTTAAAAAAGGTAAAAGTAGGATAAATATGTATAATATATTTGAAACATATTTTGTTGCTATAGCCAGTCCCATAAACATTCCAGACAAATAGAGAAATTTGTTATCTTGATGCTTAAAGTAGGTGAGGTAACTTAAAATGGTTGCTGTAGAAAATATCCAAAGAAGAGAATCGGGATTTATGAGGCGACTTATTCCAAGTAAAATCGGGGACAGTGATACAAATATTGTTGCAAAAATGGCGGTATTTTTTCCAAGTATTTTCTTGAGAAAGAAAAATAATAATGGTGTAAACAATATGGCACAGAATAAAATTGTGGTTCTAAATCCCAGAAGCATATTTTCCAATTTTTGGGTGTCGGCACAATTATTTTTACAATTGATAAGATTGTTGGTATTAAGGAGACCGACTCCCGTTATCCACATTACCGTTACGCCCGGTTTATCGCTTCGTCTTGTCCCATTCCAATCCCTTTCTCCGATATTTTGCCAAAATTTCGGGATACGGTTATAAAGCCAAAGCGCTTCGTCCACATAAGACTCTTTTTGTATTTTATATATTCCAAAAAAAAGTTGTAAAAACATTAGAAATAAAATAATAATGGTTGTGGATTTAATTCTGATAAATTTTTCCATATTTTTGCGTTAATTGTGAATACTATAGATATAAATTTAGATTATTTTTTCAATAAAAGCAAATCTTTTGCGGTCAATTCTTTAAGTATGTATAAAACAAAGAAATATATCATTGTTAAAGCAAAAGACCAAAAGATAAACGAAAAAGAACTAACCGGCAAAAATTTTGCCAAAAAATATATAAAGGCGGTAGTTATTGTTATTTTTAAAATTGATTTTATTTTTGGAATAACATTAAATTCTTTTTTTGTAAGATAAATAATAATTATCATTACAAAAAGAGAGCTTGCAGTGGTAGCGATAGAGGCTCCAAGTAATTGGTATTTTGGAATTAAAAGATAATTAAGTGTGGCATTTAACATCATTCCAAAAAAAGCAATCCACATCGGCAGTTTAACTTTTCCCAATCCGGAAAAAGCAAAACTGAGAACATAAAAGACGGTCAAGAAACCGATACCGACAACTAAAATTTTCATTGGTGTAGCGGATAAAGAATATTTGTTTCCATAAAATATGTCAATGATAAAAGGACTGAAAACATTCATCAATACTATCATTAGCGGTAAAATGGTGAACATCAATTTAAATGCTTGGAGTATGGTTTTTTTTATCGCTTTTTTGTTTTTTTGGGCGTTTAATTTGGATATGCTTGGCAAGAGAACAATGGTTAACGCATAAAACAAATAATAGGGTATGCGTCCGACAGTTAATGCTCCGTTATAAATTCCGGTAAGAAAATTGTCTTGTAAAAGGGCTTTAACCATATACAAATCTATGGAAATCATTATTTCATAAAAAAGAAGAAATAAAGTGAATGGCCAAGCATAGTTGAATAATTTCTTTGCCGGAAAATGGACGGAAATATTTTCGGTGGAATTTTTGGGATATTTTTTAGAAATCCAAAAAATGTCTAGTATCCAAGCGATAATAAAGACAGAGAATGGCGCCAGCACATATCCGATAATGGATCCTTTTAATTTGAAAAACCAGGCTAAGGATAAAATGAAAATAACTTTGGCTATGGAGCGGATAGTTTTTAAAATGGCTTGTAAATTGAACTTGTGGATGCCTGTAAAATAGTAAAAATAAAAAGACGCCATCGCAAAAGCGGGAATAATCAGAGTAGATATTCTAAATAAATGAGTTAAAGACGGGTCCTTCAGGATATTGGAAATTATCGGCGCCAAAAGGAAGAATAATAAGGTAACGATTCCAATTAAAAATGTTTGCAGAAAAACGGTTTTTCGCTTGATAACACTTACCATAGCGGGATTACTTTCAAAAACTTCACTTAAAAATTTGCTCATTGCCGTAGGTATTCCATTTCCTATGAGCACAATAATCATTGTTGTTAAAGTAATGACAAGTCCGTATTTTCCATAATCTGTCGGCTCCAAAATTCTTCCAACTCCGGAGTGAATGATATATCCCGAAATATTGAATATTATCTCCGATATTGTCAACCAAAAAGCTGACTTGACTATGTGTTGAGTATGTTCATTTTTAGACATATAAATTTACAAGCTTTTTCTTATTTTTTCAAAAACTTTTTCTATGGAATCATTTCCGTCTATAATTTTCCAGTGCCAAACATGACGCTTATTATTAAAAATTGTATTTTTGATTTTCAAATACTTCAATCCTTGTTTGGGACGGCGACTTCTTTTAATTATTTCTTGCGGATTTGTTTTTATGTAAAAAGAAATTAAATCGTATTTCCTCAAAATGTGATCAATCGGCAAATTAAAATTTTTTCCACTTAAATATTCAATGTTTACGATTATATCATAAAAAAAACGATCCGATAAAATAAAATCAAATTTTTTTTTGGCTAATTTTTCGGTTAGTTTCCTAAATCGCAAAATATCAACATAGAGAGCGATTTTTCTTAATTGAATGGTTAATTGATTTGCTTTCGTAATTCCGGTGTCGGTTTTTTTATTTTTTTTGTGCTTCCAAAAAAAAACCTTATTGCCTATAGAAAAGTCAATAGCATGAAAATAAAATATTTTTTTGTTTTTTTTGGATAAATATTCTTTTAAGATATTTAATTGCGTTGATTTTCCCGATCCGTCCAATCCTGATATGGTAATGATTTTCATAATTTAATACATTAAAACTGCTACCGGTTGCATCTTTGCAACAGTGTTCACAATATTATTTGCTTCCATGCCGGAAATTACCTCTTCCACATCTTTGTAATAAGCGCTGTCTTGCAATATAACTCCTTTGGATCGGGCATTGTATAATCTGACATTTGATTTTCTTGCATTATTAAAGAGTTGTTTTTTATTTTCTGGTATATTATTTCCGGTATTTGCTTTTCTGCCTGTTCCATGAGAAGCGGAGAAAAAAGAACTCTCATTTTTATTTGTGCCAATTCCAATGTATGCGGGCGTAGTCATTGAAGAGGGAACAAAAACGGGTTCGCCGGTTTTTTCAAAAAGCTTATGTTTGCCACGCATTCTTTCCGGTCCGTTGGCACGAACAGTTCCATTGCGATGAACCCAAATATATTTTCCGTAATGTTTTTCTTTCCTTATCATTATATGAGGCATATCATATAGTAGGTCTAATTCTGCCGATTCCCCGAAAACTTTTTCAATAGCTTGGTCTAAATGATGGTTTAATAACAGCCGATTGGCAAATCCAAAATTTGCAGAAACTTGATGTGCGGTTAAAAACATTTTTCCGACAGTGCTGTTTTCATCATAACCAAAAAAATCTGGCTTGTTTTGGTATTCTTTTATTCTTTTGGCAATTTCAAAATATTCTTCTTTGTATTTACTTCGCCAGGTTTTCAATCCCAATTCCAGAATTATTTTTTGACTGAGGTGTTCTTTAGCTTTGGGAGTGTACATATAAGAGGCGTATTGGCCGAGTAATCCGGAGCCGGTGTGCATTAGAAAAATATATTGACCCTTTTTTAAATTAAATTTTTCAGCAATTTCGGAGTTTTTAATTTCGGTTATTTTCATTAAATCTAAAAAGTGATTACCGGCGGCACCAAGAATGCCGGAGCGATACTTGGCAATATGTAAAAACAATTTTGGGATAGCATCAAAAATATCTTGATCAGAAATATTTTCTTTCGTAATCATATTGCCACCATCAAAAGTATTTTCAATTTCATTTTTAGTGCGAGTTTGGAACTTTTCTTGCAGAGGAGCAGAGCCGTATTTGGCAACATTCATTACATCTTTAAAGCTCAGCTTTGTTCCAATGTATTTTTTTGTGGGAATTACTTTAACTAATTCTTGAAAAAGTTCATCAATTTTTTCAGTGGTTAAATTTTCTTCATCAAAATTGGTGCGAATAAAACGCATTCCGCAATTTGGAGCCGTGTCATTTATTTGCGGCAATAGATATTTTTTCGTGGCAACAATTGTTCCGGTTGGATTTTTGCGACCTTTTTTTGGATGAACATCACTCATTGCGGCAATATGTGAAAACAACCTTTCATCTTTAGCGAGATTTTCTAATTGATTATAGGTTTCTTTGTTTGGTAATAATTTCTTTGAAGCATGAAAAATTACCGGCACTTTCATTTGCTTCGTTTGGAATTTAATTTTTTGTATAGTTGACATATGTTTGAAATAATGTTAACTTTCATCGTCATGGTTATTTAACAATTAAATTTTAACACATCAAAGGCGGTGTGTTAAGAGCAAGGATACATTGTGGGAAATAAAAATGAAAATTTTTAAAAAAATTCTCCAAAATATTTTTAATTTGGGATTGTATATGAATATTGTGGCATTATTATTGTAACCAATTCATATTTTTTAAGTAAAAGTACGGATGTAGATTATTTTTTTTTATTTTTCAGTCGGCTATTAGTCTACATGGAAAACTCAACTTGGAATCAACTCCAATGTTTCTTGACATGGGAGGTAGCGCAGTAATTTCGCTAATTGCCGTGATTCTATACTATATTTATCAATAATTTTTTGAAATAGATACAGGATTTGTGAAATATTACAAATTTTTTATTAATTGATTTTGTAAAAAATAATAATTTTTCATTTTTTACAAAGATTTATAAAGTTTTGTATATTCTTTGTCAGCCCTTTTAATACTGAAATTTTCTAAAACATATTGGCGAGCTTGCTTACCAATCGCTAATCTTTTTTCTTTATTATCGTGAAGTTCTAAAATTGCTTGAGTTAATTCATCAACATTCCCGGCTTCAACGGTTAGAGAGTTTTTTTTATTAGCGAACTCTTTTAAAATTGGAATATTGGAAAGAATAACCGGCTTTTCGCAAGCCATCGCTTCAATAACTGCTAGAGGAACATCAAATTTTCCTCTCATATTTTCAACAGGAAAAAGACTGATATCGCAAAGATTGTAAATATCGGACATTTTGTAGTTGCCATCGTCATGAAAAGAAACATTTTTTAGCAAATTGTACTTTTTTAATTTGGCAATAACTTTATTTTTTTTATGAGCGTCTTTTTTATTTTTCACCCTAACCGCTAGTGATAATTTGAGTTTGGGAATTTTTTTAGAGGCACCTATAAAGGCATCTATAACGCTATCCATTGCTCCCAGTCGTACATATTCACCGGAAAAATTAATAATAAAATCGGAATCACTAAACTTAAATTTATCTAATAATTTTTTATTTTTAGTTCTTAATTTGTAATTTTTTAAATCAATTCCGGGATAAACCTTGTAAACATTATTGAGATTTAGTGCTTCTAATTTTCTTTTAGCATACTCTGAATAAGTAGTGATAACATCACCAAACATCATTTTCTTGATTTTTTTATCGGAAAAAATATCTTCACGGATAGTGGCAACAGTCTGAATTGATTTTGATTTTTTCCCGAAAATTTTTTTAACTAAAAAAGAACTCAATGGCGTCGGTGTAAAAAAATAATGAACAATATCAAATTTCTTTTTATTTTTAAATTGAAAATTTAAGGCTTTTAATTTTTGAGAAAAACTAAAATCATTCTGTGAGGAAGTATAAATTGGATGCTGAATAATATTTTTCGGTAAATTTGGCAAGATGCCTTTGGTCATTAAATGAATTTCCAAATCGGAATTGTTTTTAGCAACTTCTTTTGCCAAATTATAAGCAAAGTTTTTACTGGCCTCATCCCATGGAGGAGCGATTGGACGAGAAACAAATAATATTTTTACTTTATCTTTTGTCATTTTATTGTTGTTAAATCGTATTAATCGGTTCTATATCTATTATCCAACCGGATTTTAATGATTTAATAATTGTTATCAATTTTTTAGGAATTTTAGGATAATTTTTAGTTTTGATGAGTATTTGCCGGCGATAACGGCCACGAATTTTCGGGTTTAAAGGTTCTTGTGGTGGATAAATTTGCAAATTGGAGTTTTGTTTAATGCTGGATATCCTTTCGTAAACAGCTTGAGTTTCTTTGATACTCAAAGTCTTATCATAGTTTTGAAAGACTAATTTAATAATATGCATAAATGGAGGATAATTCAAGGCGCGTCGTTGCTTGATTTCATATTGGTAAAAACTCGTGTATTTTTTTTCACTTGCCCATTGAATTATTTTATTTTCCGGGTGATAGGTTTGGATGATCGCTGTTCCTGAGAAAATAGAATTGGTGCGATTAATTCTACCGACAGCTTGCGAGATCAGAGAAAAGGCAATCTCATCAGTATAAAAATCAGGAAAGCCAAATAGGCTGTCGGCATCAACTATTCCCACCAAGCCAACATTTGGCAAATCCCATGCCTTAGTTATCATTTGAGTTCCGACAAGAATATCTATTTTTTTTTGAGAAAAATCTTGCCAAAGTTTTTCTTGCGCGTGAGTGGTTTTTAAAGAGGAAGAGTCAGCTCGTGCAATCTTTGCGCTTGGAAAAAGTTTATTAATTTCCACTTCAATTTTTTCAGTTCCCAGTCCGATATTTTTAAAAATCATTTCTTGGCAATTGGGACAAACCGGAAAATCTCCGGCTTCAAATTTGCAATGCAAACATTCGTAATTCCCTTTATTCCTATAAGTAAGCGCTCGTTCACAATCGGGGCATTTTAGAACTTCTTTGCAATTAGCGCAAATCGTAAAAGAACTCATTCCTTGTTTATTGATAAAGAGAATAATTTGTCGTTTGTGTTTCAAATTATAGCGCACTTCGTTTTTCAATTCTTTGGAAAGCGGTGAGACAGTTTTAATTTTCTTCCAATTATCCCAATGTTCTTTTCTCAAATCAACAATTATGTTTCTTTCGGAAGTATCGTTTTTAGAAATCTTGTCTAAAGTTAAAAGTTTTATTTTTCTTTTCTTAGCTTGATAATAAGTTTCTATTCGCGGAGTGGCTGAGCCAAAAACCAACTTGCAATTAAAAACTTTTGCAAGTTCAACAGACACTGTTCTGGAATCATAGCGAGGATTCATATCCCATTGTTTGTGCGAAATGTCGTGCTCTTCGTCAATTATGATGAGTTTTAAATTTTTAAAAGGAGCGAAAACCGCTTGACGAGTTCCAATAACTATCTTTGCTTTTCCTGATTTAACTCTATTCCAATTTTTGTAAAACTGTCCTTTTGTAATTTTACTGTGAAGAACGACTACCTCTTTCCCGAATTCTTTTCCATAGCGTTCTATTTCTTGAGCGATGCCGGTTAATTCTGGCAATAAAATCAATGCTTGGGAATTTCTGGATTTTATCATTTTCTTTATAATTTCAAAGTATACTTGTGTCTTTCCGGAAGAAGATTCGCCGAACAATAAAAATTTAGAATATTTTTTACTGGTGGTAATAATAGAAATAGCCAATTTTTGTTGAGAGGTTAGAATAACTTTTTCTTGGGAGGCACTATTTTTTGAATTGGTTTTTTTGCGACTACCGACTATGTTTGGAACAAATTTTTTTAAAGCAATTCCCAAAGAACAAACATAATATTCAGAAATAAAAGAGGCTAAGGATATTTGTTTCTTGGTTAAAAAATTTTTTTCAACAATTTGTTTAATTTTTTTCAATTGAATGTTTCCTTCTCGGAGGAAATCGTTTTTATTATTTATAACAATTCCTTTAATTTTTCTTTTTCCAAAAGGAATTTCAACTAAGGTTCCAAAAGGAATTTTTTCAAAATAGAGATAATGAAAAAAAGCATTCCGAGACGGAGGAATTTTTATTAGTGGTACAATGGTAATAATATGTTTGTATTTTTTCATATCAATATATTAACATATGAAAAGTATAATTAATATATTTTTTAAAAGTTTAATCTGATGGGAATATATATTTAGACTAGTGAAACAGTAGATGGTAAAACTTCTCTGGGAAACATTGAAAGTTTGGCGGAGTTGTCTGTGAAGTGGTTATTTTGTATATTTTCTTGACAAATTTTTAAAAATATGCTACTTTTCAGAGTTAAAATTATTAAATATTAAATTCGGGTGAATGTTCTTGTTTTTTAATGGGAACATTGGCGCTGGTCAAAAGTATGGTGAAATTTAGTAAGATATTTTTATTAATGTCGCTTGTCTTGTTGGGCAATGTTTCTGCGGTCAAGTTTGCAAAAGCGGCTACAACCTACAATTTCAATGAACTATATCTTTGCACAATAAACAAGGATCTTTGTTCTCCGCAAAAAACAAGAACCGTAAACGTTTCTCAAGAAGGAGATTATTCTTTGCGTGTAACCGTGGAAAGAGGAAATGATCTTTCAAGGCATGAGTGTCAAGATCAAGAATCGTTTTATATGGTGATTAATGGGCAAAGGACTTCCACCGTTAATGATCCTGATAGGTGTGAATGGCAAGGAACGGTAAAGACGCAATCCGTTTCCGGAAGGTATCATTTTAACAGAGGGAATAATACAATAGTTTTTCATCATGCTTATAATTTGGCGCAAGCTGAAAGCGTAGAAAGTTTAACGGTGAAAAGTTTGGAAATTACCAGAATCCCAAATCCAATAGATGGTCAATGCGGAACGGCAAATGGAAAAACTTATAACTCAAGACCAAACGATAATCTTTGTTCGGTTGGAACTCCTTCGGATGTTTTTGGTTTTGGTCCGTGGACATGGCAATGTTCCGGGTATGATGGTGGTAGAACTGTTAATTGTTCTGCTGATATAGTGAATCCTTCTTGCGGAACGGCAAACGGAAGAACATTTTCATCAGCACCAAATAGCAATCTTTGTTCTGTAGGATCACATACCTCAGTAAGAGAAAGTGATGATACATGGGACTGGCAATGTGTAAAGGGAACAAAAAGAGTTTCTTGTCAGGCAAACAAGTATGTTCCGGTTTGTGGAAATGATATAGTTGATAGTGGTGAACAATGCGATGATGGAAACAATCAAGATGGTGATGGTTGCAGTTCTTCTTGCAGAACAGAAGGAACTTCTATAAGGATAGATAAAAATGATAATGACAATGGAGATGATCAACAAAATATAGAAAGAAACGGGGTGGCGGAATTTAAAATAGAGATTACCAATGTGGGAGAAAGGTCATTAGAGAATGTTGTTGTTAGAGATGAAAGAACTCCCTCTTGCAGTAAAACTGCGAATGAAACCAGAGCATTATATAGTGGTGATTATTTATCTCCGGGAGAAAGTTTTTCTTATACTTGCTCCAACAACAATGTTCTTTCCGGATATACAAATGTGGCAAGAGTTATTGCTGACGGAATAAACGGTGGCAACAGCGTTACTGATAGTGATACAAGCAATGTTTCTGTTTTTATTCCGGAATCTTGTGGTGATGGCGCAATAAATCAGCCATCGGAACAGTGTGACAACGGTTCTGATAATGGGAATGTTTGCTTGCCTGAATATGGGGGAAGTTGTCAGTATTGTTCTTCAACTTGTGAATTGATTACATTGAATGGAGGAAATTGTGGTAATGGGGAGATTGATGGAAATGAACAATGCGATGATGGAAACAATCAAGATGGTGATGGTTGCAGTTCTTCTTGCAGAATAGAAGAAACTCCGGAGCCAACTCCGGAACCAACTCCGGAACCAACCCCGGAGAAAACTAAAAAATGTAAGGGAACCATCGGAAATTACATTTGGCTAGATATTAATGGTGACGGAAAACAAGATGCCAATGAAAAGGGAATTAAGAATATCAGGTTAAAATTAAAATGGGCCGGTAAAGATGGAAAATGGGGAAACTCAGATGATAAAACGTGGAAAACTCACACCAATAAAAAGGGTCGTTACGTTTTTGAAAATCTTTGTAAAGGAAAATACAAATTATATGTAAATGATTTAGATACCAAAAAATATTCTAAAACCTATGACCCGGATGGAAAGAAGGATAATAAAACCAAGATTAAGCTAAAAACCAGAAAAGATGAGTATACTAAGGCTGATTTTGGTTATAATAAAAAGAAAACCACTCCGGCTACCGGAGCGGGAGAAATAGCATTATATCTTTCAGGATTGCTTTCTTTTGTAGGATTTCTTTCTTATAAACAATATCAGAGCAAGGCAATTCAAATTAAAAAATAAATGGTTTTATAAAAAACAATGATCTCGCTTTGGGACTGTTGTTTGGAGAGAGAAATATATGAACACTTTCAGAAAAAAAGTAAAGTGGATGACGCTGTTTGGCATCTTGACATTTATCATTTTTTATTTGATTAATTCTGATGTCAACTCACTTAAAAAGACATTTTGCGATTCTTATTGCGATGAATACAATTATGTAAAAAACAAAGAAATTCCTCAGTATTGGTTGGATAAATATGGAATTGAAATTAAAGATGAAAGCGATTTAACGGCGGATATTGATAATGATGGATTAATCTTAAGACAAGAGTATAAATATTTTACCAATCCGCTTAATCCGGACACGGACGGCGATGGGTATAAAGACGGGAAAGAGGTTCGTGATGGGTACAATCCTTTGGGGGAGGGTAGATTGGATATTGATGGTGATAGATTGCCCGATAATTGGGAAGAAAAATATGGCTTGAGTTTAAGTGATAACGATTATAATTTAGATCCGGATAACGATGGCTTGTTGAATTATTTGGAATATAAGTACGGGACAAATCCACTGGAGGCGGATACGGACGGAGATGGCTACAATGATTTACATGAGATAAGAAATGGCTATGATCCGGATGCTCCCGGAAGTTTAAGACCGGAATATACTTTAATTATCAAAAAAATAAAGGTGTCTGTTCCCATTATTTGGTCAAAGAGTTTTTTGGAGGATGATATGTTGGAAGAATTAAAGAGTGGTGTTGTTTTGTATCCAAAAACCGGAGTTCCCGGACAAAATGGAAATGCGGTAATTTCCGGACATAGTAGTAATTATATCTGGGTAAAAGGAAAATACAATTATGTTTTTCGCAAATTAAATAATTTAAAAATTGGAGATAAGATAAACATTAAGGTCAAACAAAAGAACGGAAAAGAATTTAATTATAATTATATAGTTTCAATGAAGAAGGTTGTTGTTGCTGATGATGGCAAAATTTTTGCTGAGACTAAAAAGCCGGCAATAACATTGGTTACTTGTTGGCCTCTTGGAACTAATTGGAAAAGATTGATGGTTAGAGCATATATTGAATAATAATTTTTTTGAATTACAGTGAAACAATAAAAAACACCGCTATAGCGGTGTTTTTTATTGTTATTTTTTTATAAAAATAGTAATATTAGAAATGAAATTATTTTTTGTAGTTGCCAAAATTATGTATAATGTTAAATTGGAAAATTTTGAGGGTCCATTAGATTTATTGCTTGAACTTATAAACAAAAATAAACTTGATATAAATGATATTAGTTTGGCTCAAATAGCAAATCAATATTTGGAGTATTTGGAAGATAAAAGCAATATAGATTTAAATAATTTGGCTGACTTTTTGACAATAGCTTCAAACTTAATTTTAATAAAGTCAAAATCGTTGTTGCCTTTATTAAAATTTACCGAAGAAGAGGAAGAAGAAATTGCCGACTTAAAACAACAAATTAAAGAATATAAAAAATTTAAAGAAATATCGGTTGTACTTAAAAAAATATATGAAGATGATAAAAATGCTTATTCTCGGGAATTGTTCTATTCTGAAAAAATTATTTTCAGACCTCCAAAAAACATATCATTAAAAAAATTGGAAAATATTTATGGCAATGTTTTAAAAGAAATACCAGTTATGAAGAAACTCAAGAAAGATAAAATAAAAAAAATAATTTCTTTAAAGAAAAAAATAATCAATTTGCAGGAAGTAATAAGAAAAAAAATAAAAGTATCTTTTGATGAATTGATTAAAGATAGGGCCTCCGATCGTACAGAAGTAGTGGTTTCTTTTTTGGCAATTCTAGAAATGATTAAACAAAATATCATAATTGTTGAGCAAGCAAATTCCTTTGATGAAATAATTCTTAAAAAGAATAGTTTATAATTACCCCACATAAATATATGAAAGATGATAAAATAAAGTCAATAATAGAAAGCCTATTGTTTGCCAAAGGAAAATCAATTTCTATTATTCAATTGGCGAAGAATATCGGTGTTTCTAAAAAGAAAACGGCAGAGGTGGTTGGAAATATCGTGGATGAATATATTAAAAGAGATGGTGGCTTAACTATTATTCAAAAAGATGATAGAATACAGATGGTAAGCGCTCCCAAAAATGCAAGTTATGTAAACAAAATGTTGGGAGAATATACAAAAGCAAAATTGAGCAGAGTGGCTTTGGAAACATTATCAATTATTGCCTATAGGGGACCGATAACTAAACTTGAAATAGAAGCTATTCGGGGAGTTAATTGCAGTTTTGTTTTAAGAAATCTTCTATTGCGTGGGCTTATTGTTAAAAAAAGAACTGGAGATAAGAATTGTTTATATGAAATTTCATTTAATTTTCTAAAAGAAATGGGTATAAGGAGTATAAAAGAACTACCTAATTATGAAAAACTTTCAAAAGACAACAGGGTTGAAACAATTATCAAAATACACACGGAAAAAAACCGGCAAGAGAAGGACAATGTTTAGATTGAGTATAGTTTCTTTTTTTGTCATAATACTTGCCTTCATTTTTTATGGAGATAAGTTTTCCATAGGGAAAGATAATGATAAAATATTTTCCAAAAATTCGGTTGTGGAGGGAGTTTTTGATGAAAGTAACAACAAAAAAAGCATAGTATCAAAATATAGTTTTCCTGTAGCAATATATAAACCAACAAAAAAACCGGAAGCAACAAAATTATCTGTTTCAAACGCGCATGCTTCGGTAATCTTGGATGTTGATTCGGGGACATTGCTTCATTATGAAAATGGGGAACAAAAGAGACAAATAGCTTCATTAACCAAATTGATGACAGCTGTTTTGGTTGTTGAGAAAATAAAAAATTTGGATAAGGAAGTGGTAACAATAGATGCGGACGCTGTTTATCAGGAAGGAACAAAGATAGGGTGTCCTCGCTCCGGTTATTGTATCAGCAATAGGTTGAAAATAGGCGAAAAAATTTCAGCAAAGTCATTATTGATGGCAATGCTAATGAATAGCGCCAACGATTCTGCTGTGGCATTGGCAAAACATATTGCCGGTTCGGAAAAAGATTTTGTAAAAATGATGAATGAAAAGGCTAAAGAAATGGGACTTAAAAACACTAACTTCTGCACTCCGTCCGGATTGGAAATTGATGGTCATGAAGAAGAGTGTTATTCGTCAGCTTATGATGTGGCAAGAATAGCGGTGTATTCAATGAGATATAAAATCATTTGGGATATTTTTAAAACTCCGGGAACAAAGATATATTCAATTGATGGGAAATATTCACACAAAATATTTAATACCGATCGTTTATTGGATGAAATGCCGAATTGTTTAGGTACGAAAACGGGTTTCACTCCTTTGGCTGGAAAATCACTGATGTTGGCGGCTATTGATAAATCCGGGAAACATCGGGTGGTGGCAGTGGTTTTGGATGATCCTTATCGTTGGCGAGATGCAAAAAATATGATAGAGTGGGCATTTGAATCTTATCTATGGAAATAATTAATAATTTTTTGTTATATGCGTATAGTTTTAACCGGTGGCGGTACCGGGGGGCACTTATATCCGCTGGTTACCGTAGCAAAGAAAATTAAGGAAAAAAGAGAAGGTGTGGAGTTTTTGTACCTTGGTTCAAAAAAAGAATTGGAAAAAAAAATTATGAATGAAAACTCCATTGAAATGAAATATGTAATGAGTGGAAAGTTTAGAAGATATGCTTCACTAATGAATTTCATTGATATATTTAAAATCCCCATTGGAATTATTCAAGCTCTTTGGCATTTGCTTTGGTATATGCCGGACGCGATATTTTCCAAGGGAGGGTATGCTTCAATTCCCGTAGTGTTTGCCGGTTGGCTTTACAGAATTCCAATTTTGACGCACGAATCTGATTCTATACCGGGAGTGGCTAATAGGATTATAGGAAAATTTTCCAACAGAATTGCCATATCTTATCCTAGAGCGGAAAGATATTTTTTAAAAACAAAAGTTTATTTGACCGGAAATCCTGTGCGAGAGCAAATTTTAAATGGCGACAGAGATGCTTGTTATCACAAATTTAGTTTAACGGAATCAAGACCGGTGATTTTGGTTTTGGGTGGTAGTCAAGGCGCCAGGGCTATAAACGAATCAATAGTGAATGCTTTAAATGACATTGTTAAAGTGGCTCAAGTCATTCACCAAACGGGAGAAAATAATTATAAAGAAGTGATTCATAAAATCAGATCGGTTGGAATCAAAGAATTTCGTGATAATTATTATCCGGTTCCTTTTTTGGAGGTTGACGATTTGAGCAATGCTTTTGCGACCGCAAATATTGTAATTAGTAGAGCGGGAGCAAACTCAATAGCGGAAATCGCTGCCAATAAAAAACCGGCGATTCTTATTCCATTGTCTACTTCGGCAAATAATCATCAGAAAATGAATGCTTATTCTTTGGCGGAAGAGGGCGGAGCGATTGTTTTGGAGGAAAGTAATCTTGGTAAACATATTTTATTGCAAAAAATAAAAAAGATTATTGAAAATGAAGACTTTAGAAAAAAACTCTCTGAAAATATTGCCAAATTCTATCATAAGGATGCCGGTGATAAAATTGCTGTAGGAATAATAGATTTGATTGAAGGGGTTTAAATAAAAAAAGTGATTTGTAAAAAATTACCAAGAATAAAAAAATGAATAGAAACAAGAAGGTGATTTATGTGATAGGAATAGAGGGTGCAGGAACATCTGCGTTAGCTTTGATGTATAAAAAAAAGAATTATATCGTTCTTGGCTCTGATAACGGAGATCATTTTTACGGAGACATTTTAGAAAAAGAAAACATAAAAGTATTTGATAAATATAACTCGGGAAATATTCCCGGAATTGTAGATAAGGTGATTTACTCAACCAGTATTAAAAAAGATAATCCCGAGTTTCTAGAAGCAAAAAAAAGAAATTTTAAAATATATTCTTATCCTGAAGCGGTGGCGGAGTTATTCAATGAAAAAATGGGAATTGCCATTTGTGGAACTCATGGAAAAACTACGACCAGTGCCATGTTGGCGTATGTATTAAGAGAAATGAACTTAGATCCTAATGCAATTATTGGAAGCAAGGTTAAAAACTGGGGAAGTAATGCCTTAGTGGGGGGTGGAGATTATTTTATTATAGAGGCGGATGAATACCAAAACAAATTAAAATTTTATAATCCTTGGTCGGTTATTTTGACCAGCATTGATTACGATCATCCTGATTTTTATAAAAATTTTAAAGAGTATAAAAACGCTTTTGTTGACTTCGTCAGAAAAATACCAAAACATGGTTTTCTTATTTATTGTAATGACGATAGAGACGTTTTAAATGTTGTTGAGTATGGAAATTGTCAGAAAATAAGTTATGGTTTTTCGGAAGATTCGGATTATAAAATATCTGATTTAGAGGTAAATAATATTCAAAATGGTAATTTTGGGCAAAAATTCAGTGTTTATCATAAAAATGATTTTATCGGAGAATTTGAAACCGGTTTGGTGGGAGAACATAATGCATTAAACGCTTCTTCAGTAATAGCTTTTTGTCATAAGATTAAATTAGATATAAGTGAAATAAAGAAAATTATTAAAAAATTTTCCGGAACCGTCAGAAGATTTGAATATATTGGCGAAAGAAAGGGAGCAATTTTAATTGATGATTATGCTCATCACCCGAAAGAAATAAAAGAGGTTTTAAAAACGATTAAAAAAATTTATTCAAACAAAGAGATTGTGGTTATTTTTCACCCTCATTCTTTTTCGCGAACAGAACTGTTAATGGATGAATTTTCTCAAAGTTTTTCAGATGCTTCAAAAGTTATAGTTTTAGATATTTATGGAAGTGTTCGCGAACAGATGGGAAAAGTAAATTCTTCGGATTTGGTAAGAGAAATAAACAAACATTCTCTTGGTGAAAAGGCGCAATATATACCAACGATAAAAAATGCGCTATCTTTCATTCAAGATAATTTAAACAAAAATCAAGTCATTATTTCGCTTGGAGCCGGAGATGTGTGGAAATTGACACATAGTTTGGTTAAAAATAATTAATCTTTTTCTTTTTCTTTAGCTCGTTTTAGTTGCCTTTTTATGTGACTTCTGGCATTAGATGTTTTTACAAAATCTAACCATTTTGCGTTCGGAAGTTTTGGATCTTTAGATTTTAAAATTTCTATCATTTGTCCGTTTTTTATTTTATAATCCAGGGAAACCATTTTCCCATCCGCTTTAGCTCCCACAATGGAATCTCCAACCTCGCTATGAATAGCATAAGCAAAGTCAACAGGCGTGGCTTCCTCCGGAAGATCAATCGCATCTCCATTCGGAGTAACGGCAAAAATTCTGTTTTTAAAGAAGTCTATTTTTAATCCTTCCATAAATTCTTTATTGTTTTTTCCAACTTCATTTTGCCATTCTCGCAATTGTCGTAGCCAAGTTAATTCTTTTTCCGTAAAGGTTTCTTGTTGGCGAAAATAATTTTTCCAACTTCGTTTTTTATTTTCATTGTAAATCCAATGGGATGCGATACCAAATTCCGCTTCGTTATGCATTTTTTGAGTGCGTATTTGAACTTCCATTATTTTTCCTCTGGGACCGAAAATTGTGGTATGGATTGATTGATACCCGTTTGGTTTGGGCAGAGATATATAATCCTTAATTCTTCCCACCATTGGACGATACTTTCTGTGAACAATTCCCAATGTTTCATAACAATCAGCAATACTTGGAACAATAATTCGTATGGCTATTAAGTCATAAATTCTTCCGATATCCATCTCATGCTTTTCCAGTTTCAAAAACAAACTGTGCAAATGTTTATCACGACCATAAATATCAATTACCTTTATCTTTTTTTTCTTGAGAGCATGAGTCAGTTCTTTTATAGCTTCCCTCACAAACAACTCTCCTTCTTTATAGTATTTATCTCGTATTTTCTTAAGTTTTTGATAATTTTCGGAATCCAAAAATTTAAAAGACAAATCTTCCAGTTCCGCCTTAATTTCTCCAATTCCCAATCTGTCAGCCAGGGGAACATAAATTTCCATAGTTTCATTGGCAATTCTTTGTTGTTTGTCCGGAGGATTAAATTCCAGTGTCCGCATATTATGCAGACGATCCGCCAATTTGATAATGACAACCCTTACATCTTCCGCCATCGCCAAAAACATATTTCGTAAATTTTCCAAAAGATATTCTTCCTTTGTTTCTCTTAATTTTATTTTTCCCAATTTGGTAATTCCTTTTACCAGATCATATATATCTTTTCCAAACTCTTTTTTTATTTCTGTTAATGTAATTTCCGTATCTTCCGGAACATCATGAAGTAGGCCGGCAGAAATGGTTTTTGATCCCATACCGATTTCCGCTAAAATTTTTGCGGTTGCAACACAATGCTGGAAATAATCCTCCCCGGATCTTCTTTTTTGTCCTTGATGCGCTTTTTGAGCGAACTCAAAAGCTTTGCCGATTAATTTTTTTCGTTCGGCGGTGGCATCTATTTTTAACGATTTGAAAATATCTTTTAGTGTAAGCATATTTTGTTTAATTCTAATACAAATAATTCAAATAATCAATTTTGGTTATACTCAAGAAAACAAAAAATCTCAATTGATGATAAATTGAGATTTTTAAGATTATTTATTTTTTTAATCTATCCGGTCGGTTGTTGGGACAAGTTTTGTCGGAACAACGTTCCGGGATGGTCTTTGTTCCTTCCATCATTAGAGATCCACATTCTTTGTCGTCTTTGTCTTTTCTTCTGTAGTGGCATATTCTGCCTGTTGGTTTGGCATTGATGGCATATTTGCAGTCGGGATAATTGGAACAGGCATAAAAAATGCCAAAGCGACCGTTACGTTCCATCATTTCTCCATTCTTGCATTTTGGGCATTTAACTCCGGTTTTTTTCTTCGCCACTTCTTTGGGATCTTCTTTAACAAATTTGCACTTGGGATAATTGCTACAGGAAATAAATTTTCCGAAACGACCCTCGCGCAAAACCAAGAAATTATCGCATTTAGGACATTTTTCTTTTAGCTTTTTTGGACCCTCAATAATCTTTCCTTCCAGCGTTCTTGCTCCCGAGCAATCGGGAAAATTTTTGCAACTTAAAAACTTTCCATTTTTGCCCAATTTTATAATCATTGAATCTTGGCAAAGAGGGCACTTAAATTTTTTATCGGCATTCCCAAGATTGGTAAGTTTCGGAATATTTTCTTTTGATTCTATATCCTTGTGAAAAGGGTTGTAGAATTCTTTTAAAGTTGTAATATAACTATTTTTTCCTTCAGCGATTTTATCCAAATCATTTTCCATTTCGGCGGTAAACTCATCACTGACATATTTGGTGAAATATTTTTCCAAAAAACTACTGACAACATCTCCCATATCGGTTGGTTTTAATTGGGAGCCGATTTTTTCCACATAACCTCTGTCTTTGAGGGTACGAATAATCGGAGCATAAGTTGATGGGCGACCGATGCCTCTTTTTTCCAATTCTTTAACCAATCCGGCCTCACTGTATCGCGGAGGGGGAGTGGTTTCTTTCTCTTCATCTTCAATTTTAACAAGTTTTAATTTTTCGCCGATTTTTACCTTTGGCAATTCTATGTCATCGCTTCTGGAAATGGGACTGGCTTTTAGCCAGCCGTCAAACAAAATTCTTGAACCATTGATAGAAAATGGTTTTGTGTTTTTATTATCTAAATTGACACTAATTTTGGTACGAAGAATTTCAGCGGAAGACATTTGCGATGATATAGCTCTGCGCCAAATTAAATCGTATAATTTTTTTTGATCACCGTTATTTCCCGCAGTGAACTTATTTAAATTGCTCGGTCTAATGGCTTCATGAGCCTCTTGAGCTCCTTTGCTTTGTTTTCCGTAATTTCTCGGTTGATAGTATTTTTCACCATATTGTTTTTTTATGACTTCTGATGCCTGTTTTTGAGCTTGCGCGCTTAGAGTGGTACTATCGGTTCTCATATAAGTAATTAATCCGGCTTCGTATAGTCTTTGGGCGATCATCATCGTTTTGGAGGGAGAAAACCCTAAACGAGAACTGGCGACTTGTTGCAAGGTGGATGTTCTGAATGGCGCCTGAGGATTTCTTTTTACTTTCGTTTCTTTTATGTCGGAAACTGTCCAATTTTCTTTTTTTCCCGCTTGAATTATTTTTTTAACCTCTTTATAATTTCGTGGCTCATCGGTATATACCAAGATAAATTCTTTTTTCTTTTTGTTGCTGACTGTGGCGGTAATAATCCAATATTTTTCCGGAATAAAAGATCTTATTAGTCTTTCTCTTTCCATTAAAATTCGCAATGCCGGAGATTGAACTCTTCCGGCAGATAATCCATAGCGAACCTTTTTCCAAATCAATCCCGATAATTCATATCCAAACAACCTATCCAAAACACGACGAGCTTCTTGAGCCGTTTTTAAGTTTAAATCTATTGAACGAGGATTTTGAAGAGCTTTTTTAACGGCTTCCCGTGTAATTTCGTTAAAGGTTACTCTTTTGGGATTTTTTAGATTAATTGCTTCCGAAATATGCCATGCAATTGCCTCTCCTTCACGATCGGGGTCGGTAGCCAAAAGAACCTCATTAACTTTTTTAGAAATCTCTTTTATTTTGCTGACTATCTTTCGTTTGTCAGGTGAAATAACATAGTTTGGCTTGAATCCGTTTTTGATGTCAATAGCATCCTTGTTGCTTTTTGGCAAATCTCTAATATGTCCCACAGAAGCTTCAATGATATATTCTGAACCGAAATATTTGGAAAGAGTTTTAATTTTTGCCGGCGATTCAACGATGACTAATTTCATAATGGTTTCTAAGATTTACAAAATTATATATTTTTGCCCTCCAATATCCTTAATGATTTTTTTTATTTCCAAAATTGATAAAATTGATAAAACAACACTAGGTTTAAGTTTAGTGGCTTTTATTATTCTGTCAATGCGCATTGGTTCTTGAGACAATTTTTTAACAACCAATTTCTCCTTTGAGGAAAGATTGGTTTCAATCTGTTTATTATTTGGGTGAATTTGCATATTTAGTTCTTCCAATATATCTTGTATCCCGTTTATTAACTTAGCGCCCTTTTTAATTAGATTATTGGCGCCCTGGGATGATTTGGAGAAAATTGATCCGGGAACGGCAAAAACTTCTCTATTGTATTCAAGCGCTAAATTGGCGGTGATAAGTGTGCCACTTTTTTCTTCAGCTTCCACCACTATGGTTCCCATAGTTAATCCCGCCATTAGACGATTGCGAGCCGGGAAAGTAAAATTTGATGCTTTGGTTCCGTAGGGATAATCACTTACCAAGGCGCCATACTCAATTATTTTTTTGGATAAATTAAAGTTTTGTTTTGGTCCTATGTTTCTATTATCAAGTCCACTTCCCAAAACAGCTATGGTTTTTCCTCCCGCCATTAAAGTCCCATAGTGTGAAAAGGTATCAATGCCCATAGCCATCCCGGAAACTATCGTAATTCCTGCGGAAGATAAATCTTTTGCCAAAGAAAGCGCAACTTGTTTTCCGTAAGAAGTAAATTTACGAGAGCCGACCATTGCCATCATCGGAGTGTTAAGAATTTTCGCGTCGCCCTTTAGGTAAAGCAAATATGGAAAAGAGGGAATCTCTTTTAGCAATTTAGGAAAATTCTTGTTATTGAAGCCAATGATTTGAATATTTTCTTTTTTAAGTAATTGCATTTCATAGTCAGGATCTATTTTTGAGCGTGAAATATCTATCCGTTTGGCAAGATTTTCAGATAGATTAGATTGAAGAAGTTCTTTAAAAGATGCTTGCCAAATTTTTTTACCACTGCCAAAAAAATCTATCAAAAGTTTTAATTTTTGTGAGCCGATGCCGTCTATTTTATATAGCGCATTTAAATATTTCATTGAGTGTCTTTGATGTAAATAAAAAACGATAGAGTGAATGTAAAAAGATAAAACTCTAGACTGATTTTTAGTATAACATAACAATTTATCGCTTTCCAAATCAAAGTAATAATGTTAAGATACAATTAAATATTATGAAAAATTGCAAAATTACAATTTATACTGACGGAGGTTCTCGCGGAAATCCCGGACCGGCCGGTATTGGAGTCTGGATTTTTTCCGATGACAAAACCTTAAATAAGAAATTTGGGGAGTATATTGGTGAAAAAACCAATAATGATGCCGAATATGAAGCGTTAATTTTTGCCTTAAAAAAAACCAAAAGTCTTTTGGGAAAAACAAAAAGCAAGCAGTGCGAGTTGAATTGTTTTTTAGATAGTGAATTGGTCGTTAAGCAGTTGAATCATAAATATAAATTAAAAAATGAAAAAATTCAACGGTATTTTATAGAAGTGTGGAATTTGTCGCTGGATTTTAAGAAAGTTAATTTTGCGCATATTCCCAGAGAAAAAAATAAAATAGCCGATAATATGGTGAATCGGGCTTTGGATGAAAAAATGAAACAAAGAATGTTTTTCAACTGAATTTCTTATATTTTTTTTCTATTGGCAATAGCGGAACTTAAAGTTAATTCGTCAGCATATTCAATATCTCCACCGGTAGACATACCTCTTCCAAGACGAGTTATTTTTAAATTTTTAAAATCTTGCAATTTTCTTTTTAGATATAAAGCTGTTAAATCGCCCTCGGAAGTCGGGTTGGTGGCGATAATAATTTCTTTCGGTTTTTCTGTGGAAATCTTTTTTAACAATTGTGTTATTTTCAAATTTTTTTTATTAGAATCTATTGTTCCTCCAAGAACAAAATACATTCCTTTGTAAATATTGGTTTTTTCAATGGAAATAATGTCTAGGGGATCTTCAACAACGCAAATTACCGATGATTCTCTTTGTTTATTTTCACAAATTGAACAGTGATCATTTTCTGAAATATTAAAACATCGCTTGCAATGTTTAAGATTTTTTAATTCTTGCAAGTTTTTGGAAAATTCAATAAGTTTCTCTCTGTTTTGTTTAAATAAAAAAAGTACCAATCTTTCAGCCATTTTTGGTCCAACAGATGGGAGAGATGAAAAATTATCAATTAATTTTTGAAATATTTTTGGATACATAATGTTTAATTATTTTCCGGAATGGAATTTTCATCGGTATGAATTTTTTCCAAGGATTTAAAGGTTGTTGATTCTTCTTGGAAATATAGACTTGCTTTCCCAAGTGGCCCGTTTCTATGTTTGGCTATGATAACTTCAACAATGTTTTTGTTTGGAGTATCAGGTTTTTCGCGATCTTCACGATATAACATCATTACCACATCAGCATCTTGTTCAATTGAACCTGATTCTCGGAGATCGGAAAGCTTTGGAATTTGGGGAGATCTGGACTCTACTTGTCTGGATAACTGTGAGAGCGCCAAAATCGGTATATTGAGTTCACGCGCCAATTGTTTTAATGCTCTTGAAATTTCAGATATTTCTTGAACGCGGTTTTCTCCGGAAGAGTTGCGACCCTCCATCAATTGAAGATAATCAATAATTATTAGTCCGAGATTATGCTCCGATTGCAAGCGACGAGCCATTGTCCGCATTTCCATAATGTTTGCGGAAGCGGTATCGTCAATATATATGGGAGCTTCACTTAAAATTCCCATAGCTTCATTTATTTTTTCAAAATCGTTTTCCGGTCCTTTGTCGCGAAGCTTGCCGGTGCGGAGTCGCCAAAGATCAATGCCTGCTTGCGCAGCTAACATTCTGTCAATTAATTGATCTGATGACATTTCAAGAGAAAATATACCCACGGGTACTTTTGCTTGAACGCCAATTTGTCTGGCTATATCCAAAGCGATAGTGGTTTTACCTATGGATGGACGAGCGGCTAAAATAATCAAATCTGATTTTTGAAAGCCGGCCAAAACCTTATCTATATCCGGAAATCCGGTTGGAACTCCGCGAACGCTGGCATCATCTTTATGTAGTTCATCTATTCTATCAAAGGCGCTTTCCAATATTGATTTTATTGGTATAAAATCTTGTTTTAAATATTTTTGGGAAACTTTAAATATTCCTTGCTCAGCTTCATCAAGGAGTTTATCAACATCTTCTGTCCCCGAATAACTCATTTCAACTATTTTATTGGCGGTAGTTATCAATCTTCTTAGCATTGCTTTTTTCTGGATAACTTTGGCGTAGTGGACAACATGGGAAGCGGAAGGGACAATGTTGACAAGAGATGCTATGTATCCGGATCCGCCAACTTCTTCCAGTTTTCCTTTCTCTTCAAGTTTATTGGAAATACTTAAAACATCTATGGGATCTCGCTCTTCATAAAGTTCCAGCATTGTTTCAAAAAGAGTTTTGTGTTTGTTCTTGTAAAAATCATTAGGTTGCAAAAAATCGGCTATTTTAACAATAGCGTCTTTATCAAGCATAAGTGAACCTAAAACGGATTGTTCCGCCTCAATATTGCTTGGTGGCGTTTTTATGATTTCTTTGTTTATTATGGGTTTTTTAGGCATATACAACAGTATATATCAATTAAAAACACAAATCAACGCTTGACATATTTGTTAAATGTGTGATAATCTACAAAATTCATTATTGAAATATAAATTGTATACTATGAAAAATAATTATAAAAATAATAATGCGGACACCGATTTTCTTTTGGAAGTGGTAAATTCTATTACTGAGGGAATAAATAGTAGATCAAAAAAAATGTTAATTGATCGTTTTGGTCTTGGCAAAAAGAGCTCCTTATCACTTAATCAAATTGGCGAAAAGCACAATATTACCAGAGAAAGAGTTAGACAGATAATCAATGAGACAATAAACAAAATCAAGCAAAAAATAAAAACGAGCAATTCTTTCAAAAAAATGGAAGAAAAAATTGTTTTTGCCGTAAAATCTAAATATGGTATAATTTCAATGGAGGAGTTGTTGGCTATTTTTGCAAGAAACAAGAATGAATACGGTTATTTTAAATTTATTTTGTTTTGTTCTGAAAAAGTGGAGACAATCAATAGTAATAACTTGGTGGAGTCGGTTTATTTTTCCGATTTTGATTTTAAAAAATTAAATAAAGTTTATAATATTGTTGAGAATTTGCTTAAAAAAGACGGTAAGGTTGTTAAGCTAAAGGAACTTTTCAATAGATTTACAGAGTGTAGTCATATAAGCATCAATTATGATAATTTTGTTAATTTTTTAAAAATTTCCAAAACGATAAAGAAAAATGTTTTTGGTGAATGGGGTTTATCCGAATGGAAGGAAGTTACTCCCAAAAATATTAGGGATAAGGCATATTTGGTTGCTAAGAAAGAAAATACTCCGCTTCACTTTAGAAAATTGGCTTCTTTAATTGATGAATATGGATTAAGTAACAGAAAAAGTCATCCACAAACGGTACATAATGAATTGATTAAAGATAAAAAATTTGTTTTAGTTGGTAGAGGAACATATGCATTGAGTGAGTGGGGTTATAAAAAAGGGACAGTTAAAGATGTGATTGAATATGTTCTAAAAAAAGAAAAAAAATCATTATCCAAAAGAGAAATAATAAAGAGAGTTTTATCTGTCAGAAATGTTAAAGATACGACAGTGCTGATAAATTTAAATACCTACTTTAAGAAAATAGAGAATGATAGATATTTTTTAAAAAAATAACACCCATTCAAATTCAAACTTAAAATAAAAATAAATAATAATTTAAAAAATAAATGGATATTTTATCAACAAACACCATAGTGGTATTTTTGGATATTATTGGGCAAGCGTTTGCAACAACTTGGTTTATTGTTTTGCCGTTTTTATTTTATTTTATTTTTAAAATAGTTTGGTTGGATTATGTTAAAGATGATTATTGGAGTAAAATTGAGTGGGATGTTTTAGAGATAATACCACCGAATGACATAGAAGAAACTCCGCAGGCAATGGAAATGGTTTTTGCTGGACTGCTTGGTTCAATGAAAGGAATTAATGTCATTGAAGAAAATGTTAAAGGAGAAACTCCCATGTATTTCAGTCTTGAACTTGTAAGTATAGAGGGTGTGGTTCATTTTTATATAAGAACACCAAAGTCTTTTAAAGCGTTAATAGAATCGCATATTCATTCTCAATATCCCACCGCTATCGTTGAGACTGTTTCTGATTATGTTGATGATATTCCGAAAATTATTCCCAATAAAAACTGGGATTTGTGGGGGACAGATTTCAGACTGGATAAGCCGGATCCTTACCCAATTAAAACATATCGTTGGTTTGAAGAAGATGTAACCGGAAAAGTATTAGATCCACTGGCTTCGTTAATTGAAAGTATCGGAAAAATAGGTCCGCAACAATATTTTTGGTTGCAACTGGTTATTACGCCAAAAGATGCCAAAGAGTATGATACCGGAAAAAAATTGGCGGAAGAACTTGCCGGACGAGAAGTAAAAAAAACACAGAATTTTATAGAAAAATATTTATTTGGATGGTTAACTGTCATAAATGATTTTATTGCCAATTTAATAGGAATGCCGGTAGAAAGTGGAAACGGTGACGATGGGGGTGTAGATGTCCCCTTGGAATTTAAGATGACTCCGGGAGAAAAAGAGGTCTTGAAGCAAATAGAAGAAGGGATTGGAAAAAGCGCTTTTAATGTTAAAATGAGAATAATATATACCGGAAGAAGAGAGAATTTTAATAAGGTTGTTGTCGGTTCGTTTATGGGGGGGATTAAGCAATTTTCAGATGCCAATTTAAATGGCTTTGCTCCGGACAATAACAGTAAAACATATGCTTTGCATCTTTTTACGGAAACAAGAATGAAATATCGGCAAAGAAAAATTTTACGAAGATATAGAGATAGAGATAGAGATGGCGTAACATTTCATTTGAATACGGAAGAATTGGCGACGGTTTTTCATTTACCAACTATAAATGTTGCTACGCCGGTGTTGCAGAAAGTTAATGTTAAAACCGGTAGTGCTCCTGCAAATTTACCGATAGAGCCAATAGAGGAATCAAATAAATAATTATTTTTATATTATGCAACAAGAAATAACTTTTTTTGCAAAAACAAATTTTAGAAATCAAAATGTCAAATTTGGAATAAAAGAAAACGATCGTCAAAGACATATGTATGTTATTGGTAAGACGGGAATGGGAAAAACAACATTGCTTGAAAATATTGTTATGCAGGATATTTCCAACGGACATGCTGTTGCCTACATTGATCCTCATGGAGATACTGCTGAAAAACTTATCCAAGCCATTCCGTCAAACAGAATAAATGATGTTGTTTATTTTAATCCCGCCGATACGGAAAATCCAATCGCTTTTAATATTTTGGAAGCGGTAGATGAGGACAAGAAACATCTTGTCGCTTCCGGAATGATGGGTGTTTTTAAAAAGATTTGGCCTGATGTTTGGAGCGCTAGGATGGAGTATATTTTAAACAATACAATTTTGGCATTATTGGATTATCCCGGTTCAACCATGATGGGTATCAATCGTATGATGTCTGACAAAGTATATAGAAAGAGAGTTTATAAAAAAATAAAAGATCCGATAGTTAAGGGATTTTGGTTGGATGAATTTGAGTCTTGGGATGATAGATTTAGAAAAGAAGCGGTGGCGGCTATTCAAAACAAAGTTGGTCAGTTTCTTTCTTCTTCCTTAATCAGAAATATTGTCGGACAGACAAAATCAACTATCAATATGAGAGATATTATGGATAATAACAAGATATTGATAGTCAATTTATCCAAGGGAAAGATAGGTGAGGATGCCATGAGACTTTTGGGAGGTATGATTGTGACAAAAATACAGTTGGCATCAATGGAGCGTGTTGATATTCCGGAGGAAGATAGAAAAAATTTTTATTTAACTGTAGATGAATTTCAAAACTTTGTGACAGAATCTTTCGCAAATATTTTATCGGAAGCAAGAAAGTATAAATTGAATTTGTTGGTAGCGCATCAATACATTAGCCAACTTGTTTTTGACGGCAATACTACGGTAAGAGATGCTATTTTTGGTAATGTTGGAACGATAATATCTTTCAGGGTTGGCGCAGATGATGCGGAATTTTTGGAAAAAGAATTTGAGCCGGTCTTTACTATGAATGATATTATAAATTTGCCGAAATATAATATTTATTTAAAACTGATGATAGATGGTATTGCCGGAGATGCGTTTTCCGCAACAGCTCTTCCTCCAATAGATTTGCAGAATACATACGAAAATGCTGAAAAAGTTATTAGAGTGTCTAGAGAAAGATATTCCAACAAAAGGGGAGATATTGAAGATAAAATTGCAAGATGGACGGGAATGATTGACGAAACAAAAATCAAGAAAGAGAGCAATCAGAAACCAAAAGAAACAATCCCTAATCCATTAAAAGAAAAACAATCGGATAATTTTAAAAAATCGGCAAAAAATAATAAGCAAAGCAATAAAAAAGATAATAAGAAAAAAATGCATAAATCGGTTTGTGATACTTGTGGCATTGAGATAGAAATTCCTTTTAAGCCCGATGGAGAAAGACCGACTTTTTGTATTGAATGCTTAAAAGATTATCAACGTGCTTTAGCTCGCTTAAAAAACAGAGAAAAGCAATTGAACGATAATAAAGAGAGTGGAAATCGGAGTTTAAACGAGAAAGAAGAAGTTTATGTTTCAAGAGAAAAACCGCTAAGTTTAAATCAACTTCAATACATTTCTCCTAAAAAAATTAAAAATTTGGATAATCTTAAAAAAGGCGTGAAAATAAAAGAGCTTATAAAAAAAATAAAGAAAAACAAACAAGAGTAACTTTTTTGTAGAATGTTGGTTTGGGAGATATATTTTTTTGTGATATTATTTGGTTAGGCTTATTGGTTTAAGAGTTTACTTTTTATGACTTGGCTTACAATTTCTTTGATAGGGTATTTCTTGTTGGCATTTTCTTACATTTTGGACAAAGCTTTATTGAAAAGGCGTATTCCTCGTCCGGCAGTATATGCTTTTTATGTTGCTTTGCTGAGTTTTTTGTCAATGTTTTTATTTCCATTTGGCGGGCAGTGGATTGATTGGTATTTTTTTTGCATTTCAATATTTTCCGGAGGAATATTTATTTGGGGGCTTTTGTTTTATTATTATGCGGTTAAAAAGAATGAGATTTCCAGAGTAGCTCCATTGGTTGGTTCAGTGGTGCAAATAACAACTTTTTTATTGGCAATTATTTTTTTAAATAAACAGCTTGCGACAAGCGGTGTTTTTGGGATAATACTTTTGATAATAGGTGGGTTTTTAATTTCTTTTGATTTACCTCTTAAATATAAAAAACTCATCAAAGGTGTTAAATTTTCTTTTTTAAGTGGTATAATGCTGGGATTGAGTTTTTCCTTTTTTGATTATATATACAATTATCTTGGAAATAATATTGGGGGAGATTACATTTTTATAAATGGGTTTATGTGGACAAGATTTGGATTGTTTATTGGAGGTTTAAGTTTGTTATTAATCAAGAAATATAGAAAAAATATTTTAAATTCCTTTTTAAAAAAAGATGAAACAAATAAAAAGCAAAGAAGCGCAAAAACCATATTTTATTTTTCTTTAAATAAAATATTTGGGGGAATTTCTTCGGTTTTAATAAATTATGCCATTTTGCTCGGAGGGGCGAGTATGGTTCAAGCGGTAAGTAGCGTGCAGTTTGTGTTTGTTTTGTTGTTGGCAAGTTTGATGATGAAGAAATACCCAACCATATTTGATGAAAAATTATATTTTTGGGATTGGGTTCAGAAAATAGGGGCAATTTTTTTGATAATAATTGGAGTTTTTTTAATCAACAAATAATAAAACAATGAAATGCTTAAAAGAATATTAAAAATTATCATTGGATTATTTTTAATATTGATTACTTTATCTTTATTTGTTTTAATGTGGCTTAATTTCCCGGTGGAAAATAAAAATAAGGGAGCGGATTTGGGCGTAACTTTTTCTGCCAGATATTCCCGGGATATTGGTTTAAATTGGAAAGAAAATTACATAGCTTTATTAGATGATTTAAAGGTTAAAAAAATAAGAATACCCGTTTATTGGGATTTGGTGGAAAAGCAAAAAAATATTTATGATTTTTCTGATATTGATTGGCAATTAGCGGAAGCGGAAAGGATGGGCGCTGATGTTGTTCTTGTATTGGGGCAAAAAGTTCCTCGTTGGCCGGAATGTTTTATTCCAAAATGGATTAACAATGATCAGGAACGAAAAAAAGAATTAGTTGAGTTTTTGAAAATAGTTGTGAATAAATATAAGAACAATAAGACAGTGAAGTATTGGCAAGTGGAAAACGAACCTTTTTTAAATTTCGGAATTTGCCCCCCGCTAGACATTGATTTACTTGATCAAGAAATAAAGACGGTTAAGCAAATTGATGGCTCTAGAAAAATAATAATAACCGATAGTGGTGAATTAAGTATGTGGATTCCCGCTGCGAAAAGAGGAGATATTTTTGGAACAACAATGTATCGCAATGTTTACAAGGAGGGATTTGGTTATTATGTGTATCCTGTCGGACCGAGATTCTTCTTGCTAAAAAAATGGTTGATTTCCAAGTTTGCCAATCAAGAAAATGCTGTTGTTATTGAATTGCAAGGAGAGCCGTGGGTTAAAGGATGGACAACCAATCAACCTTTGCAAGAACAATTTAAGTCTATGAATGAAAAAAAATTGGTGAAAAATATTGAATATGCTGAAAAATCAGGATTTTCTGAAATTTATGTTTGGGGGGTGGAGTGGTGGTATTGGTTAAAAGAAAAGCAAAATTATCCGGCTCTTTGGAATACATTTAAAGATATGAGAAATGGGCGGTGAAATTAAGTTAAATATTTAAAAAAATGAAAGGGGGTGAGGAGCTATGAAGTTTTTTGTAAATTGCAAATGCCAAAAAATCACAAGATTGTTGATGGTTTTTTCCGTAGTTGCTTTAGTTGCGACAGTTATGGTGTCTGTTTTTTCTTGGGATTTGTGGTTAGCGGGAACGCAATGGATATTGGTTTCAATTTTGTTTGCCGTTTATGCATTACACATTGAAAATTGTCATAAACAAGATGATGCTTAAATAACATTTCAATCGTATTTTGAAAACAACTCACTTTATAAAATGAGAAAGGAGTTGTTTTTGTTTTTTTGGCGTAAATTCTTGATATTTTATTTTTTTGATGTAGAATAGATAATATGGCAGAGAGGATTTTTATAATCAATAATTAAAAAAATATGCAAAGAACTCTAATATCGGAAACAACAAGAAAAATAGGCGAAAAAATAAGACTTGCGGGAAGAGTTTATAGTCGTCGTGATCATGGAAAATTAGTGTTTATTGATTTGCAAGATCGTAGCGGTTTAATACAAGTAGTTGTCATTCCGGACAACAAAAAAACCCATCAAATTGCAAAAGATTTGCGGAATGAATACATTGTGGAAATTGAAGGAGTTGTCAAAGAAAAACCGGGAAATACTAACAGGGATGATTTGTCCAACATTGAAATTGAAGCGAGCAAAATAAATGTTTTATCGGAAGTGATTGGTGATTTGCCTGTTGACATCTCGGAAAAAGATTTGAACGTCAATCTAGAAACGCTTTTGGGACACAGAACATTAACTTTGCGAAATAATAAAGTTAAGGCAATTTTTAGGGTATATGCGGAAATTATAAAGTTTTATGCGGAAATTTTACGCAAATTTGATTTTTTGGAAATAAAAACACCAAAAATTTTAAGTTCGGCAACTGAAGGGGGTGCAAATTTTTTTAAGATAAAGTATTTTGATCAAGATGCCTTTTTAGCTCAAAGTCCGCAGTTTTATAAACAAGCGGGTGTTGGTATATTTGAAAGAGTTTTTGAAATTGGCACGGTTTTTCGCGCGGAACCTCATTTTACCAGCAGACATATAAATGAGTATACGAGTTTAGATGCGGAGATGGGTTTTATAAATGGTTTTGAAGATATAATGAATCAACTTGAAAAAGTTCTAACCTTTGTATTTGATGAAGTGGGAAAGAATTGTGAAAGAGAAATAAATATTTATGATGTTAATGTTCCAAAAATAAAGACCATTCCAAGAATGAAATTGACAGAAGCACTTAATATATTGGAAAAAGAGTATAAAAAGAAAAGCGAGGGAGTTGATATTGATCCCGAGGGAGAAAGATTGATTGGGGAATGGGCAAAAAAGAAATATGATAGTGATTTTATTTTCTTAACTCATTATCCGACAAAAATTCGTCCATTTTATACTATGCCAAGTAAAGATCCTCAGTATACGGAGAGTTTTGATTTAATTTTTAGAGGCATAGAAATTGCTACCGGAGGTCAGAGAATACACAAGTATGATGAATTACTTGAAAGCATAAAAAGACATAAAATGAATCCTAAAGATTTTAAGCACTATTTGGATATTTTTCGTTATGGAATGCCTCCGCATGGAGGGTGGGGAATGGGAAGCGAAAGAATTGTTCAAAAACTTTTGGGATTAAGTAATATCAAGGAAGCGGTCTTATTTCCCAGAGATGTTAAGCGATTAACTCCCTAATTTTTTGACTTAAAAATAAAAATGAAAACAGAAATAAATAATTTTAATCACAAAGAGAAAATAAATAATAAAAAATTGCATATAATCAGTCTGATATCTTTTTTGATGGGGTTTGCTTCGGCGCTGTTGTCATATGCTATTTCCAGTTATTTAAAAGAAGCTTTGGGAACCGATAATGTCGGTATCGTTTATATTGCTACTTACTTGATAGTGCTGTTATTATTGCTTAATTTGCATAAAATTGTTCGTATTACGGGAAAATCATTTACATTGCACTTATCGTTTATATTTAAAATTATTTCAATAGTGGGATTATTACTTTCCCCGGTGTCTTTTATCGGTATTGGTTTTTTGATTATGTATGCGGTTTCCGGAATTTTGGCTTGGGCAAGTTTGGATGGTATTTTGGAATCTTTTTCCGAGGATAAACGATCGGGGAGAATAAGAGGGGCTCATCTTGCCATTATAAACGCCGGATTTCTTATGGGTCCTCTTTTATCATCTCAAATTTTGGAAAAATATGGTTTTCCGGGATTGTTTTTGTCATCACTTTTGGTTTATATTTGTATATTTATTATTGCAATTATCAATATCAGGCATACAAACCACAAATTTAAAAAAGATATAAATGTTGTTGGGTTGCTAAAAAAAGTTTATCAGAGAAAAAACATAATGAAAGTTTATTATATTTCATTTGTTTTGGAATTTTTC
>CAZRUH010000002.1:0-2858 GCA_964603325.1 uncultured Bdellovibrionales bacterium
CTCTTACGCTAAACTCTTGTTTTTCCAAATTTAAATAATCACGATCAAGAGAAACCAGTTCCGAAACTCTAAGTCCCGTAGAAAAAAGCAATTCCAAAATGGCACGATTTCTTAATCCTCTTAAATCAGATTCCTTTGCCTCGGAAAGAATTCTATCCACCTCCTCCGGTTCAAGAAATTCTATTTCTCTTTCCGGATTTTTTCCAATTTCTATTTTTTCAGCTGATAAACTTTTAACATCCTGTTTTGCCAAATATTTTAAAAAACTCCGCAAGGCGATAATGTGATAATTTTGAGTAATTTTTTTCAATTTTTGCCCTCTATCATTTTCGTAGCGATTAAGAAATAAGCGATATTTTTTAACTAAATCCAAAGAAATTTCTTCGGGCCTGTTTATTTTGGAAAAATTTAAAAAACGCTTAAGATAGTGTTGATAGTTTTCAACGGTTTTTTGTGTTTTATTTAACTCTATCTCAAGATGTTCAGAAAAATCATTTATTAACTTTAATATTTTATTTTGAGGCATACAAACAGTTTAACATAAGAAGGCAATAAACAAAATATACCGCATCAAATCACTCAAAATGAAACCGAAAATATGTTAATCAGTTAATTATTGAATATTTGTTACAATAAAAACATGGCTATTTATGGCGATTAAATAGTCAATTTTAGTTCAAATAAAATTTTATAAAAACAACAAAAAACTTTATTTTTAAAAATTCCCTTCCTAAACGATAATCTAATATCATATTTTAAAATGAATTTTTTATTAACATTTAAAAAAATACTATTCAATATAATTACCTATCACACATTTAAAAAATAAAAAAAGACGGCAATTGCCGTCTTTTTAAATGTTTTTTTGGTTATGGAGCAACTTCAACCCAATTTCCCTCATTTGGACAAGCCGGGCAAGTTAAATATTCATCATTTCTATTTACACAATCAGGATCACTACTGCAATCAGAAAGACTGGTAACTCCGGTACTTGAACCAATACAGGAATTTGAATCCGACTTATAACAAGTACTTTTTATTTGAAAAGCTTTTCCGCAATTCTCCGGCTGAGCGCAATCAGCAGTCAAACTGCTTTCATTGGTTGAACAACTATACACATAACTGGGAGTGCACATATTTACAAGAACACTATCACTTCTTTCTGTTCCCAATGAATTTTGACAAGTTAGTGTATATGTATTATCTCCATTAGCCACAATTGATTCCGAACCTCCCGTGTTTGACTTTGAACCTATCCAATTGGAACTACCGGAAGAATTTGAAGCAATGCAAGAAACGGCGTTATTAATCGTCCACGACATATTTAAATTTCCACCGGATTGAACATTGTTAATTGGACCATCACTTCCATTTACCTTTAAATCCACTTCCGGAAGAGAAGCCACCACCACATCTCTATATTCAATATTTCCGGCTTGCCCCGCCCAAGCAGAGGTTCCGTCAGTGTATGTTTGCCTAACATTGAAACAAATACGATGCATTCCCACAGAAAAATCATTTTTGGTAAAAGAAGAGTTCATAGACAAAACATCAGCTGAATTATAATTACCGTCACCGTTTATGTCCACACTATCTTCCGAAGAGCATCTGGTTCCGTTATATGATGGAGTTCCCGATCTTACTTCAATCCAAGAATAACGATCTATGCTTCCACCACCACTCCCCAATTCTCCATGACCGCTAAAAGAAACTTCATCACTCTCATTGTATGAGATTGGGGTTGTTGCCGGTGTATCTATCACAGCTGTTGGGCTAGTCTTTGGGGTGGCAACTACAATATTAAAAGTTTGAGCTCTTGAAGGTATCCTAATTCCTTTATAGTTACCGGTGCTACTCGTTGGCGGATCAATATATAAGCCTTTCAAATTCCTAATCACGCAATCATCAGTACTTGAATTTCCATCACTAACAGTTGAATTTCCAAGAACATAACCTCTCCCGGGAACATTAATATATCCCTCAGGAGCCAAAGAGGCATACCATCCATTAGGTGAAGCATCGCTAAATATTTTGGAGAACAGTCTTACCCAAACCCTGGAAGTGGTGGCGGTAATTGTCGCCGTTCCGGAACCGACAACCGAACAAGTTGTGCCGGCGCAAGCCACCACACTCGGATTTGAAGAAGTTAATCTGATGCCGGTATTACTGCTTTTGTCAGCTTGCCATTGAATATACCCTGTTTTTCCGGTTGAGTCTGTAATTCTTTGTGTATAAGTATTGGCTCTCGTATTTCCAACAAATTGATTAAAACAACTATTGGCCGTGCTACATTTATATACCGTTGGTGTATCCCAAGCTCCGCCATTAGCGGTAAAACTTCCATTCCAAGAATAATTAAACCTTATTACATCTCCGACATTAAAATTCGTTCTTGTTCCACCTTGCATAGAAATATTGTGATTAATCGTTACTGCGCCTGTAGCTAAAGTTTTATACCCATCTCCGCAACAAGTTTGTCTGTGTACATAACTGCAACTTGCCGATACCGCCAAACTTTTGGAATATGAAAAAGCAAAAAATCCGGAAGCGACAATTATTGCAGAAATAACTTTGATAGTTTTGTTCATATAATCTAATTTAAATTATTATAATTAATTGTTTTACTGATTATTTCATATTTTAAAATTTTATTTCTCAACTTCCTTTCTGTTTTTTTTAATATTTAAAACGACAACTGTAATTGTACCAATTATTATGATGATGAATATGGCGATCATCGCTCCCTTCCATGTCTTTAAAAAATTTCCTGTTTTTTCAATCTTGTCGCTCAATAATGGTTTTTCATCATTGGAAGAAGGACAAATGTCAAAATCTTCACAGTTATATGTAGTTTCATA
>CAZRUH010000002.1:2958-40965 GCA_964603325.1 uncultured Bdellovibrionales bacterium
CATCATTGGAAGAAGGACAAATGTCAAAATCTTCACAGTTATATGTAGTTTCATAACTATCAACTTTGTTTCCATTTTTGTCATAAACCTCGGCTTTCAAATTTATTTTTTTGTAGTTTTTCTTGGCGACAAAATCAGTCTTATCGGCAAACATTGCCGATGGAATATTTCCTTGATAATTTATTTTAGCTATTTCCTTATTGTTTTCGTCAGTAAGAGTAACAACAACCCTTCCTGTGGTATTTTTAACGGAAGTATTGTGAAAACAAGTATACAGAGTTGCTTTTTCTCCTTTTTTAGGAAAACTGGTAATCGCCGGATAATTAAGTCTCGGTTTTTCTTGAGGACTAACCAGTCTGATGTTTATAATTGATTTTTGATTTCCGGCAACAGCGGTAATTCTCAAAAAATACACACTGGTATTCATTTTCGGAAAAATATATGATATTTCTTTTTCTGATTGAGCGGGAATTGTTATTTTTTCAATGTCCGTTTTTATTTTATTTTTTTCATTTAATCCGTCCCAATCATATAAATCGTAAAACAATTTTACCTCTTTAGGCTCTGAAAAAGTATTCTTAATCACTTGAGTTAATTTTGCGGAAGAGTTTTTATCAATTACCGGCCAATTGCCAATTTGGTGATATGTCTTTCCATTTATTTTCGTTTTACTTCTATCAAATTTTATGTAATTATTGTTATCAGTTTTAATTTTAAAATCAGCAGAACCGATAATCACTTCGTTGGAAAAAGATAATCCACCAAGATTAAATTTTTTTCCAACCGTAAAGAAAAAATCAGCTTTGTAATCTCCATTAGTAATTCCTTTTGGAATTCCCCAAAGAAACGCTATATCTTTGGTTTCTTTGGGTTTTAAGGAAATTTTTTCCAAAGGAAAAAATTCATCAACTATATCTCCCCAATTTTCCGAATTATCAATATCCTTACGAGAAATACGAACAAATACTTCCCCATTGGTTATCGGCTGATTATTTTCATTAACCAAATTACCGATAAATTTAATTATTTTTCCCGACTGATACTCCTCTTTGTCAGCATTAATATTCACCTGAACGCTCTGAAATTTATAATAATCAAAACAATCAACTTTTGAAACCAAAGAAGGATCATCTCCTTTCAAATCATCAAATTTAGGGTTAAATACGGAAATGTCGTTATTTGTTGTTTTTTCATTGTAGAATTCATCTTCCGCAAAGACATTTGTTGCAAAAAATAATAAAAACACCATTACAAAAGAAATGAACGGTAGATTTATTTTTTTATTTTTTCTTTTTTCTTTCATTTTGTTTTTGTTAATTTTTATTTATAAAATAACTGAAACTATTCTCACTTTTATTATACAAACATTTTCAAATATTCGCAAGTTTTTAATGGCAAATTGTTAATAATCACTTTTTTTATTACCGCAAAACACAGCGACTGTCTCTCGTTTTTCCAAAAGATCCTATCCCAAGACTCTCAAACAATGTTCCATCCGGAGTAAGATTTTTTAAACCATCCCTGAGACTCTGCGATGCTTGACAAATATTGTTATTTATTCTTGCTTGAGCTTCTCTGCGCACACTGCCTATACCAACTTTAATTGCCTTACTGACAACTTGTCCAACAACAACTCCGGCCATTTCACCTACACTGTGCGCATTTGACAACATATCTATATTTATTTTATTCGCCGCCGTAGTAATATCCCTAATGAATGAACCCGGAGTAACAACTGCACCGGTTTCATCTATTTTCGCTTTAAAACCCCCATAAGCTTCCGCTTGCGCCAGCGCTTTTTGCTCTTCTTTTTTCTTAATATCATTTTCAACCTCTCCGGCAAAAATGTTGTAAGCGATTGGGTTGTTTTTTGGCTCCATTGCCTTCACATACCCTTCCCACGATTCATTGCTAAACATATCCTGATAACCGCAAGCAAATTCTTCAAAGTCCGTTTGCCATTCCGATAAATCAAGAGTTGCGTTATAGTTATCTCTAGCTTTTGCGGTTCGCCATTCACTAAAATTAAAACCGCAAGCGGGAATATAATTGCCGGTAGTTTTTCCGCGAGTTGTTAATGTAAAAAAATCATTCATCGCTACCTTTGTTTTATTAGCCGGTTCTCCAAATAGATAATTACTCCAGTCGGTAATAAATAATGACCCCGCTTGATTTGCTCCGGATACCAAATTATTTACGGTATCAACCAGCATTTGTGAAGCTTCCACCTTAAAAGCGGCAACCAAAGCATCTTGCGTTTGTTTGGCGATTTGTTCTTGCGCGGTCTTCATTGCCGTAGCGGCATAGTTTGAACCCCACATATCAGCCATAGTAATTTCGGGAAACAAAAAAGAAACTAGAAACAAGACACTGATTGTAATAAAAATTTTTTTATTCATAAAATGCATTAAATATTGATTTCACCAAGAGAAAGCCCCATTTCAGAAAATTTATCATTGATTTCATCTATAAAATCACTTGTCAAAACCAATAAACTCTGTACATTGCTTAACGCTATAATTGATTTTATCGGATCGTTGTGATTTAATTTGGTATTTTTGCCCAGCTCAATAGCATAAGAAAGTATTTTCATACCTTTAATATGCATATCTAACATATCTTCGGGAACCTCTATATCTTTTAGTTGTTTAAACGCTATTATCGCTTTATTCACCATATTGTTAAAATAATCGGTAGCGCCGGAAACTCCCTCGGGAGTTGACATTTCCGTTATCTTTTTCATTATGTCTTTTGTAAAACCGTCAATATCTTCCGGTTTAGATATTTTATAGGGAATATTGTTCATAACCAAATAAGAAACAGCTATCAGATATTCCTCATTGTCCTCTCTTTTTCGTTTTTCTCTTTCTTCTTTGCTCAGTTTTGAATATTTTTGTTTTTTAATTTTAATTTCCGATTTATCAATTTCCGGCAAATCATCAAATGTTATTTCACTCTCAGTCATAGCTTGATCAACAATAGCATTCAAATCATCAACTGTGATTTTTTTTGTATCGGAACTATTACTGGAAATTATTACAGCTAACTTCTCTGAAAGTTCTTTTGTGAGATTTTTGTCATCACCATTTTCTCTTCTATCAGTGTTTTTAAAGTCAATATCTTTTACATTGTTTTTGGGTGCTACGTCTATGTTTTTTTTATTCTCATCATCTTTTTTGTCGGAAATTATTTTATCATTGGGCGCCGGCTTCAAAGGATCGTAACCGCTCTTAATTTCAATACCATCAGAATAACCATCGCCATCCGTATCCGATTTTTTCGGATCCGTCCCGTAAACAATTTCCTCCTGATCGCTCAAACCATCTTGATCTGTGTCAAGGAATATATTTTTATCACTACCGGAATTGTTTTTTGCAAAAATTGAAACGGAAAAACCAAAGAACAACACTACGAAAAAAATCAAAAGAGTTTTTTTTATTTTTTTTGTTTCCAGATAATACATACCGATTTACAATTTAAAAAATTCTTATTTTATCGGATTATAACACAAAATCACTTGCCATGCCAACAAATTTGATGATATGCTAAAATAAACAGTCTTAATTTGTTTTTGCATATGCCTAAAATGCTTATATTTATTGGAAAAAACATTAAAAATATTGTTAAAAATATAGAAAAATCGCCAACAAATTTTTATCTGTGGTCTCTTTCTTTTTTTTCCATAATCATTATCAGACTGCTGACCGAAGTTTTTCTTTTTAAACTGACCATCAAAAAAGATTCTTATTTCTTTCTTTATGAATTTACTCACACCTTTCTTTTTTTTCTTATTTCTTATCTATTGTTTCTTTTTTTATTAACGTCTATCTTAAAAACCAATATTAAAAAATCTTCAAATCTATTGCTTTTTGGCTTTGTGTCCATAATCATTCCACCAATTGTTGATTTTATTTTTTCCGGAGGAAAAGGTTTTTGGAGTTTCTACAAGTTTGATAGTATTTTTGGTTTAATCAAAAGATTTTTTACTTTTTTTGGTGATAACCCTCAAATGGGAATAACTTACGGAGTCAGATTTGAAATTTTGTTAATGTTGTTTTTGTTATTTTTGTTGTCGTACATAAAAACAAAAAGGAGATTCTTTTCATTTTTTATTGTTTTTATATCTTATCTCGTTTTTTTTATTTTAGGTACATTTCCTTCTTATATAACTTTTTTATTGAAAGGTTTTCAAAAAAATATTTTTCAAATTAGCGATCTCGCTATTGCTCAACTTTTTTTAACTCCAATCACATTGTTTGCGCAAAAAACGCATTCCATAGAAAGCGCTCTCAATATTAAAATGAGTTTAATTTATACAATATTTCTTAGTGGAATTATTTTAATCGGATTTTTTTTGAATTACAGAAAGAAATTTTTAATATTTTTATCCAATATTCGTCCGGCTCAAATAGTTTATCATTTGGGACTATTTGCTATCGGTGTTAAATTAGGAGAAACATTTACCAAGACAACCATTTCTTGGAATTTTTTTAACATTATTGCGCTATTAAATATATCATTGGCAATAACCTTATCTTGGATAACCTCAGTTATTATTAATGATATTTTTGATGAAAAAATTGATCGCATTAGCAATACGGAAAGACCTTTGGTTTCCGGAGGTTTTACAAAAAACGATTATTTGGCTATCGGAATGTCAACTTTCTTTTTTTCAATATTGTTTTCAATAATTGTTTCTCCAAAAATATCATTATTACTTATTGCTTACCAAGCATTGGCATCAATTTATTCCATTCCACCGCTAAGATTTAAAAAAATCGTCTTTTTGTCTGCAATTATCAGTTCTTTCGCTTCCGTCTTGATTTTTATTTCCGGATTTATCTTAATTTCACCAAATCAAGACATTGTTCAGCTTCCTTATCAAATAATATGGCTATTATTTATTTCATTATCATTGTCTTTACCGATAAAAGATCTGAAAGACATCTCCGGAGACAAAAAATATTACGTAAAAACTATTCCGGTAGTCTTTGGAGAATATTGGGGAAAAATTATTATTGGCTTTGGCGTTTTTATTTCTTATATTTTAAGTGTTATTCTTTTAAATGAATACCGACTTTTTTGGTGGGCTGTCATTTTTGGATCTTTTTCGTTTTGGACAATAAACTGTCCCGGAAAAATAAAGTTGATTACCAATAAAAATTTAATTTGGTGGTTATTAATAATCTTGTTTTTTTATTTAATCGTTATTTATTTTAAATTTATTTAAAATATTAGAAACTAACGCTGATTTTTTCGGTTTTTTTATCCTTATTTCCATTTTTATCTGTTATTTCAGCTTCTATTTTCAATGTAGAATTGTTTTTCTCGGTCGGTATATCATAAACAAAACTGAAGGAACTACTCTCCGCGGAAAACACCTCATTGTTATCAATGTAAATTTTTATATTTTTAACGCCATAACTTGCATTTGCTTTTGCTGTAATTTTTATTTGTGAAGGATTGTTTTTGTGAATACTTAAATCAAGTTTTGGTTTGTATTTTGAGAAATCTTCTTCCCGACACTCTTTTTCCGGAGTGTCATCCAAGATATATTTTTTCTTTTTATTTTTTTTATACCACATTCTCACGGCATCTTCCCACCTTCTAAATTGAGGATCTTTTTCCGGATGTTTTGGAATATCTCCACGAGGATCTTTCCTGTTAACATACCAAAGGATTGAGTGTGCATTAACAAAAGTTTTCTTTTTTCTTTCTTTTTTTGGACAATACTTATTTGCTAAACACCAGTGTTTTTTCTCTCCGGGAATTTCACAAACTTCTTCCTTTTTCTCAATTTCCAAATCTCCCTTCAAAATACCCTTTTTAACTTCTTTCATTTCTTCATCTTTATTATATTTGGGAAATTCTTCTTTATCATAGTTTTCCAAGACCTGATCCATAAAACTTCGCCAAATTGGCGACGCGACATTAGCACCGGCCGCTCCAACTTTCATCGGACGATTATCGTTATTCCCCGCCCAAACACCAACGGCAATTGATGGTGTATACCCCATTGTCCAGCCATCACGAAACTCATTGGTTGTTCCCGTTTTGGCAACAACCTGACGATCATCAAAGCGTAATGGGTTTTGTTCGCCAAAAGCGGGAGCGCGAAATTTATTATTTGATATAATGTAGTCCAACATTGCTACATATTTTTCTTTGACGACACGAGTTCCGACATTATTTTTGAATTCTTCTATCACCTTACCGTCTTTATTTTCAATTTTAAGAATTGCCACTTTATCATGTTTAATCCCTCCATTCGCCAGAGTCGCAAAAGCGTTGGTATGATCTAAGAGACGCACTTCTCCTCCTCCAAGAACCAAGGATAATCCGTAACGATCAGGATTGTTTAATCCGGTAACTCCCAAATTTTTTGCCATCTTAATGGCATTTTTAACTCCCACAAGATAGAGCGTTTTTACCGCCGGAACATTTAGAGACATTCCCAATGCATCCTGCATTTTTATCGGACCACGAAATTTACCATCATAATTTTGAGGAACATAATTATTATCACTCCCTTTATTGAAATCAGTTTCCACATCATACAAAATCGTTTCCGGCAAATATCCCTTGGTAAAAGCGGTTAGGTACACATATGGCTTAAAAGATGATCCCGGTTGTCTTTCACTTAAAGCTACATTTACTTGTCCATCAATAGATTTGTCAAAATAATCCTTACTTCCAACCATTGCCAAAATTTGACCGGTTTTCGGATCAATGGCAACCAAAGCGGCGTTTTCCGCATTCCATCTCTTGGCATTTTTTTCCACACCTTCTCTAACAACTTTTTCAGCAATTTGTTGTTTATCCCAATCCAATGTGGTATAAACCTTTAGCCCGCCCTCCTTCATTTCCTGTTCGCCATATTTACTATCCAAATACTCTTTTACATACATTACAAAGTGAGGCGCTTTAATATTTTCTCTTTTGACTATTATTTTTTTAAATACATCAACTTTTTTTGCATTCTCCGCTTCTTCTTTTGAAATATATCCGAGTTCAGCCATATTATCTATGGCCATTTCTTGGCGAATCTTTAATTTTTTTCTATGAGAACCGTACGGGGAATAATATGTTGGGGCTTTTGGTAATGAGGCCAGAAGCGTTGCCTCATCAATGGTTAAATTCTTAGCCGATTTGTTAAAAAAAGTTTTTGCCGCCGCTTCTATTCCATAAGCGTTTGAGCCATATGGAATTTCATTTAAATACATTTTTAAAATTTCATCTTTAGAAAATTTCTGTTCAATTTCAAACGCCAAAATAACTTCTTTGATTTTCCTTGTCAATGTCCTTTCTCTTGTCAATATTGAATTTTTTATAAGTTGTTGCGTTATCGTAGAGCCACCTTGAGCCGCACCCCTCTTAACAATATCTTTAAAAAGAGCTCTGATTATAGAAGAAATCTTTACTCCGTGATGATAATAAAAATCACGATCCTCTAAAACTATTGTTGCATTTTTTATGTTATCGTTCATTTGATCAAAGGGAATAAGTGTTCTTTTTTCCTCTCCGTGTATTTCATATAGCAAATGTTTTCCCGTACGATCAAATATTTTTGTAGACTCTGCAATAATTCTTTTATTGACTTTGTTGGGGTCCGGTAAGTCTTTGGCAAAATAAGCAAAAATTCCCATTACGGAAACAACCCCCAAAATCAAACTGATGAAAAATAATTTTAAAACAATACTCCATCGGTTTCTTTTTCTTTCTTTTGTCTCTTTTTTTTGTTTAACCATACCTTATAAATATTAGCATTTTTGTTATAAATATGCTATCTGATCAACCTCCTGATAATTTCCCTAGCCACATTTGTTCCGGTTGCTTTTTCAAATCCTTTAAATTGAGCGGAAGTATTTATTTCCAGAGCTAAATACCCTCTATCGCTTTTTATAAAATCAATGCCCGCATAAAAAAGATTTCCCTTTTTCATAATTTTTTTTGCCATTTTTTTTATTTCCTCATCTATTTCTACAATTTCCGCTTTACCGCCCAAAGAAACATTGGCGCGAAAATCTCCATTTTGCGAAGTCCTTTTAATTGCTCCCAAAATTTCTCCTCCCAAAACCAATACTCTAAAGTCGGTGCCTGCGGATTCTTTAATAAATTCTTGAAGAATAAAAGAACTTCTTCTAAAAGGAACATCCACAGTCGCTTCCATTTTTTTCTTAATAAAGTTTTTAACGTCGTTTGAGGAATTAACTATTTTTACGCCACTACCCATTGAACCAATATTGGCCTTAATTATACAAGGATAACCGCCTATATGATTAGCCAGCCTGTCAAGCTTATATTCCTTAAAAGTATTTACAAAAATAGTTTTCGGCGTTGGGATGTTTATTGATGAAAAAAAACTGTTTCCAAAAAATTTATCCGCATAATTTATCGCCCCTGTATTTGTCCAAATAAATTTTATTTCTTTTTTAAACCTTGATGTTAAATATCTAATCAAATGATGGGCTGCCGCATTATTGGAAATTGTCCAAACAATATCCCCTCTCTTAAATTTTATTTCTTGGTCATTATTGATAATTTTATTGTCAGTAATTTGCACATTATATGTTTTGATAATTTCCAGCTCTACACCCAATTTTTCACCCTCTTCTCTAAATCTATTTAAACGAATACATTCTCCAAAGGTAATTATCCATATTTTTTTTGCCATAATTTTAATTTTGTTACATTTTTTTGTTAAAATTTTACAACTTAAAATTTTTCCGGAAAAAAGAAATATTTTACAATTTCATCCGCAACATTGTGTGATTTCCCTTTAACGGGATAAATATGCAACAGCAATCCGGGAAAAGCATTTATTTCAATAATTGTAAACTTATTTCCACCGATATCTTCCGTTATTATATCAAAACCGGCAACATCCATTTTTAATTTATTCGCGATATCAATTACCACTTTTTTAATTTCGGAAGATATTTTATCGGTAAAATCAACCGGGGTCCCACCACTTTTTATATTAGCGGTTTTTTTCAAATAAACTTTTTGGTTTTTTTTGATAATACTGGAAAATGAAAGATTTTGGTCATTCAAACACTTTTCCATAAGATCATCTCTTTCCGCGCGATATCGCTTTATCAATTTTTTGTTCCGTTTTTGCAATAAATTGCTTATATCATTTTGCCCATCACCAATAATAAAAACCGGTTCTTTTTTGGATACGAATATTTTTTTTCTGCCAATGATCAAAACTCTATAATCATCACCACAACTATATTTTTCCAAAACAACCTTATTGTAAGCATCGTTTTTTTTGGCAAATTCAATTGCCGGTACCAATTCTTTCTCTTTCGTTATTCCAACGGTAATTCCCTTTCCGTGTATTCCTCTTTCCGGTTTAATTACAATTTTTTTGTGTTTCTTTAAAAATTTTATTGCTTGATTTATATTCAAATAACGTTCCATTTCCGAAACCGGAACACTCCATTTTCTCAAAAAAACATTTGTCAAAAATTTACTTTCGGTTAATCTGTAACTGATTGCACTGGTGGTTTCCGGCATACTCTCCGTAAACATTATTTTCTTTTCTGCGTTTTTTAAATAATAATATGTTCTATGAATAAATTCAAACTCCACTCCTCTTTTCTTGGCAGCTTGAGCAATTTCCAAAATTATCTTGTTTTTAGTTCTTTGAATCATTTTTTTGTTCTTTTTTATGCTTACTTACTAAAAAATCAACCATCGCCCCGGAAATATCCACGCCCGTAGTTAATTGATTTCTTGGAAAATAACAAGGGAAATTTACTTCAGCCAAGTACGGTTCGTTATTTTTTCCGATTAAAATATCTATTCCACTAAATTCCAGGTCAAGAATTTCAATCGCTCTTATGGCTATTTCTTCAAATATCTTGGGAAATTTTTCCGCTTTAACCCGGGGCTTACCAACATTTGTCCTAAAATCATTTTTAGGAACAATGTATTCAATGCTATCAATAACCTCATTTCCCAGAACAATCAATCTCGCGTGCCGGTAAGATTCAATGTATTGTCGTAGCACCATTTTTTTTGCTCCACTTTTTTTCAAAAAACCGATAACTGAAATTAAAGATTCCATAGAATTCATTTTCATAACTCCGGCTCCGTGACTTAATCCCGTCACCTTTAGAATAATGGGAAAACCGCCGATTTCATCAACCAAATTTCTTAAAATTTCGTAATCATCATTTATAACGGTTACCGTCTTGGGCATGGGTATGTTATAAAATTTTTGCAAAGGAATATCCATAGCATTAAAAAACGCTCGTTTATTTGTTTTATAAAAAGTTGTTAATTTGTTTTTTTGCAACAAAAAAAGCTCTATATTTTTTGCCAGCTCTCCCGAAGTTATCCTATATAAAACCCCTTCGTTGTTTTGATATTCTTGATTTAAAACATTAAACTCATTAACATCCACATTTACAAATTTCAAGCCTTTGTCTTGAGCCGATTTTTTTAATAATCCTCTGGTTATTTTTTGTGTTTTTTGAGAGATACAAAAAAATTTCATACTATTCTTGTTTAAATTTATTTAAATTGTGTTTTTCAAAAACCTATCGCCAACTAGTCTAAACCTTATTAACATCAATCATAAACTTTCTCAAATTTCTTCTACCTATAATTACGGGGTATTTTAAGTGCGAACGCTTAATAATGGTCATTTTTGCCGTTACCGGCCTTTTATCCATAACAAAACTTAGTTTAACTATGGGACGATAACTTATGCCATGTGAAGATCTGACCATAACCGTTGAGGTTATATATGGTATATTTTTATAAATATTCCATCGTTGCTCTTTGTTTAAACCTTTTAATTCTTTATAGTCCTTGCCGATTGCATTAAAAGCTTCTATTGTCTTTTTAAATCCCAATTTTTTTACCAATTCTTCATCAATGGAAGATGTGTATGCCCCCGTATCAATTTTAGCTTCCACATAAAACTCCTTTCCGTTGCGACCAATCAATTTTATTTTTTCTTTGAAACCGATAACTTTTTTTCCGGAAATTTCTTCCAACTCATCTTCCACCTCTCCACCGAACAAATCAACGCCCACATTTACACCTCTTTTGATTGTTTTTATTTTAAGACCGGCAACTCTTTCCATTCTTTCTTGCAACCCGGCGGAATTGGCAATTTGAATTGATAATCCCGCCCTTGCATTAAGTTCCAAAAAAACCGGCCCCCTCTCCTTATCAATGGCAACATCGGCACCAAGAAAACCCAGTCCGGAAACATTTTGAGCTTTAACCGCCAATTCCAAAATTTCTCTCCAGTAAGGAATTTTTAAGCCGGAAACACTAAGTCTGGTTCCGGGAATTATTTCTATAATTTTTGATTTCTTTCCCTGCACCGCCATTGTTGTAATTCCGGTTGCCAAATCAATCCCCATTCCTATACCGCCCTGTTGTAAATTCGCTTTTCCTCCGGATTCCTTCGTTGGCAAGCGCAACATTGCCATAATCGGTACTCTGTTGTAAACAATAACCCTAATATCTGGAATTCCTTTATAAACATACGGTTTAAATAGTTTCAATAATGTTAATCTTTCTTCAAAGAAAGCAATATCAGGAATTCCCGAAAGAGAAAAGTTCCCATCCAAGATATTTCTAATATGATTTTTCAGATCTTCTACGGTTACAATTTTTCCATCCGCCTTAACCCAAGCATCATTTCTTCCTTTTTTTTTACCGAATACAACCAGTATTCCCGCCCCTCCCAGTCCTTTGTTTGGTTTTAATGCAAAACTATTTGGCAATTTATCCCAATTAAAATCCTCCAGTTTTTCGTGGCTGACAATTTTGGCAATCAACTTTGGAACCGGAATATTTTCCTTGCGTAAAACTCTTTTACTCAACAATTTATCATCCGCAATTCTGATTGCTTTCTTGCGATTATTTGGCCTAATATAACGCAAATAACGCGCATTCATTCCCAGAATCTTGCGACTATTTTTAATATAGTTAAACATAAAAAGATAGTTTATTCCTCTTAAATTTTCTTTAGAATCTCCTTAAATCTCCAGTATTCTAAAACACGTAATCCCGTCCATTTGCCCAAAAATATATTTATCGGTATTGTCAACAATACAACCCATGGATGTGTTAAAATAAGCACAATCAAACTATTCCAACTTATAATAAAATATCCTATTAAAGAAATAAAAAGAGTTTCCGTTGCTAAAAAAAATGCCGTTTTGTTTCCTTTTTGAATTTGAGTGGAAACAAACTTTTCCACAATTGTAATCATAACCAAAAGAGGAAAAATCGGCACCGTTGCCAGTCCTGTTCTTTGCAAAGAACCACCAATAACCAAAACCGTTAGAATTGAAAAAGCAACTACACTTAAAGTTATTGCTACCCTTGGCAAATAAAGCAATCTAAACTTTTTAAGAATATATCGGGTAGCCATCCCAACAAAGATAACACTTATAAAAATTGTTACTCCATATTTAATTCCTTTTGATCCTGCCTCCCCCGCCATTGCCAAAAATGCAAACGTGATTATTGATGGCGTATAAATACCAAACGCTTTGATACCGAAAACTTGACGAAAAAACGCAATCAAAGTCACTACCACCGGAAGCATTAAAATAAGCAAGATACTTTCTTGCGGAACGCCTTGCGAAACAAAATAATTAATTGTAAAATAATTTGACATACTTTTATCTTTTAAAGGATTATATAATTTCTTATTTTGATTATAGCACTAAACAATAGTTAGACATATAAACTTTTCTTGGATGTGGTTGCATTTTTAATTGCGCTTTTTTCTTCCTCAGTCAATGGAAAATCCAAACATTTATTATTGCTGATTGATTTTGCAAAAAATCTCACACCCTCTCTTGTGTAAAGAGATGAAATAATCACTCCGGAATTATCTTTATCCAAAAAAGCGATTACAAAGCTTTGGTTTCCACCGATATCTCCAAAGGGATTATATCTTATTACACCTATTTTTTGCACCGCTTTAGTTGTAATTTTGTAAATTTTTTCATAAGCATCAAATAATTCTTTGATATCATTTTTATTTTTTTGTCCTTGTTCTATCCACCTTAAAATAATTTTTTCCAAATCTTCGCCATTTTTACCGGAAAAAATCTCCTTGCCAACTTTTTTTATTTCTTTGATTTTGAGTAAAATGTAAAAATTCCAAACCGACAAAATAATTAAAAAAATAATTAAAAATAAAAACGCGTAAGTTAAATTGTTTTGAAAAAAGCCGTTCATATTAATTAACTCTATTTAATTTTCAAACTGATGGAATAAAACAGATTATCTTTGTTGATAAAAAACAAATTATCATTTATGCCGGAATAAACCACTTTCGTATCGGGATTGCCTGTGTTAAAAATATCATAAATGTTTCTGTGCGAACGACGATCAATTTCCGCCATCATAATTTTATTATCAACTGTAAAAATTATGTGTTCATAATCACGAAACCATTCTACATTGTTAATATTTTTTAAAAATCTTGCAATATCAACTATTTCACCTTTTCTCCTGACAGGTTGAGTTTCCCACTTACGCAAGAAATAAACAAAAATTTCTTTTTCATTCCAATAAACCATTTTTTTGCCATCATCAGAAAAATGTAAACCCAAAACTCCTGTACTTATTTTTTCCAAACTTCTGTCACCGTCATCATTATTGTATAAATATAACTCTCCATTTTGAGAGATAATTGCCACTCTATCTTTATCATAAACAATAATTTTAAATTCATTACCTCCGGCAACTTTTATGGTCTTGGTAGATATTTGTTCAGTGCGATTATTTCCCTTAACGCTTTTTCTGTAAATTATTCCATTTTGCTTTGATAAATAATAAAAATACGACCCCGAAAAATCATAGCCAAAAATATTTTTGACTAATACTTTTTTATTGCTTGTGCTTAAATCAAGTTTTAAGAGATTATTTTTGTGCATATAAAAAATCGCATTTTTTTCTTTTGAGCTCCAACGAAGCCATCTTATTTCCTTTTCTCCAATCAATTCATTTAAATTTATAATCTCCTTGTTTCCAATACTGATAACAAAATATTCTTTTTTGTTATTTTTTATCAATGGAACAATTAGACGACCTTCTTTTGGTGACCATTCAATGTTTTCCTTTTCCGTCTTTGAGAAAAAAAATCCATCAAAAGGAAATGCGTAACTGACTTTCTTTTTTTTGACATCAATAATTTTAACAATCGCTCCATTTTTTGTATTTTCTACCAGAGCAAATTTTCTATTGTCCGGAGAAATAAAAAAATTATCTACAGAGTCAGATAAATATTTCGTTTCCTCATATCTATTTTTTATCAAAAAAATGTTCCAGAATTCCGTAGATATGCCACTATGTATATGTATATTCTTAAACCAATCCTTAAATCCCGGTGCCTGAACCTTAAGAGAATGTTTCCCCGGCTTCAACCCATCAATGTGATATGAATAATTTAAAAAATTAATCACCCCCTTTGAAACAGGTTTGTTGTCAATAAAAACACTTATTTCCTTTGGGGTTGATTTTAGCGTAATGGATCCGGTATAGATAAATATCCCCCTATCAAAACTAAAACGATAACCCATCGCGTAAAAAACCACCAAAGGAGCTGTTGCCAAAAAAATAATCGCCAACAACCAAAAAAATATTTTCCTGGTTTGAGTTTCCGTCATTTTTAGTTGAATTTTATTTATAACACTGCTAGACTGTTAAATAAACAGTCTGTTAATTAATATAATTTATTTAAACCGTTTTGTCCATAAAAATATGATTATTCTCGGCATTGAAACCTCTTGCGATGACACAAGCATATCCGCGGTAAAAATAAACGAAAAAAAACAAACTTTTAATGTTCTTTCCGATAAAATATCCTCGCAAATCAAACTGCATGCCAAATGGGGAGGCATTGTCCCCAATTTAGCCGCCAGAGAACATTCCAAAAATATTATTCCCATTCTAAAAAAAGCGCTAAAAGAAGCTTCAGTTAGTGTTTCCGATATAAATTTAATTTCCGTTACGCAAGGACCGGGTCTTATTCCCTCACTTCTTATCGGTTCCAATTTTGCCAAAACCCTGTCTTATCTTTGGCGAAAACCGTTAATGGGAATTCATCATATTGAGGGACATATTTATGCCGGATTACTTTCCTCGGTCAAAAAAAATAACTCTCTTGATAAAATAAAATTTCCCGCACTGATTCTTATAGTATCCGGTGGACACACTCAATTAATAACGATGAGACATCATCTTGATTATAATATTATCGGCGAAACACAGGATGATGCTGTTGGTGAGGCTTTTGACAAGGTTGCCAGAATTTTGGATCTTGACTATCCGGGTGGTCCCATAATATCCAAAAAAGCGCTTTTTTTTACCAACAAATCAACTTTTTCCTTTCCTCGCCCAATGATTGATTCTCCGGATTTAAATTTCTCTTTTTCAGGATTGAAAACGGCCGTTTTATACAAAACAAAAGAACTAAAAAAACACTTAAACAAAAAAGATTTTTTAAAAAAAATACCGGAAATATGCTTTGAATTTCAACAATCTTGTATTGATGTTTTGATACACAAAACGGTTATCGCATCTAAAAAATTTAACCCTCAAACACTTATTTTATCCGGCGGGGTTAGCGCCAATAAAGAATTACGAAAACAGTTTAAAAATCAATTTAAAAATATCCAATATTTAACCCCCGATCCGTTATACACTTCCGACAATGCCACTATGATTGCTTTAGCGGGATATTTTCGTTGGAAAAACATGGAAAAATCCGAAAAAGAAAAAACTTTGCAAAATTGGAAAACTTTGCAAGCGGATGCAAACCTAAATTTTTGTTAAAAATTTTGAAATTATTTATACAATATAATAAAATACAAAAGAAATGAAAAAGAAAATCGTTCTAAATTCTTGTCTCGGGAAAAATTGTCCAAGTGACAAACAATAAGATAATTTTAAAACGAGCAGACAAAATTATAAAAAATCTGTTTATGGTTGTTCTGAATATTCCGATAAAAAACTGACCAAAAAACCACCCATTCCGATTGTTAAGAAAAAATATACCCGATAAGTGAAAATAGAATTGAAGTATCCGATGGTTATTGCGAGAGACGCAGAAAGAAAGAATAAAACAAAATAAGTAAGGCACTAAAGGATTCTAAAAAATAATTTAAAATACGATAATCGTTTATGATAAAAGAAAAACTGCCAAAACAATACAATCCAAAAAAAACCGAAAATTATATTTACAAAAAATGGGAAAATTCCGGATATTTTAATCCCGACAATTTAAATTTATCCAAAAATGCTCCTTCTTATACAATTGTTCTTCCTCCGCCAAACATTACCGACAAACTTCATTTGGGACACTCTTCAATGCTGGCAATAGAAGATTTGTTAATTCGCTTTCACAGAATGAAGGGATATAAAACTCTGTGGATTCCCGGAACTGATCACGCAGCTATTGCCACTCAAAATGTGGTGGAAAAAAAGATTTTAAAAGAAACCGGAAAAACCAGACACGATCTGGGCAGAGAAAAATTTCTAAAAGAAGTTTGGGATTTTTTAAAAACCACCCAAACTACAATTCTAAAACAAACTCGCAAAATGGGAGCCAGTCTTGATTGGTCAAGGGAAGCATTTACCCTTGATAAACAAAGACAAAAAGCGGTAGCTCAAATGTTTTCCGAGATGTATAAAGAGGGTGTCATTTATCAAGGGGAAAGAATTGTTAACTGGTGTCCTCGTTGCCATTCTACTTTAGCAGATGATGAGGTTGAACATCAGAAACAAAAAGCGAAATTTTACACTTTTAAATATTGGAAAGGCTTTCCCATTTCCATATCAACCACCAGACCGGAAACAAAACTTGGAGATACTGCCGTAGCTGTCAATCCCGGAGATAGGCGCTATCAAAAATATATCGGAAAAATTTTTAATGGAAAATTTTGCGGATTATCATTAAAAATTAAAATTATTTCTGACCGAGAGGTTGATATGAATTTGGGAACCGGAGCCCTTGGTGTTACTCCGGCACATTCTATAACCGACTGGAAGATGGCTGAAAAAAATAATTTGGAAATCAAAAAAGTAATCAATGGGGATGGAAAAATCTATTCGGAATTTAAAGATTTTTCCGGATTGACCACTAAGAAGGCCAGGGAATTGGTTATTGAAAAATTAAAAAAAGATAATTTGTTGGAAAAAGAAGAAGAAATTGAAAACTCTCTATCCGTTTGTTATCGTTGCGGTACTGCCATTGAACCATTGCCATCTAAACAATGGTTTGTTTCCGTTGATAAAAAAATTAAGCGCTTACACAATAAGTCATTAAAAGATAAGGCTATTGAAGTTGCCACCAATAAACAAATATCATTCATTCCTTCTCGCTTCAAAAAAAAGTATATCAATTGGATGGAGAATCTTCACGACTGGTGTATTTCCAGACAAATTTGGTTTGGGCATCGCATTCCCGTGTGGTATAAAAAAAATAAAAGCAATCATTTAGCAAAAAAAGAAATTTATGTCGGAATCAAACCGCCAAAAAATATCCAAAATTGGAAACAAGATGAAGATGTTTTGGACACATGGTTTTCTTCCGGAATGTGGACCTTTTCTACGCTGGGTTGGCCTGATAATTTTAAAAATGGAAAAAAATACGGTGATTTAAATAATTTTCATCCCACTCAAGTTTTAGAAACCGGTTATGAAATTTTAACTCTCTGGGTTTCCAGAATGATTATGATGAGCTTGTTTGCTGTTGGGGAAATACCTTTTGAAAATGTTTATTTACATGGAATGGTTTTGGATGAACATGGAAAAAAAATGAGCAAATCAAAAGGAAACGGCATTGACCCCATTGAAGTAATTGACAAATTTGGCACCGATGCCGTTCGTTTATCGTTATTAATCGGCAACACTCCCGGAAATGATTTGCGTATCAATGAAAAAAAAATTGAAGGCTATAGAAATTTTATAAACAAATTGTGGAATATAAATAGATATATTTTGTCAACGGTTGATTTTAACGGAAAAAAAACACCCGATGATAAAACTGGTCTTAATTTAACAATATCGGATATATGGATTTTAAATAAAATGAAATCAACCATTATTCAAACAACTTCCGATATTAAAAACTACAAATTTTCTCAAGCCGGGGAAAGATTATATAATTTTACTTATAGAGATTTTGCAGACTGGTATTTGGAAATCAGTAAATTTGAAAAAAATAAAAAGGAAAAAAATATCATTTTAGAAATTATTCTCAAGGATTTGTTGAAACTTTGGCACCCATTTATTCCATTTATCACTGAAACCATTTGGGAACAAATCAGTGATAATGATGACTTGTTGATGATTTCTTCGTGGCCAAAAACAAAAAAATACTCCTTATTATTAAAAAATAAAACCAACTATAATTATTTTGAAATAATACAAAAAACAATTATTGCCATCAGAAATGCTCGCGCTGAAAACAAAATAAATCCCACCGAAAAAATTGATGCTGTTCTGTATTCAAAAAAACATTTTGATACTCTGACAAACTCAAGCATTTTGCTAAAAAAATTAAGAACGGGAATTAAGAGTGTAGAAATAAAAAGAACGGGACAAAAAATTAACAATGCCATATACATAAAAGAAAATGATATTGATATTTATTTGATTATAAATATCAATAAAGAGAAAGAAATTGAAAGAGTTGTCAAAGAGTTGTCAAACCTTAAAAACTATACAAACATTTTAAAAAAGAAATTGTCCAACAAAAACTTTATAAAAAAAGCGCCCAAACAAATTGTTAACAATGAGAAAAATAATTTATTAAAGTCAAAAGAAAAAATAACCAAACTTGAAAAATACCTAAAAAACCTAGAGTAAACCGAATGTTTTTAATTAAAACCATTTTAATTTATGCACAATCTTTTTTTTGGGGAATAATTTCTGCCGGATTGGCTTTGGTTTTTCAAGTTTTTGCAACTATATTTACGGGAAACATTAATTTAAATATTTTGTCCATTTCCTCAATATTTTTTTTGGTTTTAATTGTTTTTCTTGAAGAAATATTTAAATATTTTGTTATTTTAAAAAAAATAATTCATTTATCTGTTAACAAAATAAATACCCTTGTGCTTGCTTGGTTATTTGGAACAGGTTTTTCATTTTTTGAATTATTGATACTTATTCAAAAAAATATCAATTTAAACAAAATAAACCTTGCGGAAATATTTTTGTTGCATATATTAACATCCGGTATTTTTGGGTATTTTATTATCACAAAAAAAAGCCCAAGAAAAAATGTTTTATTCTTCGCCTTTCCTTTTTTCACTCACATTTTTTATAATTTTGCTTCTTTATATATAAATTATAAAGTGTTTTATTTGAAATTATCAATTATATCGTTTTTGTTATTGGTTAATTTTTTATTATTTTCATTGTTAATAAAAAAACTTGCCCAAGAATAGCAAGTGTTTTATAATAGTAATATAAAAATGAAAATAAACAACATGTGTTGCGCTTAAGTGATTGGGCGCAACGTGTGAAATTATGTATGACAAAACAAAAAAAATCATTTATGGAAAAACTAATAGGATCAAAAAGGGAAGATGTTTCCGTTGAAGAACCGACAACAAACTCTGTAAGCATGAATGTATCGTCCGATGATAAAGCCACCGACATAGATGTTCCCCAAACCCCTCAAGCGGAAATGTCCACTCAAATAAATGATATTCCTTCTACCAATGAGGGTGATTGGTCAACTTCAGACGAAGAAAGTGGTGAGGGTCAATTAACCATAGATGTTTATCAAACTGATGATGACATAATTATAAAATCAACTATTGCCGGCGTTAATCCGGAAGATTTGGATGTTTCCATAAATAACGATATGATAACCATCAAAGGTGAGCGAAAATTTGAAGATGAAGTAAGCGAAGATAATTTCTACTACCAAGAATGCTATTGGGGAAGTTTTTCTCGCTCAGTTGTTCTACCCGTTGATGTTGTTGCGGAAAAAATTGAAGCATCTTTAAAAAACGGAATTCTTACCATTAAACTTCCCAAAGCGGATACTAATAGGACAAAAAAAATTAAAGTTCGCGGATTTTAATTATAATTAAAATCTTTTTTAAATTAAAACAAGCCGGCGAATTACAGGCTTGTTTTTTGCAGTGTCTCAAAATCCGAAAATTGGTTAGATAAATATAGTAGGACGAAATTGGTTAAGCGAACGAACTTAGAATAACAAATTTTACTCAAACTGACTCTTAAAAATCACATTGCAAGCTCCTTCAACTGAAACCATACATGGGCCAATGGGATTTTCCGGCACACATTTTTTACCAAACATCGGACATTGCTTTGGTGTTTTTAAACCACGAATAATTTCTCCGCAACTGCAACCAATCGGTTCCTTTGATTTGGAAAAATCAACTTTGTTTAAAATATCTTTATAAATTATTTTTGCATCTTGCCGAGCATATTTTTTTTTCAACTCCAAACCGGAACCCGGAATATCTCCAAATCCTCGCCAGTTTCCACTATTAACTTCAAAAACATCAAAAATTATTTTTCTCGCTTTTAAATTTCCTCCTGTTTCAACAACCCTATCATATTGATTTTCAACATCTTTTCGATTTTCCGCAATTTGTTTAAGCAACAAATAAATTCCCTCCAGAACATCTTTTGCTTCAAATCCCGCAATAACTTGGGCTACTTTCATTGACTTATACACATTTACTCCAACAATAGCACTCACATGTCCGGGATTAATGAAGCCATCAATTTTAATTTCACCGATTTTTAATAAAGCTTCCATTGCCGGCAAAAAAAGTTTATGAGCAGAATAAATATTCAAACCTTTTTTAACCGCATAAGCCGTCATCGGAGTTGTTGTGTCAAAACCAATTCCGAAAAAAACTAATTTTGAAAAATTTTTTTGTATTTTCAAAGCATCTTCCACGGAGTAAACATCAAAAACCTTAGCGCCCTTTTCACGAGCGTCATTTAAACTTCCAAATACTCCCGGAACTCTCAAAACATCACCATAAGTTGCTATGGGAATTCCGGACAATGCCAAACTGACAATTGCATCAACGTCTTTTTGTGCCGTTACGCAAACCGGACAACCGGGACCGGTTATCAAGTTTACATTTTCCGGCAAAATATTTCTAATTCCAAACCGACTGATTGCCTGAGTGTGTGTTCCGCAAACTTCCATTAGGTTTATGTTCCGCCCAATTTTTTTCGCCACCGTTTTAATATTTTTTAACGTTTTTTGCATAAAACTGTTTCTGCTTTTTTAAATTACCAAAGTTGCAATATTTTTAACAATTTTACTTTCCACCATTATTTTTTAATATTTTTGGTTTCTTCATTTTTGTATTCAAGTATTTTTTTTGCTTCTTTTTTGTTTATTTTTTCAATCGCAAAACCTGCATGAATAATGACAAATTCTCCAATCTTAATATCTGAGATCAATGAAATATTGACTTCTTTTTTTATGCCATTAAAATCAACTATGGCATGATTATTTTTGATTGATTTTATCTTTCCCGGAAAGGCTAAGCACATATGTTTCATTTGTTAAAAAATTTTTTAATTTTATCTTTGTTAATAATTTCATCATCAAGTTTAGCCAACTCACTCTCCATTTTTTCTTTTGATACGCTTCCCTTTTCAAGTTCACTAAAAAACTTAAAGTAGGGAAGTTTTTTGCCTCCTGTTGGAAAATGGCGACGTTGCTTTTTAATAAAGAAAAATTTTTCAAATCTTTGCAAATAACCGTTTTCCGAACATAATTCCAAAATAAGTTTATTTTCATCATCACAAAGTTCGTCAATATAATAAGTGGCGACATTTTCATTGGTTTCTCTTTTTATATAATCATCAATAACTCTTCTGGTGGCGGATTCGGCATTAAAAATCTTTTTCTGCACTTTTTCGTTATCACTATCAATATTTTCCGCAACCCAAACTATTCTATTTAACACATTTAGGACGGAGTTTCCCAAAACATCTCTGATGCTACCGTAATCAATAACTAAAATATCTTTTTCGTCAATAATTTTTTTCATTCTTTCCAGAAGAATTGGTATTTTTTTGTCTATATACAATCTCAGTTTTTCAAAGTCAACATTTAAAAGTTTTTCCGTTTCTAAAATCGTTTTTTCCGAAAGATTATCCAATCTATTTAAAATTTGAAAATACTCTTTCTCAACAAAGTCTAAAAATCTTTCAAATTTTTCTTTGTTATTCTCTTTACGCGTAAATTCGTTGATTATTTCTATCATATATCCAAAAGTTAAAATTCTATCACATCATCGGCACCCAGATAATTACCTGTTTGAACTTCAATAATTTCCAGGTTTATTTTTCCGGGATTTTTTATTTGATGCTTTACAGATGGAGGAATAAAAACACTCTCATTGGCAACTAAAATCTTTTTGTTTCTTTTGTAAATAACTTCTGCTGTTCCTTTTACAACAACCCAGTGCTCCGCCCTATGATAATGCATTTGCAATTTTATCTTTTTTCCGGGATATATTGTCACCTTTCTGACTTTATGTCTTCGTCCATCTATCAAAACCTCATACTTACCCCAAGGACTGTGCACTATCACATTATGGTCTATTTCTTTGTAGTTATTCTTTTTTAATAATTCAACAATATCTTTTACTTTTTCAGATTGACCTCTTTTTTGAATTAATATACTGTCATTATTTTCAACAACAATCAAATCTCTTACACCCATTGTGGCAATTAGTTTATTGGTAGTGCTGTGTATAAAAACATTATTACTGTCCACCTTTATGTGTTTCTTATTTTTATCTTCTTTTTTCAACAAAACTTCCGCCAGATTATCAAAAGATCCAATATCACTCCAACCAAAATCACCCTCAAAAACAACCACTTTTTTGGATTTTTCCGACAAAGCGTAGTCTATTGAAATATTTGGCATTTTTCTAAAATTTTTTATGAAAACATCATAATTGTTTTTTAAGTTTTCAAATATTACCGGAGAATATTTTTTTATTTCATCAAAAAATGTTTTACAATTAAAAACATACATTCCGGCATTCCACAGATAATCTCCCGATTTCACATATTTTTCCGCTGTTTTTTTGTCCGGTTTTTCTTTAAATTCCAAAACCTTATTAACCGTAACACTCTTTTTTTTGTTTATTTTTTTGTTTTTTCTATCTTTTGCTTGCAACTTATTCTTTTTGCCGTTTGTCATTTTTTTAATGTATCCATATCCGGTCTCCGCTCCCACAGGAGTAATTCCTATTGTTCCTATGTTATTATTATTTTTAGTTAACGCATCTTTAACAACTTTCAAATATTTTTTTTGATTGGTTATATAATGATCCGCCGGCAGAAAAATTATTTGCTTTGATTGGTCAATTTTTATTTTATCTTTTAAATATTTAACTGATAACGCAATTGCCGGAGCGGTGTTTCGTTTTTCCGGCTCTTCTAAAAACCTATCCTCGGAAAAATTTGGATAAACCTCTCTTATTTGATTAACAACATTATAAAAATCACTCTTGTTAGCAACAAAAAAAATATTGTTTTTAGGAATTATTTTTGAGATACGCAAAAAAGTTTCTTGCAAAAGAGATTTATTGCTGTAAAGTTTTAAAAATTGTTTAGGATAATTCTTTCTACTTAACGGCCACAACCTTGTTCCGGATCCTCCACATAAAATTACACTATACATAAAATTTTTTAGTCATTTTTAATAATATTGGCAATATTTCTGGCACAACCATCCCAAGAAAATCTTTCAATGTTTTTATACCCTAATTTTATTATATCATTACGAGTTTTTTTGTCATTAATAATTTTAAGAGAAACTCGCGCTATTTCCTCCGGATTATTTGGATTAACTAAAAATGGTTTCATGTATCGTCCCACCACTTCCGGTATGGAAGATTTGTCAGATGCCACTATGGGAACTCCCATTTTTTGGGATTCAAGAACCGGCAAACCGAAACCCTCGTAAAAACTTGGAAATAAAAACAAATCACTCTTACGCAATAAATATACTTTTTTATTTTGACTAATATATCCGGTTAAGAAAATATCATTTTTAATTTTACTGTTTTCTATTTGATCAATAATTTTCGTATAACCATATCCAAACCCACCGGCCAAAATCAACTTGTGAGGAATATTGTGTTTTGTTTTTAAAATTTCAAAAGATTTAATAATGCCAAAAATATTTTTTCTTTCCTCTATTCTTCCAACAAAAAGAATATATTTGTGTTTTTTTATTATTATTTCCAAATCTTTCGATATTTTAGTTGTTTTATTATTTTTTTTCTCAAGAAGCACATTTCCTATTCCTTCATAAATAACTTTTATTTTATTTCTGGGGATATTATATAATCTTGTCAAATCTTTTTTTGTGTTTCCGGAAACCGCAACTATGTTAGTTGCCCACTGACAAGATTTTTTTATAGATTGACGCATATAAAATCTCTCCCACCGAGAATATGCTTTTGGCAAAAACTCATATTCCAATCCATGAATAACCACTATGGTTTTTGGCTTACGTTTATTTTTTTTAAGTTGATTGATTGTTTTTAATAAAAAATTATTTGGATGTATAACTGGAACGGTGTGTGCGGGAACAAATAAAACATCCACGGGATTTCTTATCATCTCCAAGGATAATCCAACCTGAGTCCATAATCTTGGGAAGTTTATAGTTCTCAGTTTCCATTTTTTGGGAATAGAAAAATCACAACACTTAAAAAAACTCTTATTCGGTCTCAAATATAGAACAACTTCAAAATTCTTTAATTCATTGCGCAAGTATTTAACAACTTGATAACAATATTCTTCTATGCCTGTTCTGTTTTTTAAAAAAGCGCGCGAAGCATCTATTCCAATTTTCATAAAAATCTATTTAGAGCTCATTAATGTTCTTTTATATGTATCTAAATTATCTAACGCTTTGCCCGCGCCTTTAACAACACAAAATAAAGGATCTTCCGCCACATAACAGGGAACATTTATGGTTTTTGACACCAATTTATCTAAATGTTTAAGAAGCGCGCCACCCCCGGACAGAATCATTCCTTTGTCCATAATATCGGCAGCCAATTCCGGAGGTGTTTCTTGTAAAACTTTTTTAATGGCGCCAATCACTTCCCTTAACTCATCTTGAAGGGCTTCGGTTATCTCATTGGAAGAAATTTTAATTGTTTTCGGCAATCTTCCGGATAGATCTCTTCCTTTAACATCTATATAATCTTCTTTAACCTGCGCAATAGCCGAGCCAATTTTTATTTTAATTTCTTCGGCAGTTCTATCACCGATAACCAATCCATGTTTCCTTTTGATGTAATTAGCTATAGCATAATCAAACTTATTTCCGCCAACCCTTGCGCTATGAGCTGAAACTATTCCACCCAAAGATATTACCGCCACCTCAGATGTTCCTCCGCCAATATCAATAATCATATTTCCTTGAGCGTTTTGAATTGGTATCTCTGCTCCAATTGCCGCTAAGATGGGCTCCTTAACGACATAAGCGCTTTTGGCTCCAGCTTTAACAGCCGCATCAATGACAGCTCTTTTTTCGGTAGAGGTTATACCAGCCGGAACAGAAATCATTACATCCGGCCTCACCAATCTAACTCTACCGCTAACTTTTCCTATAAAATATTTAAGCATTGCTTCCGTAACCCTATAGTCCGCAATTACTCCGTCTTTCAGTGGTTTGGTGGCCACAATGGTATCAGGCGTTCTCCCTATCATATCCTTGGCCTCATTTCCAACAGCCAAAACTTTGTTATCCAATAACGAAACCGCCACCACTGACGGCTCATTAACAACCACCCCTTTTCCGGGAATAAAAACCAAAGTATTTGCTGTTCCCAAATCAATTCCAATCTTTTTTAATAGCATATGCTTAATTCTTTTTTAATTCAATTTTTGCACCAATAGATTTTAGTCTTTTTTCCAAATTTTCATATCCACGATTAACCGAATAAACTTCTTTTAAAACCGATTTTCCCGATGATGCCAGCATTGCCACCAATATTATCGCAGCCGGGCGAAGCGCGGGAGGAGAGATTATCTTGGATCCTTTTAATTTTGTTGGACCCTCAACCTCCACTCTATGAGAATCAATCAACTTTATTTTTCCTCCCAAATTATTTAATTCCGCAAAATATACCGCTCTGTTTTCATAAACCCAATCATGAATAAGCGTTCTTCCTTTTGCAATCATTGCTATCGGAACAAAAAATGGCAAATTATCCATATTTATTCCGGGAAATGGTAACGCATGAATTTTATCCTTTAACGCAACCAGTTTTGATGGAATAATTTCAATATCTATCAGTTTTGTTTTTCCGTTCCGCGAAACATATTTTTTTAAGATATTATATTTTTGTCCCATTTTTTCCAGTTTCAACAATTCTAACTCCAAAAATTCAATCGGGCATCTTTTTATTCTCAACCTACTATTCGTAACAATTGCCAATGAGATAAAAAACATTGCTTCAATGGGGTCCTCACTAATTTCATAAGATATATTTTTTTTAATATTTTTCAATCCAACAACTTCAAGCGTTGTTGTTCCTATGCCTTTTATCTTTACGCCCAATTTTTGTAAGAAAAAGCAAAGATCTTGAACCATATAATTGGCTGTTGCCATTTTAATGGTGGTTTTTTGAGGAATTTGCGCCGCAACCATTAATGCCGTTTCCGTCACCGTGTCTCCCGATTCGTATAAAACAACCTTTTTTGCCGGTCTTAGTTTTCCGGCATCTATAAAAAAACCATCATTTCTGTTTATTATTTTAACTCCAAATTTTTCCAAAACAAACAAATGCGGTCTAATAGTCCTTTCTCCCAATTTACAACCTCCCGCTTGAGGAATAAAATATTTATTCAATTTACCAACAAAAGCGCCTATGAGCATAATCACACTCCTTGTTTTGCAAGCTGATTTTTTGTTTATTTTGTCTACCTTAAACTCTACGGGCGGAATTATTTTCAAATTCTTACCCACTTTTTCAATTTTTACGCCAATACTTTCCAATATTTCAACCCAACGATTAACTTCTTCTATTTGAGGCACATTTCTCAATGTCGTGGTGCCTTTGTTTATCATACTCGCCGCTAACAATGCTACTGTGGCATTTTTTGATCCATTAACCGTAATTTCTCCCTTTAATTTTTTTCCACCTTCTATTTCAAAGTATTGCATAAAAATTTTAGTTTAAATTCACAAATATTGACACTCTTAGTTTACTTCATTTAATCATCTTTTTCAAGCAATTTTATTATTTTGCATTTCCAAATAATTTCAAGTGATATTTTTAAAAACAATCATACAAAAATTGACTTTCTTATAAAAACAGTGTATAATAAAGACAAATGAGAAGTTTGTAAATAATCGGGTGAAACCCGTTTTTTTTATGCAAAAAATAAAAAAACAAAAATTATTTTTGAATCGTTATGCAAAAAACTTTCTTTTGACATTGTTTTTTCTTTTTCTTTTTTCTTTTTCTTTTCTTGTCTTAGAAATTAAAAAAGAAATTTCACTGATAAATGACTCTTTCAATTTTAAAATCAACATAAATTCAAACAGAATTAAACTAAGGAGCAAGATAAATGAAATAACCGCCGGATACCCCATAAGCGAAATGTCTTATTATTTATCATTTCAAAACAAAGAAGTTGTCGCCTTTATGATTGCTATAGCAAAAAAAGAAAGTAATTGGGGTAAAAGAACTCCAAAATTAAACGGAAAAGAATGTTATAATTATTGGGGTTTTAGAAGAAAAAGAAATCGTATGGGAAGTGGAGGACATACTTGTTTTGACAATAAAAAAGATGCCGTTTTAACCGTGTCTGAGAGAATAAAAAATCTTTTAGCGCAGGGAATTGATACACCGCAAAAGATGGTCATTTGGAAATGCGGTTATTCTTGCGATAATCAAAATCCAAAAAATGTTGACAAGTGGATTAGAGATGTTGATTTATATTACAGCAAATTTTAACAGATAATCAGATAGATATTATTTCTGTTTTTTTTATAGCTTTTTTAATCACTTCATTCAAATTAATATTTTTCTCTGCCATTATGACACTTTCCAATTTTGCATGAATTTCCGGATGTTTCGGAATAAATCTCGTACAACAATCTTCATGAGGTAAAATTGAAATATCATAAGTTTCTATTTTTTTAGCAATTTTTATTATCTCCGCTTTATCAAAACCACATAAAGGACGCATTATTGTTATGTTTACCGCACTATTGGTTGCCAAAATATTTTCCAGAGTTTGGGAAGCTACCTGGGCAACAGACTCTCCGCTATATAGTGCCAAGTATTTATTTTTCTGAGCTATTTTTTCAGCAATTTTCAGCATCAATCTCCTATACATTATCACCCGCAACTTTTCCGGACATTTTATTATTATTTCCTGTTGAATTTCGGCAAAAGGAACCATAAAAACTTTGCCAAATTCTTGAAATTTTGAAAGTTTTTTTGCTAAAGAGATTACTTTTTCGTTAGACGCTGAAGATGTGTATGGCAAAGAATGAAAATGTATAAAATCAATTTTGACACCTCTTTTTAGTCCATAATAAGCGGCCACGGGAGAATCAATCCCGCCGGAAAGCATAGCTAACGCTCTTCCTCCCGTTCCCACCGGCATACCGTTTAATCCCATTTTTTTCTTTAAAAAAATAAATGCCCATTTGTTTATAATTTCAATAAAACACTCAATGTCGGGATTTTTTAAATTAACTCTTGGATTAAGTTTTTTGTTTTTTAATTTTTCAAAAATATATCCTCCGATTTCCTTGTTTATCTCCTCAGATGTCATTAAAAAATTCTTATTTAATCTTTGTGTTGTTATGCGAAAGGTCTTTTCCGAAGAAAGAATTTTTAATTTAATCAACTTCCAACACTCTTTTTTCAAAATATCAATATCCTGAGAAATTTTTTTAGCAAAAGAAAAATTTGCAATTCCAAAAATTTCCGATAATATTTTTTCTATCTTTAACAAATCACCATTACTTACCTTCTCACTCATAATTTCCAGTAAAATTCTTCCGGGAACTCTTTTTGTTTTTATACAAAAATTAAAATTTTCCTTTTTGATTTTATTTTTTATATTTTGAACCAATTTTTTTTCAAACCAATCACGATTTTTTCCCTTAAGCCCTATTTCATTGTAACGAATTATTATAGTCATAAAATCAAAAAATAACAAAAAACACTCTTGATAAATATAGAGTGTTTTTTGTTTTCGGTCAAATAATAACCAACGCTTATATTTTAGGCTAATTACATATTTAACAAAAAATCTATATGGAAACCGGGCGTCGCACGCCCAAGATATATAAAAATTGGCTGGACGCCCGATGTTTAACATGTACCAACATATAAGCCGGAAATTCCCTAGCCCGGGTGAGAGGCGTCAGAAATTATATAAGCTATATGTACTTTGCGTACATGTTTTTTTTCTCCTACTTTTCTCCGGCGCAAAGCCTTTTTAAAGAACTGAATTTTTCTTTTTTATTTTTGTTTTTTAAGAAAAATTTTTCTTGAAACGCTCCGCATTTGATATACTTATTCAAATATACCAAATGCGGAACATTTCTTTTTTGTTTTTGTTTTTATAATTTGAAGTGCGTTAACTTCAAAAATTGATACAGAGAGAATAGTAGAAGAAATTTTGCCTAAAACTAAAAATTCATTTCAAAAACAAAATTTCTTCTGCTATCTATTTGTCAAAAAACTAAAAATAACTAAAAATATCAACTTTACAAACAAATTATACCACTTTTTACGCTACCTATCAAGTAAAACGAGAAAAACCCTTATAAAATGGCCATTTTTTCAAATAAACATTTTTATTTACCCTTTATATTTTTTTTAAAAACTATTCTTTATAAAAAATAAAATTTCTTTATTTGGCAATTATCCACAGTTTATCCACAGAATTATTAAAAACCAATTATTTCACATTGATTATCACCTCATTATCCTTTGCTTTATTGTCATTATTATCACCACCAATGCTGTCATTTTGAACATTTTCATCACCTCCATCGTTATCATTTTTATATTTTAACAACTTATCAATAATATTTCTCCCCATGTCTTTGCTTGTTGCTATCACCAGTTTGTCTCCAATAACCGCATAATCCAATGATAAATCGCTATTTTCTCCGATATTATTATATCTAATATTAATATTTTTGTAAGAACTGGTATTAAAACCGCTAGCTTCTCTTTCTTTAGATATGGAACTTTCCAGTAGTATGGGCTTTAAATATTCTATTAAGCGATTACTGTTTTGACTGATAGCGGAAATCAACTTTTCCTTGTTTTTAATCTGTAAAACTAACCCCATCCTTGCATTTCCGTTGTTATTTTTATATAAAAATAAGGAAAAATTATCATCAATATTATTCATTATATTTTCAGGCAAACTCAATCCGATAGAATTAGAAAATTCCGGAAACAATAATTCCACATTGTCTTTGTCGGTAATCACAAACTCAATAAGTTTGTTTTTGGGAATTTTTTTGGAAGTATTTTTAATGGTGTCTATCGCTAAGGTACCGTCAGAAGTGTCAATCATTAGATAGTTTGCATCTTCTGAAAATTGATCATCCGTGTTTTTTTGTTCATTATTGTTATCACTATTAACTTGATTTTCATCCAATTTTTGATTCGTTTCATTGGGGTTGTCAAAAATAACCTCTTTATTTTTCCACCCATAATAGACAACTATGCCGACTCCGGCAATAAGCAACACCAGTGTTATCAAAACCATTACCACCTTTTTACGACCGGAACCGGATTTTTTATTTTCTTCAGCGACAGAGTTTTTAATAGCAACATCTCCATTGTTTAAGTTGCCGTTTAAGTCATTTTTCCTATCGGAAAAATTTAAGGAAGGTGTTTTTTCTGTCCCCAATGTCGCTTTATCGCTTTCGTTGTTTACCGCATCCTTTTTTTCAGCACCATTTTTGATATCGCTTTCTTTAGTTACACCGCCTTTATCCAAAAAAGGACCTTCTTCAATACCACCACTTTTATGTTCTTTGTCTGCAACGTTCTCAGCGTCAACCATTTTTTCACTCAAATCATCTTTCATTGTGTGCATTTTCACATTAAAAAAAGTCTTTTTATTATCATTGTTGTTTTTGTTTTTATCAAGCATTTTTTTAAGTTTAGATTTATAATATAGACAAAAAGATAAGTCAAATGTATTTTACCACAAAAACAATGTTTCGCAAAAATAAAAAATAGACTATACTAAATATGTTGTTAAATATTTTTTAAAAATACTATGATTTTTATTGAGTCAATGACATCTGTTTTTAAAAAACTAAACAAAGATAATTCTAAAGAGAGTATCCAAGAAGAAATTGATAAACTTCAAGAACACATAAAAGAGCAATATTTAACCGGTTCCGTATTGTTTTTGCCGGAAGCAGAAAACAAAATTGCCACAACATTAAACGAATTCACAAAAAAACGAGAGTCAGAAAAATATATCCTAGACACACTCAAAAAAATAAATCAAATCCTTTTAGATTTTTCTTCTTATAAAATTATGTTGATTAAATCTGCAGAGAAAAATGATGCCGATAAATTTAACAATGCAAAAAACAACTTGGAAAATTTGCTCAAAGAATTATTATCCTTGTTATCTATTGATAAACTGTAAAAATTCTTATGAAAATTTTTAAAAAATTATCCATAAAAAAGCTTTTGCCTTTTGTTTTTTATTTTTTTGTTTTTACGCTTCCATTACAGACCGTTTTTATATTAAAAAATACATATATAAACAATTACAAATTTCAGTACGCTACCATAAATTTGTTTTTTTTTAATTTTGTTGCTTTTTTTTGGATAAACCTGGTTTTACTTTATTTTCTAAAAACCAAAACCAACTTTAAGCGACTTATTCTCTTTTTTGACAACAAAATAATAATATTAACTGTTCTGTTTGTTTCTTGGGCGTTTATTTCTACTTTTTGGGCACCTGACAAAAAATTATCCCTGATTTATGCGTTAAATTTATTCTTTGCTTTGATTTTATTCCTAGCAACATCTTTTTTTGTTAAAAATAAAATTCTCAAAATTAAAAAAATAGCCATTGTTTTTTTGGCTTCCGCATTTATTCAATCTTGCTTGGGATTGTGGCAATTTGTTCAGCAAAACACCTTTTCAAACAAGTGGCTCGGTATTCAATCTTTTAATATTTGGCAAGGTGGGGCTCCCGTTCTGCAAAACACTGATGGACGGTGGTTGCGCGCCTATGGAGGACTTCCTCATCCCAATATTTTTGCAGGTTTTTTACTAATCGCTCTATTTTTCAATTTTTATCTCTTATCATCATCAAAAAATCTTAGTCCTTTAAAAAAATTTTTTCTTTTTCTTGCGCTAATGGTAATTTTTTCATCTTTTTTACTCTCTTTTTCTCGTTCCGCATTTTTTTCCTTTTTTATTGGCATATCTTTTGTTTTTTTATTTGCTCACAAAAAATTTTCCAAAAAATTATTAACTCCGTTATTGTCTGTTTTTCTTGTTTTTCTGTTGTTTTTATCTCTTTTTTTCAATGTTTTTTTATCCAGAACAAACACAAACTCCCGTTTGGAAAAAAATTCCATCAGTGATCGCTCTCTATATGTATTGGAAGCGGAAAAAATTATTAACCGGCATCCATTTATTGGGATAGGACTAAACAATTACACATTAACCGTATACAAGCAAAATCCAAATAAAAAACCTATTTGGGAATATCAACCTGTTCACAATGTACTTATTCTTGTTGTTGCCGAACTTGGTTTGTTCGGTTTATTTCTTTTTCTGGGAATAATTTTTAATATTATTTATAGTCATTCCAAAGACTTAAAACTTTTCGCAACTAAAAAATTTTCCAATGTTCTTATGCTGGGAATGTTTCTTTCTTTAATTAGTTTGTTTGTTTTTGATCATTGGTTGTGGTCAAATAGTTTTGGAGTTTTTCTTTTTTGGTTAATTGCGGGATTGGCAATTTAAAAAGTTAACAATTTTTCTTATCATTATTAAAGCCAAAAAGTGGAATATTCCAAACCACTTTTTAAAAAAATAATCCTGAGACTTGTAATATTCTTTTTTTTGTTTTTTTTGACTAATAGCACTTCCTCCTCCTATATGTTTCACGACAAATTTTGGAAAATATATAATCCTGCAACCCATTGATTGCACTCTCTTACATATGTCCACATCTTCAAAATAAAGAAAGAATCGCTCATCAAAACCGTTAACTTTGTCAAAAATATTTTTTTTAATAAATAAATTTGCCCCCGTAATCCACGACACCTCTCTCTTTTCATTTGATTGCCAAATTTTCTCATCACCAACAAATCCAAAGTTATTTTTTATAATTTTCCACAAACCAACACTTTCTCCGGATGTCCATTTTTGATTTTTGCCATTTTTTGTTATTATTCTACCTCCAACAATACCAACTTTATCATCCTCAAAGACATCAAGAATAATTTTAATATCTTTTGAAACTATTTCCGTATCCGGATTTAAGAAACACAAAATATCTCCCTCTGCTTTTTTTGCCCCAATATTACAACCTTTTCCAAATCCAATGTTTTTATTAATTTCAATTATTTTTAATTTTTTGTGATAATCGTTTTTTAAAAAACCAAAACTATTTGTTGCGAGAGTTTTTTTGTCATTATTGACGACAAACACCTCAAAATCAATATTTTTTACTGACACAACAATAGATTGAATGCACTTTTTTAAATAAATCCTACTTCTGTAGTTTACAATAATGAAAGATATTTTCATAAGAAAATCATTAATTTTTTAAAATATTCCTCACCACTTTTCTATCGTCCCAGGGAATTAGTTTTCCATTGGCCACGGCAATAGCTTGTTCTGAACCTTTGCCGGTAATCAAGACGATATCTTTATTATCCGCTAAAGATATTGCTTTTTTAATACCTTTTTCTCTGTCTTTAATTAAAAATAAATTTTCGTTTTCAATTTTACCAACTTTCCTGGCTCCGTCAGCAACATCTTTTATTATTTCTAACGGATCATCATCATAAGGGTCTTCGTTGGTTACAATAACATAATCCGCCTCTTTACCGGCCAACCCTCCCAGTTTTTCTCGCCGAGAAATATCTCGCCCACCACCGGCAGAACCTAAAACATGAATTATTTTATTGTGCCTAATTTTAGAAATTGTTTCATATGTTTTTTTTAATGCCTTTGGTTCAAAAGCATAATCAACAATAACCATAAAATCTTGCCCTTCGTTTATTTTTTCCAATCTTCCCGGAATATTTTTTATTTTTTGCAATCCGGCTTTTATGTTATTCTCGCTTATATTTAAGGCAACACCTACGCTTCCCGCAATAGTCGCATTTATTGCATTAAAACTCCCCAATATTTGCAAATATATTTTGGTTTTGTTAAATAAAAATGTTGTACCAAAATCTCCACTATCTAAAATTTTATACATTATCACATTTTCGCTTTTATTTTGCCATACATCCTTTTTTGAAAAAATAATCTTTTTAGGTACCGAAAAATTTTGAAATTCATTAAAATATTTATCATCTCCGTTTACAATTATTGTTTTTTTAATATTGCTAAATTCTATTTTTTTCTTTTTTTTAGAGTGTTCCAAGTGCTTAAAAAGTTTCAGTTTTTCTTTTTTATAATTTTCAAAACTCCCATGAGATTCAATGTGTTCCGGATAAAGTCCTGTAAAAACAACAATATCATAATTGATAAACTTATGACGAAATTGTCTAATACCTTCTGATGTTGTTTCAATAATTGCAATTTGACAACCGTTTTTTACCATTTGTCGCAACATTTTTTGTGTAAAAAATCTCCCCAACATTGTCATTTTTTTATCATTGAGCCACTCTTTTTTCCCATCACTCAACAATGCTGTTGATGTCCATCCAATCTTGAAACCGGCATTTTTCAACATTTTTGCCATCAAATAAACGCTGGTGGTTTTCCCTGTAGTTCCCGTAACGCCAACTACCAATAATTTTTTACTTGGAAAACGATAAACTACGGACGCCAAAAAAGCCATTGAAAAATGATAAACCGGCTGAAAAAACAAAAAAACTTTTTTTGGAATAATCTTTTTTATAAAAACCAGAACTCTATCCATAACACTGTTTTAAAAATATACATTTTACCAACTAAAACAATATTAGCATATTTTAAACAATAAGTCTTAATGCAAAAAAAAAACAACCCCCGTACGGGGGTTGTTTTTTTAAATAATCTATGTAAACATAAGTTTTTAATTTTAAAAAATTATACTATGCCAAAATTCACAAAAAAGGTCAGGACCAATAATGGCATCAGTGATAGTAAAATTGCAAATCTCCCCTCCTCATTATAATCATTTTCAAAAATATCTTTTTTCAGAACTTTTTTTATTTTTTTCATAGTTTTATTTTTGTTTTTATTTTTTTAAAAATAATATAGGACGATTATCCGAGCGAGTTTAAAATATTTTTTATTTAATAAACACCGACCAATAAATATTAAAATATTTATTATTTAAAAAACAAAAAATGAACTCCCACCCACGAGAATTCACCCTATATTTCAAAGCTTGATTATCAAGCTTCAACACAATTATACATCAAAAAAGATAAAAAGTCAAATTTTCACATCTACTTGTAAATTGTAAGTGGGTAAACAAAGACCTTTTCGCCCCGACTCAGAGTCTAAATACTTATACTTACTTACACCTCCTTCAATTATATTCACTTTTTATTTTAAGTTAATTTTAAAACAAAAACCGTATTTAATTAAATACGGTTTTTGTTTATCTTGAGCGGGTGAAGGGAATCGAACCCTCGTCCTCAGCTTGGAAGGCTGATATAATAAGCCACTATACGACACCCGCTTACACATTCTTTATATTAAACTTTTCAAAAATTCTCTTCCACAATCAAAATTAAACATTTGATTATTTTTTTGTGTTGTAAACATTATAATGCAAAAAGCATCCAAATATTTACCAATAATGCTACGGTAAAAAATATCGCCCCCACAAAACATTTAGATGTATAAGGTTTTTCATGAACTCCAACCGAACAAGTTTTACATTTTCCCTGCAAAACCAATATCCAATTATACCAAGCATAACCGGTGCCACTTAACAATATAATAAAATTTAACCAAATCAATGTAGCTATACTCATTTTTTTGTTTTTTACAACTTAACACATAAAGTATATACAAATATAAAAATTTGTCCATACCCTTCATTTAAATACTCTTAAACACTTAAACAAATTCCCTCTCTACGCTCATCTCCCGCACCGGAAAAACTATTTTTTCTTTTATCAAACACTACGCAATTTGCCCCACCGAAAAACAAATTTTTTTCTTTCCAAACATTTACATTTTCAAACTCTTTTTTAATTTTCTCAATAACTTTCACGGAAAAACCCGGCTCAATGTCTAATTTTCCATTTTCAAAATGAAGTCGCGGACCATTCACGGCATCATTAATATTTTTTTCAAAATCCAAAATATTTATCAATGTCTGAAATATGGCAGATCTTAACCTGTTTGAGCCGGCAGATCCCAATGCCATTTTTAAATCATTATTAATTGCAATAGATGGGGCCATCATTGATGAAATTCTTTCGTCTTCCTTCCAATTAAAAAATCCTTCCGGATTCAAATCTTCTTCACCAAGCATATTGTTTAAAACACTGCCCGTTCCCGGAATTAAATATCCCGAACCCTCTCCATTTGTTGTTGTCATACTTGCCATATTTCCCTCTTTGTCAATAACACTGATTTGAGTTGTGCTTCCCCATTTATTTACCCTATCAAAAATATCTTCCGCAAAAATATCCAAATATTTTGGAGACAAAATCTCTTCAATAATTTTTTTATTTCTAATATTTTTATTTATCTTATCTTTTCTAATGATACCGGTTTTTTCCATCGCCAATACCAAAGAACCTAAATGTTTCTCTGAACCATAATCTTCTTTTTTTAAATTAACTTTTTCTAAAAGTTTTAGAGTTATTGAAATTAATATTCCCCCGGCAGATGGTGGTGGGTTGGTTATAAAATTTGTATCTTTATATTCAATTGTTATTGGTTTTCTTTTTTTTATTTCATATTTTTTCATATCATTCATACTAATCAACCCACCCATTTTTCGCATATCTTCAACCATTTTTTTGGCAATCTCTCCTTGATAAAATTCTTCAACGCCATTCTCTGCCAAAAATTCCAAAGTACTTGCCAAATCATTGTTTTTTAAAACCTCCCCTTGCTTTAATAGTTCTCCCTTTTCTTTTGAACTTTTAAAAAGATTTAGAGTTTCTTTTTGAGATTTATATATTTCACTCAAAATTTCAAAAGCAAACCCGGAGAACCAATTCATTTTTATTCCCTCTCTGGCAAACTTAACTGCCGGCTCTATAACTTTTTTAATTGGTAAGACACCTAACTCCTTTTGAATCTCAAAAGCTCCCCTGGCGCTACCGGGAACCGCTGATGAGGCCATTCCGATATGAAAAATTTGTGTTGCTCCACCAAAATCAACCTCCACAGGATAAAAATCCATTTCTTTTTTTGCTTTTTTTTGCCTGGGAGTTTGCACAAAAAAATCATACAAACAACTTTTATTATCTTTTGTATAAACCATTAAATAACTCCCCCCGCCTAAAGACGCCAAACTTGGTTCCGCCAAACAAGCCGCAAAAAATGCTCCTATGACGGCATCATAAGCATTTCCGCCGGCTTCTAAAATTATTTTTCCGGCTTCAGCAGTTATGGGATGTCCCGCAGAAATAATTCCTTTTGATTTTGATTTTTTCATATTTTAAAAATAAATTAAATTCGTTAATCACATTACAAATTGTATTTCATAGAAAACAAAATATCAAGCTTCCATACAAAACCACACTTATTATCAAAACCCCCTACCGGCTTACCGATAAGGGGTTAAAAAACAGTTTGTTTTTTG
>CAZRUH010000003.1:0-7900 GCA_964603325.1 uncultured Bdellovibrionales bacterium
TTATTTTTTATGTTAGCTCTTTTGTTCTCTGCTTTCTCAACTATTTTTCAAGTGGAAAAATATCATCTTAAGAAAATAATTATTTTATTGGTAGTGATGGCATTGTTGGTAAATTTCAGTTATCCCATCACTCTTTTTGTGATAGATTTTTCCAACTCCGCTATGTATTTTTTAACAAATCTAATTCCTCACTCAACTGTTAATCCGTCGCAGTCAGCTTTAATTGCCAAAATGTCAGATATGGGCATGCTAACAAAAGCGATAATGGAAAAAGCTGATATTTCAGCGCTAATACTTTCAATAATATTTCAATTTATATTATTTGTGACATTATTTGCTTTCGCCATAAATTTATTGATAAGAATTTTAGCGTTTGCCATTTTATTGGTTTTTGCTCCGGCGGGATTTGCGTTATCTTTTTTTCCTTCAACAAGCAACATTTCCGGTTCTTGGTGGGACAATTTAATTAAATATGCCGTAATGGGACCATTAATGATATTTTTCTTGCTTTTGGCAGGATTGATGTTTAATGCGACAGGAGGGCAACAATTTGATTTACCGACAAGGGTTAATGATGTCGGCTTTGTTGTCAGCAGTTTATTGTTTACTGTTCCAATAGTTTTTCTTTGGATGGGATTAATTGCTTCGCAAAAATTTGGAGGAGAAGCTTCAAGCACGGCAATGGGTGTTGCTAAACAAACGGGGAACTGGGTAAAGCGTAATGGAAGCAGGATGGCCTATCGGGGTGTGGATGTTGCCAGTGGACATAGAATTTCCGGTGGAATTGGAGCAATTAAAAGGAGGTGGGATAGATGGGATGAAAATTATGCATCAAAATCAGCTGCAAGGTCTTCCAAATATGCAGAAAAACTTGGTGTTACGGGAGCGGAAGAGCAGAATATGATAAACCAAGCCAATGAATATAATAAAAAGGGACTATCAACTGATGCCTTGAAGGCAATGAGTATTGCCGGTGATCCGGCGGCCGCATATTTATTGGCGGAAAGAAATAAAATGGATCTGGGGGCTTATAATCAATTTACAGAGAAATATAAGGGGTCTCAAAAAGTTAAGGATGCCATTAGGGCGAAAATTAAGTTAAAACGCGTAGATTTGGCGGCGCTAAATAAAGCGCAAGAAATAATAAGTGATTCCAAAAAACTTGCTAAATTCAGAGAAGAAAATAATGCTGAGAATTGGAACAATTTTCAAATTAAAAAGCATATTGTTATGGAAGATCTTGGTAGTTTGGAAGCGGAACAATTCGCTCAACAAGATTGGATAAATATAAATAAACATCTTAGAAACTTGGAATCGGATGAAAAAACAATTATTCAAAGTGCCGTAAAAGAAATTTATAACGAAAAGATGACTGATGAATCCAGGAAAAAAGTGAAAGGAAGTTTGATGGCAAATAATGCCGGCGTCCTAAGAGATAAATTTAATTTGCCTGTATGAAGTAACAAATTTTATCTATACATATTAAATGAAGTTTTTGGAATTAGACAAAAAAACACAAATTGAAGTATGCACAACACCGCATTGTGTTTTTGTTACGCCAAACCCGGATGATGAAACTTATGAACAGGTGGTTAAAAGACAAGAGAAGTTTTTAAGATTGCCGGAAAAAACAAAAAACAAACTGCTATCTTCAGAGGTTTCAAAAAAAATACAAAATATTGGCAAGCACTATGGATTATCACTTTTGCAAATGGCATCAATCGCCAGATTGATAAGAAGTTACTATTTTAAAGAAGTTGAAAAAAAGGATTTTGCAGAAGTGCTCTTGAGAGAAATAAAAATTGATAAAGCGAAAGTTGATAAAATCGTTAAATATGTCATGGAAGCCATTATTGAAAAAGATGAACCGAGAAAGGTTTTAACAATAATAAAAACCATGCCGATAAAATTAGCATTGGGAAAATATCCGGAAATAAGAGATCAGATTTTATCGGATAAACCGATTAAGTTATCGGGAAAACCTTATCCTGTTAAGGGTACAATAGGAAATTGGATTGAAGATTATTACAATATTGTCGGAGCCAATAACTATGATATAATGAAAAGAAGCAGGTATTTGTATAACGGAGAAAACAGTAAAGAACTGAGTGATTATGAGAGGAAAAAGTTGGCAATATTGTTGAATTCTCTGGACAAAAATTTGCCTATAAAGATTGATACGGAGAAAAAAGAAATAGTATTTGACATACAAGATAAAACAAAGGGTGGCGCAGTTGTGTCACTAAAAAGAAACGGTGTTTTGTTAAATAAAACAAAATCAGACAATCTTTTGTCAAAAAAAACAGATAAAAATAAAAAAAATGTTTTTGATGTAATAAGAAAAAGAAATGATTATCCGAGTGCTTTTAAAAGTAGAGCAACAAACAAATTGCAACAAGATGCAGGTGGGAATGACAATAAAGAAGGGGCAAATATCATAAACACCAAAAGAGGAGATTTTAGTTTTAATAGCGTTGATTTTAAAAAAGCAACAAAAAAAAAGAAAAAAATCATTAAGAAGTTTTTTGGTAAGAAAAAAAAGAATGATGAACAAGGATTGAAAAAAGGAAGCAAGGTTAGATTTTCATTTTCTCAGCAATTCCCCGTAGAAAAAAATAAAAATGTCAGAAAAGACTATTTACCGAAGTTTGCGAAAGAAAAAAAGACTAAAAATAGTTTTTTTGGAAAAATAAGTCCGATAGATGATAACTTTTAAAATATGCATTATAATGTTCCACAATTTATAGACATAGAGGATAAAATAGTTGGCCCGTTAACCGGAAAGCAGTTATTGTGGATGTTTGCTATGGGTGGAGTATTGTTAATCTTGTGGGCGAGTGTTGATAATAAAATTAATTTTTTTATAGCGGGAATTCCAATAGCCGGTTTTTTTGTGGCTTTAGCGTTTTATCGTCCTTATGGTCAACCTCTCAGCAAATTCATTACCTCTGCTTTTTTGTTTATAGTTAAGCCAAAAATTTATATTTGGCGAAGAGATGGATCTTTGCGAGATTTTAAAAAACAGAAATCTATAGAACCGGAACATTTGCACAAGCGCAAAGATAAAACCATCAAAAAAGAAGACTTAAGACAATTGGCAAAAATTTTAGATAGGGAAAATTAATAAATCTGGTAAATTATGGAATTATTTCATTCAACAAAAAAAAACAAACAATCACCTACACTAAGTTCACAGAAATATATTGATGTGGAGGAGATAAAAAATGATATTATTGTTTTAAAAAACAGGTCTCTTCGTGCTGTCTTATTGGCGTCATCAATGAATTTTGATTTGAAATCTTCGGAGGAGCAAGAAGCGATTATTGTCGGTTATCAAAATTTCTTAAATTCTTTGGATTTTCCGGTTCAAATAATGGTTAATTCAAGAAGGTTGGATATAAATCCGTATTTGGAATTGTTAAATAAACAGAAAAAAAAACAAACCAGTGAATTGATGCGTTTGCAGATATCTGAATATACCGATTTTATTAAAAATTTAACGGAGGTTTCTCAAATAATGTCATCCCGTTTTTATGTAGTAGTTCCATTTTATCCTATAGAAAGTCAAGAAGGCGGAATTATCAGCAAACTAATGGATACACTTAATCCAAAACAAAAAATAACGGAAAATATAGAAACTTTTGAGGCTTATAAAAATCAGTTGTGGCAGAGAGTTGATCAGATTTCTTCCGGGTTAAGTTCTTTGGGAATTAAAACGGTTGCCTTAAAAACGGAAGAGTTAGTGGAATTGTTATATGAAACATATAATCCATCAGTTTATTCAACCAGCGTCATTAAAGATTTAGATGCTATTGAATTGGAATAAGAAATGAATATTTTTAACAAAAAAAACAGTGAAAAAGCGGATCCTTTGATTTTAAGAGAAGAGGAGTACAGAAAAGGAGTTGCGGTGGTCAAGGATCTCATTGCTCCTTCCGCTTTCAGAGTTAATTCCGGTTATTTAGAGATTGGTGAGGTTTATGCCAAAACTATTTTTGTGATGGCTTTTCCTCGTTTTTTGAGTGTGAATTGGTTTTCTCCAATAGTAAATGTTGATTTTCCGGTAAATATTTCCATATTTATTCATCCTGTGGATACAAAAAAAATTTTAAAAGGGTTGTTAAAAACAACAACACAGATTCAATCAAGAATAAATATAGAAGCGCAAAGTGGAAAAGTTAGAAATCCGATGCTTGAATCAGCGATGCAAAACACTGAAGAGTTAAGGACAAAACTGCAAGAAGGAACGGAGAGATTTTTTAGAGTGGGGATATATATAACAATTTTTGCCGAGAATCTAAAAAGATTAAATAAGATACACAGTGTTATAGAAGCAACTTTAGAAGCTCAAATGGTCTATTCCAAGCCGGCAAGTTTTAGAATGGAACAAGGTTTTTCTTCAACGGTTCCACTGTGTGAGGATAAGTTGGATGTTGCCAACAATCTTAACACTTCTCCGCTTTCAACCATTTTTCCGTTTGTTTCCGCGGAATTATCATCCAATAGTGGAATTTTATATGGAATAAACAGACATAACAACAGTTTAATTTTATTTGATCGTTTTGAAATGGAGAATGCCAATATGGTTGTTTTTGCCAAATCCGGTGCCGGGAAAAGCTATGCTGTAAAACTGGAAATATTGCGATCATTGATGATGGGAACTTCGGTTATAATAATTGATCCGGAAAATGAATATAAACATTTGGCAAATACGGTTGGGGGAAGTTTTATTAAAATATCATTGAGTTCAAAATATCATTTAAATCCGTTTGATTTGCCTTCAGTTGATGATGATGAAAGTTCCGCAGATATTTTACGAAACAATATTTCCAATTTGGTGGGATTGCTTAGAATAATGTTGGGCAATTTGACTCCGGAAGAAAATTCAATTTTAGATGCGGCGATAAGAGAAACTTATGCGGTAAGGGATATTACGGAACAAACAAATTTTGGACTTTTAACTCCGGAGCAATTTCCAACGATGTCCGATCTTTATGATGTTTTAAGAAATATGGACGGAGCGGATTCATTAGCCGTTCGCTTGGAAAGGTACACAAAAGGCATATTCTCCGGTTTTTTAAACAAGCATACTAACATAAAAGTAAATAAATCGTTGGTGGTTTTTAATATCAGAGATTTGGAAGATGAATTGAGACCAATTGCCATGTATGTGGTTTTGCAATTTATTTGGGACAATATGCGTACCGAAAGAAAAAAGAGATTGGTTGTTGTTGATGAAGCTTGGGTAATGATGCAAAATGAAGATGCCGCTTCATTTATGTTTGGAATTGCCAAAAGATGTCGCAAATACTATACGGGACTAACTACGATTACTCAAGATGTAAATGATTTTATGGGATCTCGTTATGGTAAAGCAATTGTAACCAATTCTTCTTGCCAATTTTTGTTAAAACAATCAACGGCGGCGATTGATATTGTACAAGAAACATTTTTTTTAACAGATCAAGAAAAGTTTTTATTGTTGGAAAGTAATGTTGGAGAAGGAATATTCTTTGCCGGCAACAAACACGCCGCAATAAAAGTGGTGGCATCTTACAGTGAAGATCAAATTATTACTTCAGACCCACGGCAGTTATTGGAAATAGAGGAGGCGAAAAAAGAATTGGAGCAATGAATTGGATTGTTAAAGAAAAGATATATTTTAAGATGTGCGATTAAGAATTTAATTTCTTGAAAAACAGTTGCAAGTGTTTAAGAAATTAAATTTTAAAAAGATATTTATGAATAAAATATGACGGAATTAGATAATAAATTCAGATTAAATGAAGCAAGGAGAAATTCTGCAAAAAAAGGAATGCAAAGAGCGGATGGATTTGCCAATAAAAAAAAATTATATGGAAAGAAAGAAGAATTCGGTGTAAGAAAAAAGAGAGCTGACAAATTTAAAGGATTAAAACAACCAATGGCGGTGGCAAAAAAAGCAAAAAACATCGCAACTGCGCCAACAAAAATACAGCCATCAGACATTCCGATTTATGGAACAGCGTTTATGCTAGCTGGATTAAAGGATTTGTTAGATTTAAGTTTTATTGGCTCATTACCGGCAATCGGAACGGCAATAACATTTTGTATTTCAATTGCAATCGGATTTGTTTTGTTGTTTGACGGAGTTTCCGGTTTTCAACGAAAAGTGGCTCGGAGGATGACAAGGAGATTTTTGGTTTTGATAGCCGGCACCATGGTAGAAGGGTTTTTGTTTGGCCTGAATTTTTTGCCGTTTGAAATGATTACCGTGGGTATAATTTATTGGATGTCTTTATCTGACAGAAAAAAATAATTATTTATAATATGAAAATGCTAAACAAAAGCAAGACGGAATTATTGGTAACTATTGCAGTTATTTTATTAAGTATGTTGTTATTTGCGATAGTTTCACATAAAGGGATTTTTCAAGAAGTTGTTATCAGTGTGGCTTTTCTTTTTCTGTTGCCTTATTTCTATATAAAAAATGTTTTAAAGGAATCACTTATTAATTTTGGATTCAGAATGCCGAAAAAAGACAATAAAAAAGGAGATCTTTTCATTTTTTTTGCGTCTATTTTAATTGTGAGTAGTATATTTTATTTATTAAATGATAAATTTGATTTTTCAGATAAATATTTCATAACTAAAACGATATTAAAAAAACATTTTTTATATTTTATTCTTTACGAACTTGTCTGGGTTAATTTTTTTGTTTTATTGTATGAGTTTTTCTTTAGAGGATTTATTATGTTTTATTTTTCTTCTTTTTCAAAAAAGGTTGGTGGTTATGCCATATTTATTCAGTTTTTATTTTTTATTCTCTTTCTTGATTTGGCAAATCAATTAAATGCGTCATTTTTGTATTACATTATTATAGCTCCGTTTGCGGGATTGATTGCTTATAGAACCGAATCTTTGTTATATTCATATTTTTTTAGTATAATAAGTATGGTTATAGGCGACATTATCGCGTTAAAAGTAACGAATTAATTTTTTCAAAAAATGAAAAAAAAAATAAAAAACAGTTTTTTGGTGATGGTGATATTTATTGAGATTTTAATGATGAATGTTTATCCGGTCCAGGCCTTTTTGGGCGGGCTTATTGGTGGTTCCGCTCCCGGAGCCAATGATATACTCGGACAAATGGAGGAGCGTTATCATTTAAATAAAGATTCCATTAAAGATATGGGAGAAAGATTTAATGTGAGTTCTCAGAAAAACAATGCTCCCGAAGTAGATTTGTTTTTTAATCCGACCAGTCCGAAATTCGGTCAAAAAATTACCGCTTCGGCTTTACCAAAATTTTTTGAAACTGAAAAAAACAATTTATATTTCACATGGTATTTGAAACACAAGAATTGTAAAATTTCCAGAAGAGGAGATGCTGATTATGACGAGAAGTGTGATTTGAATAGTGATAATAGAGTAAATCAAGAGGATTGGAAAATAGAGGCAATGCGTATTATTGCTCAAAACGGATTTATTAAAGATAAGGCTGATTACAACAGTGATGATGATAATGATGGATATAGAGCAACAATGGGGAGAAACAACAACAGGGGTAATGCCAAATGTTATGTGCATGATTTTGAAAGTGGCGCTGATTATGAAATTGCTCAGATAAAAGATGGCGTGGAAGGTCCGGGAAATGAGTATTCCAGATTTGATTGTGAAGGAACGATGTATTGCACGGAACCCTTTAGACTTTCTTGTTGGGGGCAGGAGGGAACAATTAGTGTTCCTGAACAAGACCTTGGTTCGGCCAGTTCCAGTGGTGGATCCGGTGGAACAACTCCGACGGGCGGTAGCGCAAGTGTGGATTTGACCGTACCGGAACACGAAGAAACAATTGACTATCAAAGTTTAACAATATTTGATGCAGTGAAAGACTCCGGATTTACTCCTTATTGCAAAC
>CAZRUH010000003.1:7910-24099 GCA_964603325.1 uncultured Bdellovibrionales bacterium
ACTCCCGGGTCTCCCGGAGAAGGAACAGCTACTTGTCCAACAGGAACAACCGCTCGTTGCATAACGGACAGTAGAACGATAGAGCCGTCTTGTGATTTTATTGGAGATATGACTGCTCGGGTTTGCGGAACTACGGGAGCGGATCCATCAGCCTGTTGCAGTGGGGATTTGTGCATAAGAACAAATCCGACAGCATTTTCCAGTCCCGGAGAAAGTGGTGAAATTTCTTGCACAACACAAACTATTAGCAGTGATGATATAGAACAGAAGTGTGAGCATTTATTTCCTGACACTAACGGGCATGGCGTTGTTGGTGATGGAGAATTTGGTAAAGATGAGGAAGAATTTTGGGGAACAAATCCGCATGATCCCAGTACCAGAGGTAATAGCAATAATGACGAAGCCAACGTTGCCGGTTTGGGGATAGACAAGTTCTCTTGGACATATTTGCCTGGGGATAAAGTCGGGGTAATAGTTGAAGGTGTGGGTTTTATGCCAACAAAGCATGATAGCGCATCTATGCAGATAATGTGGGCGCTTCCAAATAATGTTTTTGAAAAAAAAGGAGATGATGATTGCACCATTCACCATGAACACGGAAACAAAACCGGTGGCGATGATGGAGAATATAAATATTCTGAAGAAATAAAAGGATATGATGTGGAAATTCCGTTTGCGTCTGTTAATATAAACGCTTGTCTTAAATATAATCTGGTTGATCCGATGAAAGGTGGACAACCAAAAAATTTGGATGTAGCTCTCAATTATTATCCAAAAAATGTTAACGATGGAGATGATTTAACAATAACGGCAAATATTGATAATGGTAGTATAAATAATACACAGGTATATTATAGGTGGACCGTTTATGGGGGTAATGAGCAGAGTTTGGATATGGATGATTGGACGGAGTTAAGCAATGACTCCGGTTTTAGATCAAATAATGGTATTAAATTATTGGAGGGTTTGGATTTGGATACTTTTAAAATGTCTTTAAATGGTTTTGAATATAAATACCTTAGGATTTTTGTTGAAAGTGAAGAATATTACGGTTTTGGCGATACTCAAGACACAACCAGAAGTGGAAGAGGTGATGTTATAATACCAATAGGAACAAAATCGGATAATGATATGAGTTTGAATGTTGGAGGTAGAGATATTTGTAATGATAATATTTGTCAAGTTTTAAATGGACAGATAATTGAAGCGACATTGTCTGAAGATGGTTTGAAAAATTTTTTGTGGACATTAAACGGAAAACCAATTACCTATCTCAATGAAAATGAAACCAAACAAGGAAATATGATCAAATTTCCCATAGTTGGTCAACAAGGAGATAAGTATATTCTTAGCGTTACTGCTAATGATACGGCAACTCCCGATAATGATGGAAATTCCGGAAAAAAAGTGATTTTATCAAAGACAATAGAAATAGTTAAGCCATCAGTTAAGTTGGGAATAATAAATAGCTTGGATGGTGGTGATTGCGGATCGGAAGGGGGATTGTCTGCTGTTAGGCTGGGCACCTACAATGACTTGGATGGAAACAGCATAGTTGATTGCAGTCAAAACATATTTAATGCCGGTGGAGGAAGTGTGACGGTTCCCATCAGTTATTATCCGTCCAGCATAGAGAATTCTTTGACAGACATTCAATGGAAGGTTAACGGTGTTGTTCAAAGTGATGGAAATATTGATTTGAGTCGTTTTTCTCCCGGGTCGGTCGTTAATGTTAGTTTTTCCGCTCGGTATGTGCCTGAAAACAGATCTGAATTATCTCAAACCTGGGGCATTTCTCAATTTAATACTTCCGGTCAGACAGTTTCTGATTCCATTCAAATTAGAATTACGGGAAATCGTCAAGAGGGAGCAAAGAAAGCGACAAAAATAATAGCAGGCTTGTTTTATAACTTGTCAACGCAAGCGCTGTTTGTTCTGCGCTTATCACTGATGATAGCCATTATTATTTTTGCTTCCGGGATGTTATTGTCTTTTGATTATAAAAAACAATAAAAATTTTTAAATTTATGAAAAAAATATTCATAATTTCCACATCAATATTTTTGTTATTGGGGATTTTTTACTTGGTATATATTTTTTTTATGAGTGAAAACGGTTTTTTTGCCGGAAATAAGAATGAAGTTGCACCAAAAGATAATCAAAAAGGAGGATATGACCGAAAGAATTTTTCAGAAGAAGATGAAAAAAAACAGGAGGAAATTTTTCCCGGAAAAATAACAAAGATTTTTGATGGCAAAGTTTTGTTTCCGACGATAGATCCTTCCGGCAAAAAAATAATTTTTTATGATGAAAACAGTTTTTGGGAAATGTCTTTTGACGGATTTTTTAAGAAAAAAATAGTTGATGAAAAAATTCCAAATCTGAATGCGATTATTTGGTCTCCTGATAAGAAAAGCATTATTATTAAAGTAGATGGGGGTTTTTATAATTACGAATATTCCAAAGAACCGACAAAAATCAAAGACGGCATTATTTATTTGGTTTGGTCAAATTTGGGAGACAAAATAATATATACTTATAGAATGTCGGATAGCAAGAATCAAGAGCTAAATATTTCAGATAAAGATGGTGGTAATTGGCGACACTTGACAACAATAGATTCAAATAAAATTATTTCAGCCGTTCCGGAGACTTCTTTGATAGCCTTTTGGGACAAGCCCGCATTTAAACGGGAATCGGTTTTGAATACAATTTCCATTTCGGGAGGAGAAGGGGGTAAAGTTTTTAAGGAAGATGGCATTTTTGGCGCTGATTATTTGTGGTCCCCGAATGGGGAAAAGTTTTTAATAAGTTCTGTTATTAAAGGAAGTTCCAATAAAATGAAGTTGGAAATTAGAAAAATGATTAATGACAAAAATATTATAAATTTAAATTTTCCAACGATGGTTTCAAAATGTGTCTGGTCTAAAAACAACAAAGATATATTTTGCGCGTTGCCTTCCGAGATTCCGGACAACATGACAATTCCGGATGACTACAGAGATAAAAAATTTTACACTACGGATTCTTTTTGGAGAATAAACACAATAAGTGGCAAGAAGGAAAGACTGGTTAAGTTGGAAGATATTCCCGAGGAAATAGACGCTGAAAATTTGTTTTTATCTCCAAATGAAGACATATTGTTTTTAACAAACAGGAGAAACAATAATCTTTACAGAATAACACTATAAGTTCTTAAAAAGTTAGAAATACAATAATCCAAAAAATTAATGAAAGATCATTTTTCCAAATGGGAGTATCAACCAGTCCATGAATTAAGATAGCAAATATTAATGTCAATAGAGTTAATGTTAATTTTTTTTGCAAAACATTGGAATGGTTCATCAGTTTGGATATAAGTTTTTTTAAAACAAGATAAATTAGAATAATAAAGGAACAAAATCCGACTAAACCGGACTGTAACCAAAAGGCTAAATAGAGATTATGTGGTTGAGGAACCGCCCACTCCTGATAAGGCAAAAAGTAAACCTGATATTGTAAATACTTCTTTTGAAAATTTCCCGGGCCAATTCCCCATATCCAATTATTTTTTAATATTTCTCCGGCAGATTGCCAAATTATCAAGCGAGAGTTAAATGAAGAGTGATTTTTGTAAATATTGGGTGGTAAGCGAAAAAATAAATTTGCGGTAAAGATAAAAAGCGCAAACAAAACAAAAAGCACCACTCCTATTTTTTTGCTTATTTTGATGAAAAAATAGTTTTTTAGAAAATATTTTTGAATGGCAAAAATTAAAAATAAAGAAAGAGTAACAGCTGTTAGTGCGCCTTGAGATTTTGTTAAACAGAGAACAAAGAAAATAATAATTGTGGATAAAAAATAAAAAATATTTTTTGGTTTTTTTCTTGAAAAAAAATTTATACCGGAAATATTTATTTGAAAAAAAGCGATTATTAATCCTAAAGACAAATACATGGCCAAATAATTTGGCGAAGAATAAAATCCTTTTAAACGATTGTCATAAGTTAAACCATTGTTGTAAACAATAAATAAAATCAAACTGAGAAAAACGACAAGCAAAGAGGAATAAAAAATTGTTTTTAGTAAAAATAATTTATCGGAGTTTTCTTTAATTTCAAGGTGTGTTATTGTGCCAAAAAATATCGGCAAAATAAACCAACTTATCACAATACCCCAACTATGAATACTGTTTCCATTAAAAATTGTGGATAAAATCAAGCCGATAATCATCGCTATCAGCAATGGAAATATTTTTTTTAAATGATGGTATTTATCAATTAAGCGATGAGGCGTCTTTGTAAGAAAACTAAAAACAGTTAAGAGCATCAGAACATCAAGAATGCTTATTGTTAGTCCAAAAACAGGCAATTTTATCAAATAGAGTGGTGCGCAAAAAATTGTTAGATAGATTAAATACTTTGTTGACATAACTAAAAACTTATTAAAAATATAAATAAGGGAAGTATGTGTACGGAAAAAATAGCGGTTTCAAAAAAAGAATGAATGGCAAAAACAACCAGACCGGAAGATAATCCCAAGTAAATTATTTCATCATCTTTTTTATATTTTTTAACATAATTTGCTAAGGATATAAATATTATGAGAATCCAAAATAAAGCATTTAAAATTCCGGTTTCGGAAGCGATATCCAGATAAGTGTTATGAGCATAAATTGGCTCACGATAATTTGCCGAAGGTTTTATAGCTAGAGGATAATTTCCCAAGCCAACTCCGAAAAACGGATTGTTGGCAATAATAGGCAAAGATTCTTCCCATATTTTAATTCTTCCGGCATTAGACCCTTCTTTTAAATTAAAAATGGATAGCAAACGCTTGTTTATTGGATTGGGAATAATAAATAATGTGATAAAAATTAAAACGATTAAATTTATGAGTAAAAAATTTTTAATTGGAGTTGTTTTGTAATAATTGGAGTTTGATTCATTTGATATGGAGGATAACTTTTTTTTGTTTGAAAAAAATATTGAAAAAAACAGCAATCCTGATAATATTCCCAAATAACCTCCACGAGAAAAAGTCAAAAAATCAACAAGTAAAACAAAAAAAAGTATGACACCGAAAAAAATCTTTTTTTTACTTATGAAAAGCATACTGAGGATTATTGGCGCGGTCATCCCCAAATAAAAAGAAAATATATGCGGGTCCGGAAACAGTGATGTGGCACGCACCAATGTATGCCCTCCGATATTAACCAACCAGCTTGGATTCTTCAAAACGGCATCGGAAAAAGAATGACCCAAAAAGGGAATAACGATTTTTGTCCACAAAGAATATGCTTTTTCTATTCCAAAAATAAATTGTAATGTGAATTGAATTAGACCAATCAAGGAGGATAAAAATGCTCCCCAAATTAAATATTCCAATAAAGTTTTAATATTTAATTTCCATTTAGAGAACAGATCGCTAAATACAAAATATAGGGGAATGAAAGATAGTAAAAATATCAGTTTTCGCGCTCCCCAAGAAATATTTTCGGAAAAAAACAAAGAAAAAATACTTAGAAACAAAAAAGAAAAAACAAGGAGTGTAATGGGAGAATGGCGAATGTTTATTTTTTTATTTCTCAATCCTTGAAATATCCATAATAAAAAAATAAATATTGAAAATAAACGTATGGATGCCAAATCAACATCAGCGCTTGCATTGAGAGCAAATTGAAAAGGTAAATACAAAAAAAACAATGAAATTATTTTAAGCATAAAAACTTCCTTAGATAGTTTAATTGTATTATAATTCTTAATAAAGTTAAACATTTTTTTAAGAATTATGCCAGAATTGCCGGAAGTTGAAACCATTCGTCGCGGTTTGCAAAAACAAATAATCCGCAAAAAAATTAAAAAAATAATAATTAAAAAACCAAAATTGATTAAAAATTCCAAGAAAATTTTTTGCTCCAAATTGATTGGCAATTCATTTTTAAGTATTGGAAGAGTTGGAAAGGTTTTAATTTTTAAAATAAGGGAAGACTTGTATTTATTGATTCATCTTAAAATGACGGGACAACTTATTTATTGCGATAAGAAAATGTTTGTTGTCGGCGGTCACATAAATTCAAAAAGGGAGGAGTTTGATTTTAAAAAAAATAAAAAAGCAAAATTTTGTCGTCCCGGGAGATATACGCATATTATTTTTCAGTTTGAGGATGCATCTAGAATGTATTACAATGATTTAAGACAGTTTGGTTATTTGAAAATTGTCAATAAGAAAAAATTGGAAGAAATGAAAAAAAAGTATGGAATTGAGCCGGGAAGAAGTGATTTTAATTTTAATAATTTTAAAAAAACATTAAGCGGAAAAAAACGAAAAATAAAAGCTTTGTTGTTGGATCAATCTATAATTTCCGGGTTAGGAAATATATATGTTGATGAGAGTTTATTTTCCGCTAAAATTTTTCCGGAAAGAAAGGCAAACTCTTTAACAGACAAGGAAGTGCGAAATCTTTATAACTCTATAAAAAGAATTATAAAGTTGGCATTGAAGTATAAAGGAACTACTTTTAGCGATTTTGTAGGCAGTAATGGAAAAAAAGGAGGTTTCAAGAAAAAACTGAATGTTTATGGAAGGGAAGGGTTAAAATGTAAAAGAAAAAAATGTTCGGGAATAATAAAAAAAATAAAAGTTGTTGGCAGAGGAACCGTATTTTGTCCGGTTTGCCAAAAACAAAATATCAATAGTTAATAAAAAAATGAACAATAAAATAAAAAAAATTTGCAGAAAGAATAATTTGCAGATTGTTAAAAAAGAAATAATTCCCGAAAAAAAGGGCATAACGGAAGTGAGAGACAATCGTGGAAAACTTTTTATTTTAAAAACCGAAGGAGTTGATGAATATCAAGCGAAACTTTTCAAAATTGCCAAAAGAAATGAAAACCGGCTGTGTTTTAAGGTTCCAAAAATAAAAAAATTGAGCAAAGATGTTATTTTATTGGAAAAGATTGAAGGAGTAAGTTTTAATGGTTTTTTGGATAAGAATATGGATAGGTTTATGGATATGAGTAAAAAAATAGCTGATGATTATCAGAAAGTTGTCAATTTATTTTTAAAAAAAGAGAATCCCGGAGATTTGTTGCTTGATGGGAAAAAATGGGCAATGTCCAAAATACTTCTTTGGAGCGCTCCAATCATAGAAGCGGGCTTAATAAATTATTCCGATATAAAAAAAACAGCCGATGAATTGAATGATTTTATTCAAGATAATGGGAGTAATTTTTTCTGCTGGGCACATGGAAACATTATAGGAGATCACATAATTATATCCAACGATGACAATAAACCGTATTTGCTTGATTTAAACATAGTTCCTCGTATTGGCAATAATTATTATGATTTTTTAAGAGCAATGGATTTTGCTTTTTTAAAAACTGAAAAGGAATATTTGTTTTACAAAAAAATTTCGTTTTGGATTGATAGATATTTGCCAAATTGCGACAAAAGGGAGGTTGAACCGGTTTTTAAGATGAGATTGATTGGCATATTGGGCTGGGATTTACTTTTTCATAAAGTGGGTTATACCAAGGAAAACATTGAAAATAAGAAGAAAATATTGTTAAAATTAATTAAAAAAGGAATTTAAAAAAATATAATGGAAAAAGAAATAATAAAAACAAAGAAAGAATTTTTGGAAAATATTGAAGAATTTCTACCTGCAATAAAACACAAAATGGAAACGATATTAAGTGAAGTTTGCGCGTATAGAATTGATGAACAAGACGAATCTCAAATAAATGTTTTTATTGAAGATTTATCATTTGATATTGTGAATATTTTGGAGAGTAAAAAAAGCAACCAATTTCTTTCTCAATTTGAGGGAATGGATGAAGAAGAAATCAGTGAAAGATTAAAAGATTTAAACTTTGACGAACTGTCAAAGTTATATATCAAAATCAACATTGAGAGAAAAATGGAAAGTGAGAAAAAGTTTTTGCAATTGTTGAAAAGTAATATTTCCTTGGACACAAGAGAAATATTTTTTGATTTGGATGAAACGCTAATATCTTATGCTTATAATGAGAAATGGAAAAAAAGAGATTTTATTAGACCGGTTGCTCAAATTATTTTAAATGAACTCAAAAGATTAAATATCAAAATTAGTATTTTAACCACAAGATCAAGCAAATATATTCCGAAAGAAATCCGAAAATTTGTTAATGGTGTAATTATTGGAAGGGATGAGTCGTTAGATTATAAGGAAAAATATATTGATAAATATGGAGTAGAGAATGTTCCTTATGAAAACAAAGCTTGTTTTGCCAAGTTGGCAGACGATGGAGTCTTAATTATTGATGATGCTCACTATGCTAAAAAATATGATAACTGTGTTTATGTGAGCGATTCTGAAAAATTTTTCTTATAGTATATGAATTTTATTTTATCCAATATTTATTTTTTATAACTTTCTCTTGTTCTTTTTCTTCTTCTTTTATTTTATCTTTAGCCATTTTGCGAAGTTGGGATAAATCTTTTTTTTGCAACTCCAAAGCTCTTTTTGATAAATATTGTTTTGTATTTAATTTAGGATTGTCTAACACTTCGGCCAAAAGTATCTCTAAAATAGCGCCCATCTGAGGTCCGGGTTTAAAGTTATATTTTCTTATCAAAATATTTCCATTAATTTTCAAATCTTTTACTGAAATTGGGTCGCGGGATAATTTCTCTACCATATATTTGAAATGACGCAATTTATAAGGAACGGCCTTAGCGACACCACTTCCAAGCCTATCTCCGATGCGAACATCTATTAAATCATTGATATTTTCCAAGCCAACCTTTTTAATTACTCGGCGAACTCCTTTTTCTCCAACTTCATCCACATTATAATAAAACATATGATTTTTAACCAGAAGCACGGTTTTATCAATAATTTTTCGTGGAAATTTCAATCTCTCCAAGATTCTTTGTGTCATTCCGGCGCTAATATATTCGTGCCCGTAAAAAGTGGAATTATATCCATGCCCTCTTTTGGATTTTGGTTTGCCAATGTCATGAAAAAAAGCGGCCAAACGCACTTCTAATTTTTCCGATGGGCAAGTTTTGAGAGCGGCGAGCATATGTTTGTAAACGGTATTAAACGGTCCGTAGTAATGATGGCGATTTTGTCTAACTCCGATAGTGTTATAAATTTCAGGAATAATGTATTTCATTAGTCCCGACTCCACAAGTAATTCAATTCCCCAAGCGGGTCTGTCGGATAAAATAATTTTTTGAAATTCATCACTTATTCTTTCCGGAGAAATTAATTTTAATAAGTGAGCATTTTTTTTAATGGCAAGAAATGTCTCGTTTTCAATTTTCCAAAAATTTTTATTCCTGATTTTTTTATTTTGTTGTCCAATACCCTTCCTATTTTTTAAGAAGCTTAGATTCTCGCCTTCGCTTAACTGAGAAGCGAATCGTATGGCGCGCATCATTCTTAATGCATCTTCACCAAATCTTTCTTTCGGATTACCGACAGCGCGAATAACTCGTTTTTTTATGTCTATTTGTCCATTGAATAAATCTATGATCTCATAAGTATCGGTTTTTTGTGATTTTATACGCAAGGCAATTGCGTTACAGGTAAAATCTCTTCTGCTCAAATCTTCTTCTAGAGTTTTTGCAAACTTTATTTTGTCGGGACGTCTTTTGTCGGAATATGCAGATTCTATGCGATAGGTTGTAATTTCAATATTATTCAGATCATCTTCTTTTTTGTTTCCATTGTCTATGTATTTGGCGGGAATAATCACTGTGCCAAATTGGTTTTCGTATTTTCCGTCGGGGAAGATTTTTAAAATTTCTTTTGGCTTGGCATTGGTGGTTATATCCCAATCTTTTGGCTTGGTTTTTCTTAAAAGATCACGAACACAACCACCAACCAAAAAAACTTCAAAGCCGGAGTTTTCCAATTTTTCCAAAACCAACGATATTTTATCGGGAATTTTAAATTTCATAAATTCTTATAATTTTTACCTTTAATCTCCTAAATAATACTTTAAAAAAGGTGCTTAAGCAAACAATTGCGCAAATTTTAATTTTATTAAAGGCAACAAAACTGGCAAAGATATTAAAAAGTGTGTTAAAATAATAAAAACGAATTAATTTTTTTTAGAAAACAAAAATGAAAAAGAGGTGGTTTGTAAATGACTTTAATATAAAAAAACAAGCGGAAGAGTTAGGTGTCAGTGTTTGGCAAGCACCGAGTTTGTTGTTTTTGGCAATGGGCGTGGTAAGTGTGATTGTAATGTTGGTAATTTATTTTATTTCCAAAAATCATACCTCTCCGGAATATCTTGTTTTGGCTGAGGTTTTTGTTGTGACAACAATATTTGTTGCGGGGAATACAATAATAACCAGCTTGGAAAGATTGGCGCAAATAAACAAAATGAAATCAGAGTTCGTAGCCATTGTTTCTCATCAACTAAAAAATCCACTAACCGGAATAAATTGGGATATTGAACTTTTGATATCTAAATACAAGGACGGCCTTACACAAAAACAACTTGATGTTATAAAAAAAATAAACAATTCTAATATATTAATGACCAGGCTGGTAAATGATTTATTGGATGTTGCCAGAATTGATCAGGGCAACTTATTTGTGAGTAAAGAAAAATTTGACATAAAAGAGGTTATAAAAAAAATTATTGTTAAAAATGATCTTTTGGCAAAACAAATGAATATAAAAATAGAGCTGGATATTCCCGAGGATATTCCTCAAATTGTTGGTGATGAGAAAAGACTAGAAGTGGCGATAGACAACCTTTTTTCCAATGCCGTGAAATATAATAAAGAAGGAGGATTAGTATCAATTGAAATAAAAAAAGAAAAGAAGCATTTGGAATTTTGCATCAAAGATACCGGAATTGGCATTCCGGACAATGAACAAGATCAAATTTTTGAAAAATTTTATCGTAGCGAAAAGGCAATCAGAAAGGAGACCGGGGGTACCGGATTGGGATTGTATATCGCCAAGAATATTATTGAGGAATGCGGGGGGAAGATTTGGTTCAAATCTTATGAAGGAGAGGGAACGGAATTTTGTTTTACCTTACCTTTGGCATAAAGAAAAAGACTGTTAATATTTTCAAAATAAAATGATATTAAAAAATAATCTTTAATGCTTATGAAAAAGAAAAAAGTACTGGTCGTTGAAGACGACTCTAATTTGCGTCAAGCGTTGGTAGAGTTTTTGGAAACGGATAACTTTTCCGTTGTGAGTGCCACCGATGGAGAGAATGCCATAACTCTTACCAAGGATAATATGCCGGATATTGTTCTTTTGGATATAATTTTGCCAAAAAAAGACGGCTTTGATGTTATCAGAGAACTTAAGAGTGATGAAAAAACAAAAGACATTCCAATTGTTTTATTAACCAATCTGGGAAGTTTGAGCGATATTGAAAAAGCGTTGGAACTTGGAGCGACAACTTATTTGGTTAAGGGAGATTATCAATTGAAGGAAGTAGTTGACAAGATAAAAGAAATTCTTTTTTATCAAAAGTAATAAAATTTTCCAATAAAAAACAAAATGAGAATAGAAAACAAACAATTGAAAGATTTCCTTTTGGATAGCGGTATTGTTGAAGTAAATAAAATTGAGCAAGTTTTTGCGGAAGCCGAAAAAAAGAAAGAAAAAATGGGAAATCTTCTTTTGAAGAAAAAGTTGATTACCAAAGAAGATTTAACGAAACTATACGCCTATATTTCGGGGGTGCCTTTTGTTAATTTGGAAAAACAAATAATTCCTCACAAAATTTTAAAAATAATTCCCGAACCGATAGCAAAAAAATACAAAATAGTGTCATTTGATAAAACGAAAAACAGTTTAAAGGTTGCTATGATCAATCCTGATGATTTACAAACAATAGATTTTATTCACAAAAAAACGGGATTGTACGTTGAACCGTGTTTAACAACCAAAGAGGGTATACAGTTTGCGTTAAAACAATATGAAAAAAGTTTAAAGGCGGAATTTGGCGATATTATTGGAGATGACGATGCTTTGTCGGGAAGTTTAACCAAAAAAAATAAAAAGAAAAAAAGTAAATCAGGCAAGGAACTTTCCAAGGAAGCGGAAGATTTGCCGGTAATCAAGGTTGTGGACACTTTGATTAAGCACGCTATTTTGGAATCTGCCAGTGATATTCATATTGAACCGGACGAAAAAGAGGTAAGGGTGAGGTATCGTGTAGATGGTATTCTGCGGGATGCCATGACTTTGCCAAAAAAAATAATGTCCGGAATTGTTGCCAGAATTAAAGTTTTGTCAAACTTAAAACTTGATGAGCATCGTTTACCGCAGGATGGTCGTTTTAAAATTGAAAAAGAGGATTATAAGATTTCTTTTCGTGTTAATATATTGCCGATTTTTGACGGGGAAAAGGTAGTAATGCGTTTACTGGATGAATCATCAAAAGGTTTGACATTGGAAAAAATGGGACTAAGAGGGCGTTCTTTGGAAGTTGTTCATAGAGAAATAAAAAAACCAAACGGAATGATTTTGGTTACCGGACCAACAGGATCCGGAAAAACAACCACACTTTATACAGTTATGGATATCTTGAATACTTCCGAGGTAAACATTAGTACTGTGGAAGATCCCGTTGAATATAGGATGCATAGAGTAAATCAAACTCAAATTAATGCGAAAATAGGATTGACTTTTGCCGCCAGTTTAAGAGCGTTACTTAGACAAGATCCGGATATTATTATGGTTGGTGAGATTAGAGATCATGAAACTATGGAAATAGCCATGCACGCGGCGATGACCGGACACCTGGTCTTGTCTACATTGCATACGAACAGCGCGGCGGGAACATTGCCAAGACTTCTGGATATGGAGGCAGAGCCGTTTTTGGTAGCATCCACAGTTAATGTTGTTATCGGACAACGACTGGTAAGGAAACTTTGTCCGGAATGTAAAAAAAGTTATACTATAGGAGAAAAAGAATTAAAAACATTAGAAGGGAGTATTGACGTGGATAAAATGCTGGAATTATTGAGAAATGCAAAGGAATTAAAAGGACAAATTAAAAAAGACGATGATTGGAAAACCATTAAATTTTACAGAGCTAAGGGATGCGAGCAGTGCAACAATCAAGGGTATAAAGGTAGAATGGGAATTTATGAAGTCCTGGAAGTTGATGAAGATATAGAAAAATTAATTATGCAATCTGCATCTACGGAGACAATTGAAGAAGTGGCAAGAAAGAAAGGGATGATAATGATGTCGGAAGATGGTTTTATAAAAGCTATTCAGGGGATTACTTCAATAGAAGAAGTTTTGAGGGTTACTAAAGAGTAAAATTTATGAGGGATATTATATATTCAGGTGTAAAAACGAAAATAAAATATTTTGTTAATTCTTCCAAGAAGAAATGTTCTGACAGTATTTTGATATCTCGTAACAAAAAAAGAGACTCTTTTATCGCGGGAAACAATAATTTGTATTTTGAGGACAATAATACGACACCGAATAGTGAAGAGGGTTTTTTTGTGGACAGTTTGAATTATAGAATAGCAAGAAATTATCAAAATATTATCGGGAATGAAAAAAGTTTTTTATTGGAAAAATATTATTCGTTAATTGCAAGAATCAGTGAGACAAGAAAAGTTGTTTCTTATGAGGAGCAAATGTTTCCGGAAAAAGTTTCATTGATTCGTTTGTGGAATTTTTCCATATTAACAGCCATTGTTATCGGTATGGTGTCAATGTCATTTATATATCGTTATTTCGGACAGAGTGTTTCTGCCGGAGATGGTGATACGTTGAGCAAAAAAAATAATATAGAAATCCTTGAGAACAAAAAAACCAATAATGACCGAAAGGTAGGGAAAAATTATGACGAGAAAGTTTTAAAAGAATTGAAAGAGAAAAAAGATAAAATCAACTTTGAAAAGAAGGTAAAAAAAATGGTTAAGGGCTATCCGATAGAAAAAATGTTGCCGTATATTTTCAAACAAGACAAGACAACGGCATCCTTTTTGATTGCCATTGCGAAAAAAGAGAGTAATTGGGGGAAAAGAGTTCCCGTTTTAAATGGTCAAGATTGTTATAATTATTGGGGATATCGTCAAAAAAGAAAGAGAATGGGCAGTGGTGGGCATACTTGTTTTAATAACAGAAGAGATGCGGTTGAAACCGTCGGAAGAAGATTACATACTTTGCAGAAAAAATACAACAGGACTACTCCCGCCAAAATGATTGTTTGGAAATGCGGAAACAGTTGCGAGACACACAGTAAATATAGTGTTGAAAAGTGGATTAGTGATGTTTCCTTGTATTATAATAAACTTAATAAATAAGATTAAATAAACTTTTAACCATAAAGCAAAAAATCCCGCAAAGGCGGGATTTTTTGCTTGTGGATATTTTTATTGACAGAAAAAAGCATTTTGTTAATATGGGGGCTATGTTTAAAAAATATATAAAAAAATACGATTCATTAAAAATTCTATGGGCGGTTTTAATTTTAACAAGCACTCTTTTTTGTGTGCAAAAATTTGGTTTAAAAACAATAAAGATTGTAAATGCTGATGAACAAATAGCATTGTCAAAAGAGAATCAATCGGATCATTTTGCGTATGAATTATACGCATATCAAAGAAAAAATTTTTTCTTTAAGGCAAATGAAAATAAAGATGATTCTTTTAAAAAAGAAATAGATTTGTTGGTGAAAGATTATCCTATTGAAGAAATGAGTTTATATATTGCAAAATATAACCGGAAGGTCGCCGGTCTTATTATCGGCATAGCAAAAAAGGAGAGCAATTGGGGAAGACGGTCTCCTTCTAAAAATGGAAAAACCTGTTATAATTACTGGGGGTATAAAGGTGTTGGTTCGCGAGGGTTTTCAATGGGCTATGGATGTTTCTCCACCCCGGAAGAGGCCGTAAATGTTATTGGTGGCAGGATACAAGAATTGGTTAACAAAGGATTGGCAACCCCATCCAAAATGATTGTTTGGAAATGCGGAAACAGTTGCGAGACACACAGTAAATATAGTGTTGAAAAGTGGATTAGTGATGTTTCCTTGTATTATAATAAAGTTAAAAAGCTAAAATCTTAAGTTGTTAAAAATGAAAAACATAAACTCAAAACAATTTAAAAAAATGTTGGATAATGAAAGTAATAAGTTAGAGATTATTGATGTGCGTGAACAGGAAGAGGCGGATATAGTGAGAATAAAGAATTCCAAACTTATTCCAATGGGAGAATTGATGGATAGATTGGATGAAATTGATTGGACAAAAAAAGTAATATTTGTTTGTCGTAGCGGATCAAGAAGCGGGTACATGGCACAGATGATAGAGCAAATAGGTAAAAAAGTTGTAAACTTGGAAGGAGGAATTTTTCAATTGGAAATGGACAATTGTGATTGTCTGGAAAAATACGGGGAATAATATGAATATTTTTAAAAAAATGCTTTATGTGGCAATTCCCATTGTTTTGCTTTTTTTGGGGTTGTTTTATTCTTTATTGCATAAAAATAAAACAGTTGTTATAAGAAGTGTTCAAAGTGAAAGCGAAAAACCGGTAGTTAAGGAGAATAAAGATGATATTAATAATAAAATTGAAAAAATGAAAGTTAAAGATGATGCGTTGGGTAAAAATGAAGATAAAGATAATGCAAAAAAAGAAGAGAAAGACGAAAATTTTCAAGAAAAAATTTTGGAGAATGCTGTTATTGAAAAAACAAAAAAAGAAGTTGATAAAAAAAATATTAAAGATATTAAAATTAAAAACAAATTAGTTAGTTGGGGTTTTACAAAATCAAATGGACGAAAAATTGATACAATCATTTTGCATTCTTCATATGATGCACTAGGAGATAATCCTTATGATCTAAAGGGTTTAATCTTAGAATACAAACAGTATGGAGTTTCTCCTCATTATTTGATAGATAGAAAAGGAAGTATTTACAGACTAGTTAAAGATAAAGACATTGCTTGGCACGCCGGAGTAAGCAAACTTCCGGATGGTCGTAAAAATGTTAATAATTTTTCAATTGGTATTGAGATTATGAATACAAAAACAGATGATTATACCAAAAAGCAATATCGGGCAGTACAAAGTTTGATTGATTATTTAAAAAAAGAGTATAAAATAAAATATGTATTGGGGCATAACGAAATCTCTCCGGGAAGGAAAACTGATCCCTGGAATTTTGATTGGGAAAAAATTAAACGATGATAAATAAAAGAGTGG
>CAZRUH010000003.1:24199-34492 GCA_964603325.1 uncultured Bdellovibrionales bacterium
TTTTTTTGAATTCTAGTGTTATTACTAGAATAAGTCAGTTTATATTATTATTATTATTATGTCAAGAATTATAATAAAAATTAAAGAGAAAGAAATAATGTTAGTTCTTAAAAATAAGAACAAAATTATTGATAAGGCTTCATGGCAAGATGATAGAAATTTGAGTCAAAGCCTGCTTGTTGAAATTGATAAATTATTGCAAAAAAATTATTTAACCGCAAAAGACATTGCGGATGTAAGGGTGGATACAAAAATAGATGACAAATTTACTACGGTGAGAATTGCTAAAATTGTTGCAAAAACATTTAATGAGGTGCAGTATTAGCTGTTTTTCAAAAAATTAAAACAATAATTAAATTTTTTTAATACAACAATATGAATAGATATTTTTTAATTTCAATAATCGTTATCTTGGTAATGGTTTTTGCATATAGATATGTGGATATTAGCGGAAAAAATAAAGACTTTATTAAGAACGAAAAAAACATTGAAAAAGAAGTTGAAGAGAAAGTTGAAATAGGGGATGAAAAAAATAATAATAAAGTAATTAAAGAAAAAAATATGAAATTAAAAATAAAAACTACTCAAGAGGGACATGGTGATAAAATTGTAAAAAACGGAGATACGATAAGTGTTCACTATACTGGCAAGTTAATGGATGGAACAAAGTTTGATTCCAGTGTAGACAGGGGGACTCCATTTGAATTTACAATCGGAAAAGGAATGGTAATTAAAGGATGGGAAGAAGGTTTGCTTGGTATGAAGGTTGGAGAAAAAAGAACACTTACCATTCCCTCTGAGATGGGGTATGGTTCACAAGGGGTTCCGGGGGTTATCCCTCCGAATGCAACGCTTGTTTTTGATGTGGAATTGATGGCGATCAAATAATTCGTTTTAAGTGTTGTTGTTAATGCCAAAAATTAAAGATAAGACTATTGCCAATGTTGAGCTTCTTGCTCCGGCGGGAAGCTTAGAAAAAATGAAATACGCAATTCATTACGGAGCAGATGCGGTTTATGCCGGTGTGCCTGATTTTTCTTTGCGCGCAAGAATAAATGATTTTACTTTTAAAACACTGAAAAACGGCATTGAATATGCTCATAAAAGAGGTGTAAAATTTTATATTACTTTAAATATCTATGCCCATAATCAGCATTTTGAAAAATTGGAAAAACACTTAAAAAAACTGCAAAGAATTGACATTGATGGAATTATTTTAAGTGATCCGGGAATACTGGCGATGGTAAAAGAATATCTGCCGGAAGTGGAAATACATCTTTCTACGCAAGCAAATGCAACTAATTGGCGTGCCGTAAAATTTTGGGCGCAACAAGGAATAAAAAGAATTATTTTGGCAAGAGAGGTGTCATTAAAAGAAATTAAAGAAATTCATCAAAAAGTTCCTGATGTAGAATTGGAATATTTTGTTCACGGAGCAATGTGTATGAGTTATTCGGGGCGATGTATTTTAAGCAAGTGGATGAGCGGACGAAGTGCAAATCTGGGAGATTGTTCACAACCATGTCGATGGGCATACAATAAAATAGAAGATAAAAAAATAAAATTATCCAACAAAAAAATGACAATTAGAGATCATCAGGGAGAATTTGAAATTGATTTGGAAGAGGATGATCAAGGGACTTATTTTTTCAACAGCAAAGACTTAAATTTGTTAGAGTATTTAAAAGATTTAATTGACGCTGGTGTTAGGTCTTTTAAAATTGAAGGACGCAATAAGAGTGTTTATTATTTAGCAACAGTGATTCGTGCTTACCGTAAAGTTTTGGATAATTTAGAAGATAAAAAAATATTACAAATAGAATTAGATAATTTAAATAATTTAGTCCATCGTGGTTATACAACTGGTTTTTTATTAGGAAAAGAACCTGCACATAATTTTAAAAATTCGCACAACGGGAGTAATTATGAGTTTGTGGGAGAAGTGTTGTTGGTGAGTGAGAAAAACAAGCAATATAGTTTGGTGAAGGTAAGGGTTCACAATGCTGTTTACAAAAATGATATTGTGGATATAGTCGGGCGTGATGGCAATTTTTCAGTAAAAATTTTGGAAATTCTTACTGAAAAATCAGAAAAAGCGAATTCGGCTCATGGTGGACATAAGGAAATGTATTATATAAAAATCAATGGAAATAATATTAAAGAAAAAGATTTGCTGAGAAAAAGAATTAACAGAGAATGTAATTAATGGTTTTTTAGTTTTATTGCAGTTATTAAATTAATTTTTTAACACCGAATAACTCGGTTGACTATTTGTTAAAAAAATATTATTATACCTGGAGCTGTTAAATGCAGTTTTTTATTTTTGCAATTTAATTTTATGAATATCAAAAATATTGCCATTATTGCCCATGTTGATCATGGAAAAACAACTATTACGGATGCCATTATGAAGCAGACCGGAGTGGTTGACGGTGACTATAGTATGGATAGCGATGATTTGGAAAAAGAGCGAGGTATTACAATTTATGCAAAAAATACGGCAATAACTTATAAAGATACCAAGATTAATATAGTTGACACTCCCGGTCATGCTGACTTTGGTAGTGAGGTGGAAAGAGTTTTGCGAGCCATTGATTCGGTGATTTTGGTTGTTGATGCACAGGAGGGTCCGATGCCTCAAACAAGATTTGTTTTGAAAAAATCTTTGGAATTGGGACACAGGCCGATAGTGGTAATAAATAAAATTGATAAGCCGGCTGCGCGATTGGGAGAGGTGGAAGATGAAATTTTTGAATTATTTCTTGACTTGGGCGCCAATGACGAGCAACTGGAATTTCCAATTATTTACAGTATAGCCAAGGAAGGGATTGCAAAAAATAATCCCGAGGAGAAGTCTGAGAATATGAATCCCTTATTGGATAAAATTTTGGAATATGTTCCCACCGCAAAAAATGAAATAAATGTTCCCTTAAGATTACAAACATTTTCCTTGGCTTATGATGATTATTTGGGTAGATTGGCGGTGGCAAGGGTATACGAGGGTGTTGTTAAAAATGGTTCGGTTTTTGTTAAGTCTGAAAAAAAAGAAATCAGACAAGCTAAAATTATTAAAATTTTTACATTTAGAGGTACTCAAAGAGAGGAAGTTTCCGAAGCGCAAGCGGGAGATATCGTTATGATTGCCGGAATAGATGATATAGATATTGGAGAAACTGTTTGCGAAAAAGATGATGCGGATATTTTGCCAACGATAACGGTTGATGAGCCAACAATAGCTTTGGATTTTTTGGTTAATGATTCTCCGTTTGCCGGTCAGGAAGGTTCTTTTGTAACTCGTGAACAAATTAGAGATAGGCTTAAAAAAGAACTGGAAGTGAATGTTGGTTTGAGAGTTGATTTTAGTGGAGAAAATTTTACGGTTTTCGGTAGAGGAGAATTGCACATTGCCGTTCTGTTGGAAAATATGAGGAGGGAAGGTTTTGAGTTGCAAATTTCTCAACCGAAGGTAATAATAAAAGAAATTGATGGAGAAAAACAAGAACCGTTTGAAGAATTGACTATTACGGTTCCGGAAGAATTTTCCGGATCAATCATTGAAAAACTGGGAACGAGAAAAGGAACGATGACAGACATGAAACATGAAGCAGATGGAGTGAGAATGATTTTTGAAATTCCAACCAGAGGATTTTTGGGATATAGAAATGAGTTTATTGTGGATACCAAAGGGGAAGGTATTTTGTCCAGTCGTTTTTTAGAATTTCGTCCTTATGTCGGAGAAATCAAAAAAAGAGCTGTCGGCTCAATGATTTCCGGAGAAACCGGAAAAGCGCTGGGATTTTCTTTAGCCAATTTGCAACAAAGAGGGTCTTTGTATGTTGGAGCAAGCGAACAGGTTTATGAGGGGCAAGTTATCGGCAATACATCAAAAGGAGATGAGATGACGGTAAATCCTATTAAAGGAAAGCATTTAACCAATATGAGGGCCAGTGGGAGTGATGATGCTATAAACTTAACTCCTCCAATAGAAATCAGCATTGAGAAAGGATTGGAGATAATGGCGGAAGATGAGTATTTGGAAATTACCCCAAAAAATATTCGCTTGAGAAAACAATATCTCACCGAAAATGAAAGGGTGAAAAACAAAAGAACAAAATAAAAACCATCGCTTAAATATCTCGGATTATTTTTAATAATTCGTTTTTCTTAGTTTTCATTAAATTCTCATTATCAGCTTCAAGATTGAGACGAAGAACCGGTTCTGTGTTGGAAGCGCGGACATTAAACCACCAGCGTTTTCCTTTGGGATTTTTCCAAAAACTTATTTTGATACCATCTAAATCTGAAAAAATTCCATCGGAATATTTTTCTTTTAAGATGCTTAGAATTTTATCTTTATTTTTAACTTCCGAATTTATTTCTCCGCTATGAAAATAGCGATGTAAATTTTGGGCCAGTTCTGAGATGGGTTTTTGGGTTTCAGTTATTAAATTCAGCAGTGTAAAAACCGCCAGTGTGCTGACCTCACCATTTTTATTGGCTTGGAAATAATAATGCCCGGAAAGCTCACCGGCGAAAATTGCTCCTTCTTGACGCATTTGCTCTTTAATGAAAGCATGACCGACTCTGCATTCATGAGCTATACCACCGTTTTCTTCAATGATTTCTTTGACCGCTTGTGAAGATCTCAGATCGTATAAGATTATTTTACCTGAATTGTTTTTAAGTAAAACCTCTGCAATTAATCCGGTTATCAAATCCATTGGGATTATTTTTCCCTTTTCATCAACAAAGCCGACACGATCAGCATCACCATCATAGGCAATTCCCAGATCGGCTTTTTCCGAAATCACTTTTTCCCGCAATTCTTTTAAAGTTTCCGTTTTTAAAGGATTGGCTTCATGAGAATTTTCATAAGCGCTACTTAAATCGCAATACAATTCAACTACTTCAAAGTTATCGGAAAAATATTCTTTATAAAAAGGCAACTCCAAAACTCCCATCGTATTGGCGCAATCAACAACTATTTTAAATTTTTTATTTTTAAAATTTGCAAATTTTGAAAAGTATTTATAATAACTTGGTTTGATGTTATGTTTGAAAACATTTCCCTTTTTTATTGTTTTTTTAAAATTATCGGCGATTATTAAATCGCGAATATCGCTTAAGCCGGTGTTGCCACCAACCGGTATGGCATTTTTGCGACATATTTTTACTCCATTATATTCTTTGGGGTTGTGGGAAGCGGTTACGGAAATAGCTCCATCAACTTTTAATTTATGAGAGGAAAAATACAGCATTGGGGTGCTTATCAGGTCTAAGTCAATCACATCGCATCCCGAATCGGTAATTCCTTTAATCAAATGATTAAGAAGCGTTTTTCCGGAATGTCTAGCATCACGACCAACGGCAATTTTTTTGGCGTTTAACACTGAAACACTCGCTCTGCCAATTTTGTAAATAATCTCTTCATTTATTTCCTGCGGATATATTCCGCGTATATCGTAGGCCTTGAAAATATTTTTGTTCATATTTTTTTATTAAAATTTATCTATAAATATTTTACAATAAAGTTGTTATAAAATAAAATTTATGCGATAAGAATTGGTATTTTTTGAAAGTATTGCCGAGCTGGGTTTATTGCAGTTTTAAATCGTTGTAAAATCGGCAAATTACATATGGTTCATAAATTTAAATAACTTGATTTTTGGGATTGGAAAATTTTTCAAAAAATTGGTTTAGAGTTTTTATGATTTGTTTTGCTGGATTTAAGAATAAAAATAGTATACAATTAAAATGTAAAAAATTAACAATTCCTTTTTTAAGGAAATACAAAATATGATAACAACAGTAATAATGGTAATTATAATTGTTGCCATCGTTTGGATGGTGGCGGTTTATAATGGATTAATAAGATTAAAAAACAGAGTGGATGAGGCGTGGAGTGATATTGATGTGCAGTTAAAAAGACGCTATGATTTGATCCCAAATTTAATAGAAACGGTGAAGGGTTATGCAAAACATGAGAAAGAAACTTTTTTGAAAGTTGTTGAAGCAAGAAATGTGGCAATGTCAGCTCAAGAAAATGGCGATGCGAAAGCGCAAGCGGAAGCGGAGAATATGCTTTCTTCAACATTAAAGTCAATATTTGCTTTGGCGGAAAATTATCCCGATTTGAAAGCTAATCAAAATTTTCTTGAATTGCAAAGAGAATTAAGCGATACTGAAAATAAAATACAAGCATCAAGAAGGTTTTATAATGGAAATGTAAGAGATTTTAACACTAAAATTGAATTATTTCCAAATAATATTGTTGCTCGTTTGTTGAAATTTAAACCAAGAGACTTTTTTGAAGTTGAAAATGAAAAAGAAAGAGAAAATGTAGATGTAAAGTTTTAATAATTTAGTAATTATATTATGACTTTATATAATGAAGCAGATAGAAATATTCGTTTGACATGGATTTATATTACCGGTTTTTTGATTTTTGTGATTGGTATTGGATATGTTTTTTCCGGCGCGATGGGCACCCCTTATATCTTGTATGGAGCGATTATTTTTTCTGTAATTATGAGTTTGGGGTCTTATTGGTGGAGTGATAAAATTGTTTTAAAAATGAGTAATGCCAAAAAGATAACTCCGGAAAATAATAAGGAAATTTATCGTTTAGTGGAAAATCTTTGCATTACCGCCGGTTTGCCTGTGCCAAAAATATATATAATTGAAGATAGCGCAATGAATGCCTTTGCAACGGGAAGAGATCCCGAACATGGAGTTATTTGTTTGACTACCGGTATTATTCAAAGACTGGAAAAATCCGAGTTGGAAGGGGTGATTGCTCACGAGCTTTCTCATATCGGAAATAGAGACATACTATTGTCTACCGTAATAGTGGTTTTGGTCGGCTTTGTTACTTTGTTAGCCGATTGGTTTCGTCATTGGGCTTTTTGGGGTGGAAAAAGTGATGATAACAGAAATAATCAATTTCAAATAATCTTGATGGTGGTAGCATTGATTTTGTCGGTGCTGGCCCCGATAGCGGCTGTTTTGATGCAATTGGCAATTTCGCGAAAGAGAGAGTTTTTGGCAGATGCTTCCGGAGCATTATTGACGCGTTATCCCGAGGGGTTGGCCGGTGCTTTGGAAAAAATCTCCAAAGATACGAAAAATCTTAAAGTCGCCAATAGAGCCACCGCTCATTTATTTATAGCTAACCCGTTTAAAGGAAAAAAAATGGCGAAATTGTTTATGACACATCCGCCAATAGAAGAAAGAATTGAAAAATTGAGAGGTATGAAATAGTATTATGAATAAATCATCTTTTGAAAAAAACAGAAAAATTGAAAAAGAACAAATTCCCAGAGTATTGTGGGTTTTGGGTTTCGTGGATTGGGATGATTTTAAGAGAAGAGTGCGCGCAGAAAGAATAAAAATAAAGTCATCGCGCGAAAATAAACAAAATTTGATTGGAGGAATTTGCAGAAATATATTGGGAAGAAGTTTTATTTCAAATAGAGAATATAAAGAACTTGTGATTTTGGTTGAAAAAGAAATTGCTTGTATTGAAAGGATTATTTCCGAGGCGAGAAAAAATGAAGAGTTGGACAGCCAACAGTTTAATTCGGGAAAGTCTACAGCGAGAAGAGATATTTACATAAACAGAAAAATACTTCAAGATGATCACTCGGAATATGAACTTTAAAAGACCAAAAAATACGGATAAATATTTTTGGACAAGGCACAGTATTGGAAAAATGATGCAATATGGATTGAGCGGACAGAGAGTTATTAGAGTTATCAGGGCGCCAAAGAAAATTATTGAAGGTGTTGCAAAAAATACCATTGCGGTAATGCAACCATCATCAGTGCGAAAAAACTCAAGCGGTGAAGATATTTGGAGTCAAGAAATTTGGGCAATGTATCAAATTGGAAAAAACAAAGGATTGAATATTAAAAGTTTCGGAAAAATAAATATCAAAACAAATAATTATCAAATTAAAATAATTAGCGCTTGGCGTTATCCGGGAGTAAGTTCGCAAAAAAGCGGTTTGCCCGAAGAAATTTTAAGTGAAATGTCTGAGGCGGGAATAGAAGTTTGAAGGTGAATTTTTAATTTTTTGTTTGTCAATAAAAGGTTGTAAAAACAAAAAAGAAATTTTCTTATCGTGATCTATTTTGAATATCTAAAGACTTGATTTAATAGAATATTTTTGCTACTATGATTTTTGTTGGCTCGGTCGTCTAGTGGTTAGGACGCCAGGTTTTCATCCTGGTAACCGGGGTTCGATTCCCCGTCGAGCTACAAGAATATGCCAACTAAACTTGGTCAAAATTTTTTAAATGATGGCATAATTGCGGAGAAAATAGTTTCTTCTGCCGGTTTAAAGTGGTGTGATAATGTTTTGGAAATTGGTCCCGGAAAAGGAATCTTGACCAAAGAATTGTTGAAAAAATCAAAAAAAGTTATAGGAATTGAAGTTGATTTGAGTTTAAAAAACAGTCTTTTAAATAAATTTAAGAACAATACCAACTTTGAATTATTGATTGGGGATATTTTAAGTGTGAATATTTCCAAAATGTTAAGTGATAGAAAAATTGATAAGTACAAGGTTATTGCCAATATTCCTTATTACATTACCTCAAAAATAATTAGATTATTTTTAGAGAGCGAAAACAGGCCGGAGGAAATGATTTTAATGACACAAAAAGAGGTGGCGGAGAGGATTGTGGCTATCCAAGGAAAAATGAGCAAGTTGTCTGTTTCCGTTCAATATTATGGTAAACCGGAAATATTATTTTTTGTAGATCGGGAAAACTTTACTCCGGAGCCAAGTGTAGACAGTGCCGTTATCAAAATAAAAAATATTAAAAAAAAATCAAAGAATGATTTTGATAAAGTTTTTTTTAAAATTGTTCGCGCCGGATTTTGCGCGCGCAGAAAAATTTTGATGAATAATTTGGCAAACAGTTTGCATATTGATAAAAAAGAAATTGAAAATAAACTAAAGAGCGTTGGGATTGACCCAAATATCAGAGCTCAAAGTCTTTCAATTTCCGATTGGAAAAGAATAGCAAAAAAATTTTGATTGTTTATTTGTATTTTTTTGATGATTTTTAGATAAATTTGGCAAGGGTGGCTCTTAGTTAAAGAAAGTGACTGTAAAAACATAGAAAAATTGAAAAATAAAAACACAGAATAAGTGGATTTTTTTAATGCATTTGGATGTTGTTTTTGTATGATGTATCAAGTAGAGGATTCAATATGAAGAATTGACTGTAAATTATATATGAGTTAAACTTTCTAGAGTTTGCAAAATTTTTTGTATGTAAATAATTCCAATTTTATTTTATCATGAAAAATAAAAAGAAATACATTGTCGTTAAGGGTGCCAGAGTCAACAATTTAAAGAATGTTAATATTGATATCCCCAAAAATAAGTTTGTTGTAATTACCGGATTGTCCGGATCCGGCAAATCTTCTTTGGCTTTTGATACAATTTTTGCTGAAGGTAATCGCAGATATATGGAAGGAATGTCTTCTTATGCGAGAAGTATTTTGGATATTTCTTCTCGTCCCGATGTTGATGATATTGAAAATTTAAATCCGCCTATTTCCATTGATCAGAAGAGCGTTACCAGAAGTCCTCGCTCAACAGTGGGGACATTAACGGAGATATATGATTATTTACGAATTCTGTTTGGCTATGCGGGAAAGCCACATTGCTGGAAATGTGGAGGGGAAATGAAAAAAAGGAATGTTGAAGAAATAATAACCGATATTGGAAAGATGCCCGATAAAACAAGCATAGTCATAATGGCTGACTACAAAAATAAAACAAATAATGTTTTGGATGTTTTGAGAAAAATCAAACAGATGGGGTATGCCCGAGTTTTCGTAAACAAGAAGGTTTTGTCTGTTGCTGACGCAATTTCTTTTGTGAGAAAAGAAAAACAACAGTATCAAATAAGTGTTGTTGTTGATAGAATTTTGTTAAGAAATGATAATTTTGACAAAGAGAGAATCTTGGACTCCATAGAAACAGCTATGAAAATTGGCGGAGGAATAATGAAAATATTGGTTAACGGCAAAAAAGAATTTATTTACAGCAAAGAATTTGTTTGCAAAGATTGTAATATAAAAGTTAAAGAAGTGACGGCAAGACACTTCTCATTTAATAATCCAAAGGGTGCTTGTCGGGAATGTTCAGGATTGGGAGAAAGGAAAAAAATCAATATTGATTTAATGATTCCAAATAAAAAATTGAGCATATCAGAAGGAGCAATTAAGCCACTTGGAGGGTTTGGTATGAAAAATGGCAATGATCGGATAATGCA
>CAZRUH010000004.1:0-11352 GCA_964603325.1 uncultured Bdellovibrionales bacterium
GTTTTTAGATAAATATTTCTTTTTCATTACCATATTATGTAATATGGTAATATTTTAGTTTTAATTTAAATTACTGATAGATGAATTTTACTCACCAACTTTGTTTATTGTTTGTGGAAAAATTCTGTAAGACAATAGATTAAGAGAGCAATAAAAATTTTGTTTATTTTTTTATTCCTATTGTCTTTTTATACATATCAATCAATTTACTTCCGCAAACTTCACTTGTGTATTTTGTTTCCGCCGTATTTTTTGCATTTTTTCCTAAAATTACTCTTTTTTCATTATTGCTTAATAGTTCATTAACAGCCTTAAAAAACACATTTTTGTGCTCCGAAACCAGAATTCCATCTTTTTTGTTTTCAATCAAATCCTTTATTCCCAACGCCTTTATGGCTACTATGGGTAAACCCATATACATTGCTTCACTAATTATCATTCCCTGAGTTTCAGATTTTGAAGCATAAACAAAAATATCCGCCATCGCAAAATAATTTTTAATATCATCTTTTTTAATTATTCCCGGAAAAAAAATCCTCTCCTTTAACCCCGAATTGAAAACCATTTTTTTTAATTCCTTCAAAAGATATCCTTCCCCGCCAAACACAAAAACACTATTTTTATTTTTTTTCAAAACTTTTATTATTTCCTTCAACAAAAAAACTACATTTTTTTCATTAGTTAATCGAGAAATGGATAAAATTACTTTTTTATCCGAAAAAATTTTTAATTTTTTCCTAATTTTATTACCATCAAAGCCGGAAAACATTCCTCTATCTATCCCCGTTGGCATATCAACAATATTTTTGTTTTCCACTCCCCAATTTTCAATAATTTTCCTTACTGAATTGGTTGGCACAATAACCTGATTTACTTTATCGGCGTAATTAACCGCACTTTTTATAATTAAATAAGCGGAAATTTTTCTTAAAAAAAATGGCACATAATCAACATATTGATCATAAAGTGTATGCCAAGTAAAAACTATGGGAATATTTTTCTTTCTCGCCCAACGCAAAGCTGTTTTTCCAAGTAAATTTGGATGCTGTGAATGAATAATATCAATTTCCAAATTATTTAAAACTTTATTAATTTTACGAGAGTAAGGAATTGGCAAGGGAAATTTTATCTTATAATTCAAATCAAGAGATGGAAAGCGAAAAACATTTTTATTTTTATCTTGATAATTTTTATATTCAGGTGCAAAAATATAAACTGTATGCCCCCTTTTTTCCAATTGTTTACGAAAACTTTCTATTGAATTCGTCACGCCATAATGATTTGGCAAATAATTGTTGGTAAAAATCGCTATATTCATAAAAAATTTTAATTTTCATTTATAAATTTCAATATGTCTTCAAAAATATGCTCATTTTTAATATCGGAAATAAAGGTATGATAAGCTTTTTTCAAATATTTTTTTGTTTTTCTTTTAGAACTGATTTGCTTATAAATTTCGTTAGCACTATTTTTAGAAATAACATGATCATGAGATGATTGTAATAATAAACACGGTTGAGAAATTTTTTCCAAATTCTTGCGAGAATAATCTACCAGTTTTCCCAGTTCCAAAACATTTTTAATCGGATATTTCTGATAAGATATTAAACGAGTAATTGTTGTAAATGATCCAAAAGTTGGCGGATAAAACTTTTTATGATATTTTTTGAATCTATTCATAGTGTTTACCGTTACTTTTCCAAACTTTTCAAATTTTAGTTTGTATGGAGTGGCCATCAAAATCAAACCGGCGATATTATAAGTTTTGTTTTTAGCCAAACATAATGATATGTTGGCACCCATAGATGTTCCTCCAACAAAAATTTTTTTATGATTTTCCTCCAGTTTTTTAAATGCTTTATCGGCGTCATTTAGCCAATCTTGATATTTAATATTTTCCAAATCTTGATATTTTGTTCCATGTCCGGAAAACATAGGCGCATAAACGGTATAGCCGGCATTGTTTAGAAACTTTCCCAATCTTCTAAGTTCATATGGTGTGGTTGACCAACCATGAAACAACAAAACAGCTGAACCATTATTTCCTTTGAAATAAAATGGTTGTTTAATAAAAACTTGCTCTTCTTTGTATAAAAGTTGAGGATTGGACAAAAGAATACTTTTTTCTCTTCTTTTTTTAATAATTTTTTTAATCATATCGCCCTATTTAAATATTATTATTAAAAAATTTCCGGAATTTACTTTTTCTAATAAATTTTAACATCACAATTAACAAAATGACAAGGAAAACAATTACCCATCCAATCCACTCTATGTAGTTCATTATTTCTCGCCACATATAACCATAGAAATAACCAACCAAAACCAATCCTCCGCTCCAAATAATCCCACCCGCCAGAGAAAACTTTAAAAACTTTTTAAAATTCATTTTAAAAATTCCGGCAGATATAAAAGTTAATAAACAAAATCCCGTTGTTGATTTCGCCATAAAAACTGTTTTTCCACCATGTCTAATAAAATATTTTTCCATTTTTAAAATTCTTTCTTTTGTCACGCCAATATGTTTGCCGAATTTGTTTACAAAGTTAAAACCCCATTTTTTTCCTATACCATATAATGCGCTATCTCCTAAAACATCGGTAATAATAGCCAAAAACAAAATAATCCAAACATTTAAAATACCGAAAGATGACAAAAGTCCGGCGAAGATGGTAGTTATCGGTCCCTCCAAAAACATCAAAGGAATAACCATCCAATATCCATATTCGTTTAGAAAACTCAATATTGGTTGTCCATAAAGATCCATAATCAATCAATAAATTCAAATTTTTTGTTTTTTTTGTTAAATCTATACACAAAATCCCACTTGCCTCCATATTTTTTTGAAAGCAATTCCGTCACCTTCCCCATATCACCTTCTTCTACCAAAAAAAGTATATTCTTTTTGTCTCCCCTTTGCATATTTAAACCATAAGTCAAATCGCAAATCAAAAAAACTTTTTCTTTGCCTCCAAAATCAAGAACCGCAACACTGTGATATTTTATTCTTTGATTACTGTTATTAAATGGACCTTTTGATCTAACATCAAAAAACTCCACATCGGAAGCTAAATCGAAAAAAGACAATTCCTCTCCAAATCTTGTTATCAAATTTTCAGCGAATTCTTTGGTGGCGTCTTGACATTGATTAACAAAACAACCTGTCAATGTAGTTTTTACAACAAAAAGCAATTGCTCAACTACCTCTTTTTCCAATTTTAAATTTTGACATAGCCACCGTTCAACTCTTTTCATATCTTGATCTGATTGCATACAAGTCTCAACGCTTCTATATTTCGTCTCATTTAATTCTTTAAAAAAACTTTTATCTTTATTCATAAATATTAAAGTCCATTTATTCTCTTGTTCATATTATGCTCTATTAATGTTTTGGAAAAAACCGTTTTTCCTGTTTCCGGGTTACTAAGAAAATAATTGTAGTCCGTTTTTATCGGATAAATCGCCGCCAAAATTGAATCTAAGCCCGGATTTGAAATTGGCCCCGGTGGTAATCCCGGGTATAAATAAGTATTGTATGGTGATTCTATTTTGGTATCTTTGTAAGAATATTGTTTTTTGTTTTCTCCCAAAATATATGCCAGAGTTGCGCAACTTTGAAAAGCTTGCCCGTTTTTCATTCTTTTCCAAAAAATACCGCTAACTATTTTTTTATCATTAGAAGATTTCACTTCCTTTTCCAAAATACTTGCCATTGTGATGATTTCATAAATAGTCTTATTTTGTCTTTCAATTTCTTTTCTCAAATCCCCAGAAAGTTTTTGACTAAAATTATTTAACATTTTCTCAATAATTGTTTCCGCATCAGATTTATTGGCAAACAAGTAAGTGTCCGGAAATAAAAATCCTTCCAAGTTTTTACCATCTGGAATTTCTTTCAAAAAGTCGTAATTATTGTGTTTTTTTAAAAAATATTTTGGATTATTTGCCAGTTTTAAAAATTCATCACCGCTAAAGCCGTTATTGGACAATCTCTCGGCCATTTGCTTATCGCTCCATCCTTCCGGAAAAGTAATTTTTTTTTGATTATTTTCAGCGATAGTGTTTCCATTTGAAATTATTCTAATGATTTCGGAAATATTCAAGTTTGAACTGATTAAATATTCTCCCGCCTTTAATTTTTTTTGCTTTCCCTTGGCATAAACTTCAAAAACAAACCCCAATTGATTTTTTATTATTTTTTTGTTTTTTAACTTCTTGCCAATATCCCAAACGCTATCACCTTTTTCAATTTTTACATCGGCAACAATATTTGGATTTTTCTTGTTGTCAAAAATACCAAAAAATATACCCGCTAAACCAAGCGCTAACATTGACGCAATAATCATTTTTTTTCTTAAAAAAGACATTGGGTGCTAAGCAATTATTTCTATTTCCGCTTCTTTTTTGGCTATAGAAACAAAACCGAATAAAATCATTAATTTAAACAACGCCCAAACCGCAACAATCAATAACGGACTGATTAACATACCTATTGAAACAATACTTAAAAAAAGCAAAGTTGTAAATACTCCATGCATAATTGGAATTCTTTGATCCATATAACCGATATTTACATCTAAAATCTTATTAATTTTCTTGTTGATAATTTTTGCAAATACTTCTATTAACTTTTCATTTCCGGAAATATTTTCCCCCAACATATCGGAAAAATTTTTCCGACCGCTCTCCACCATCGTGACATTCTTTTTTTCTTTAAAACCATTCATCAAATTTCTTTGACTTGTTTCATCGCTCGGCTCATTATTGGCAATTTTTGAAGCTATAAAATCATCTACGGTCATAGCGTTTATATTTTCATAATCGCCGATAAATTTAGGATTTATTTTGCTGATAATTCTCATGCTCCATAAAATTTGCCTCTCCCCAATATTCATTTTGGGAAGTTTTTTATAATCATCGGAAAAACCACTTCCAAAATAATATTGAGAGGTTATTATAATTGCCACTGCAAAAACAAAAAATCTTCTTTCTATCCGCAATGAATTCCAAATACTTATTTTAATTCTAGAACTCAATTCTTCTCTAACCAACTTCCGCCCAAACCACAAAATTAACAAAGAAATTGCAATAATTACCGCAAACTGAAAACTTTGGACAAAAAACAGACCGGAAAACAGAGATATTAATGTGGCAATAAAAAACAATTGGTTATTTTTTACCAAAATAGCTCCCAGAGACCAAAAAACGAAAAACAATGCAAATGCAGATATTGGCAACCACCAACTTTCAGTTTGAGAGGTTTTCATAATATTAAAACTTGTTTTCCATAAAAAAAATGCCGTAATTACCATTAAGCCCAACTCTGCATACTTAACTATTTGCTTTTTCATTTTTATATTTTTTAACAATTTTATACACAATACTAAAATTATAGCATCAAAACGATAAAAAGCCATTGACTTTAAACATCAAACGAAATATGATTGACATTATCAAGTATATGCTTATAAAATAAACGAAAGTATAAAAAATTAAATTACCAAATAACATTTTAAATTATGACAAACAAAGAAATTTTTAAAAAAATGAGCATTCATGCCAAGCACAGTATTGATGAGGCTGGGAGTATCGCCATTTTTTACAAATCAAAGACTATAAAGCCGGAACATTTGCTTTTTGCCATTTTTCTTGAAAGAGGCAGTCTTGGTAGCAATATTTTAAACGATCTTGGGATAAAAAAGTCATTTTTTGAAGAAACTCTTAATTATTCAAAAGCAAAAACCAATTCATCTGAAAATGGCAAAGTTCAAATAAAATTATCTAAAGAAACAAAAGATGTTATCGTTCGGGCATATTCCCTGGCAGGCAAATTTAAATATCCATATGTCGGAACGGAGCATTTGGCATTTTCCATTATGAAAAAACCGACCGATGCCGTTGCCAAGATACTGTTTTTGTCCAATTCCAATAAAAAATTTTCCACAAAAAAAACCGCCAAGCCAACCAATATTTCCAAAAATATCACCGGAGTAAAAATAGAATCTCTGAATAAAAACACTCTGAATGATATTTTAAAAGCGCTGGATATTCCCACTATAGAATTTCCACCGTTAAATTCGTCAAAAAAAAGTAAAAGCAAGACTCCCGCTCTTGATTATTTTTGCGTAAATTTAAACAAAAAAGTTTTAAAAAATAACTACCCCTTTATTGGGAGAATTCATGAATTAAATCAAATAGTAACTTCTCTGGGAAGAAAAAACAAAAATAATCCATTACTTGTCGGAGATCCCGGCGTTGGAAAAACGGCTCTCATAGAAGGATTGGCAAAAAAAATAAATTCCGGAAATGTGCCATCTCATTTGATTTCAAAAAAAATTCTTTCTTTAGATATGGCTCTTGTTGTTGCCGGAACCAGTTTTCGTGGAGAATTTGAACAAAGATTAAAAGATATTATTGCTGAAGCATCAGATAATAAAGATATTATTCTATTTATTGATGAAATACATAGCATTGTTGGCGCCGGCAACACTATGGGAGGATTGGACGCCGCCAACATATTAAAACCGGCGTTAACCCAAGGAGAACTACAATGCATTGGCGCCACAACCCCCACAGAATATAAAAAATATATTGAAAAAGATTCCGCACTGGAACGTCGTTTTCAAACAATTTTTACAAAAGAACCGACAAGAAGAGAAACTGAACAAATACTTTCCGGCATTAAAAAAAATTATGAAAACTTTCATAACATTAGAATACCGAAAGAAACCGTTTCTTTTGCGGTAAACCTAAGTTCTCGCTATATTAGAGATCGTTTTCAACCCGATAAATCCATTGATTTGATTGATGAAACCGCTTCCCGAATTCATAGCAAAAATGAAGACATTTCTTTGCACAAAAAAATTATTGATACTGAAAAAGAACTGAAAAAAACTATTCTCAAAAAAAATAAATTGGTTAAAATAAACAAATTTGATGATGCTTTAAGTTTACAGTCCTTGGAAAGAAATCTCTTGGAAAAAATTAAAAAATTAAAAAAGCGATTATCTGCCAAAAATAAAAAAAATATTTCCGTTATGACCAAAGAAAACATTGCTGAAACTGTATCAAGATTAACAAAAGTTCCCACCTCAAAACTACTTTCCCAGACTTCTGACAAAATAAAAAACATTCATCGCCACCTAAACTCTCAAATAATTGGACAAAAAGAGGCTGTTAAGAAAATATCTGAAACCATATTGCGATCTCAAACCGGAGTAAGCGGTCAAAACAAGCCCATTGGTTCATTTTTGTTTCTTGGTCCAAGCGGTGTTGGAAAAACTTTAACCGCCAAAGTATTGGCTAAAGATTTTTTTGCTGACAAACACTCGCTTGTCAAAATTGATATGAGTGAATTTATGGAGCGACACAATATTTCTCAACTATTGGGAGCGCCTGCGGGATATGTCGGATATGGAGAAGGTGGAAAGTTAACCGAACAAATACGACGACAACCTTATAGTTTGGTTTTATTTGATGAAATAGAAAAAGCTCATCCGGATGTATTCAATATTTTGTTGCAAATTTTGGAAGATGGAACATTGACTGATGCTGAAGGAAAAGAAATAAATTTTAGAAACACCATTATAATTTTGACATCAAACATTGGAACCGAGGAATTTACAAAGGCATCTGAAATTGGCTTTGATTTGGAAAAACAAAGAGAAAGAAAAAATTATATTCAGAAAAATTTTGAAAAAATAAGAAACAATGTTCTAAAGAAATTAGAAGAAAAAATAAGACCGGAAATACTAAACAGACTTGATGATATAATCGTGTTTAACGCTTTAACCGACTCTGATTTAAAAAATATAATCACACTGGAAATGAAAAAACTTCAAAAAAGACTACATTCCGAATCCATCATTTTAGAATATAATAAAAATGTTATTCCCTTTATTATAAACAATCATCCTTCCGGCCAAAAAGGGGCTCGTTATATACAGAAAAATATTCGTGATCTGATTGAAAATGGAATCGCTAAAAAAATAGCGAGCCACAAGAGTAAAGGCGAGCTTTACTTAAGCATCAAAAAAAATAAAGTTAATGTTAGATAAAAATATTTGGAATAAGTCTAAACAGGCGGTTTTAGATACTTTTTTCCCGGCGTATTGCCTATCTTGCAATAAGCCGGATTGTTGGCTTTGCGATAATTGCCTTAATCAAATTTCCCTAAAAAATAATCATCTTTGTCCTTTGTGCAAAAAGAAATTCACCCCCGCAGGAAAAACTTGCTTTTCTTGTCAACAAAATCCTCTTATTGACGGGGTTCTTATTTCTTCGTTTTATAAAAAAAATAATCAAAAAACGCTTCTTGCAAATTTGATACATTATTACAAATACCGTTTTCTGATTGAATTAAAAAATCCGCTTGGGGAAGTTATGAGGAAAGCCTTTCTAAAATCGGACTTGGAATTGCCGGATTTTGTTATTCCGGTCCCACTACACCCCCGCCGTTTACGGTGGAGAAACTTTAATCAATCCGAATTATTAGCCGAATATCTAAGTAAAAATTTAACTCCCGGATTTCATCTTAAAATTTTAACAAACGTTCTTATTCGCAAAAAATACACCTTACCACAAGCAAAAACAAAAAATCGCCGTCAAAGAATAGAAAATTTAAAAAAAGTCTTTGCTATAAACAAAAACTTTAAAACTTCGCTTATTCAAAACAAAAATATCTTATTGGTTGATGATGTAATTACAACGGGAACCACTCTCTTTGAGTGTGCCAAAATATTAAAGAAAAATAAGGTTAAGAAAGTTTATGCATTAGTTTTGGCAAGACAATAAATTACCCCAAAAAATATCTCAAACTGTAAATCCAATCCTCATCACCATCTTTTTCCTTTTGCGCCAACAACCATTCCAAATATCCTCTATCTTCTTGCGCAATTTCCGACAACAGGCGATTTTGATATTTTCCAAAAGTTAATTTTCTAATCAATGCGGGATTTTTTGAAATTTCAATCATCTTGTTTAAAATATTGCCTTCTGAATCCATATCAGAAACTTCTTTCATTTTTTTGTAAAGATGTTTAAAAATTGCTTCTAAAACCAAAACGTCTCCCTCGGCGCTGTGAGGATTTGCATTTATGTTTATACCATAATAATATCTTAAAAATTGCAAGTTGTACTCGGGAATTTCTTGTTTCTCATCCAAATAACGAGCCACTCTTAAGGTGCAGATATTTTTTTCAATTTTTACCCCCTCCGCCTTCAATATTGCCATATCAAATTTAGCATTGTGCGCTACTAAAATATTTTTATTTAAAAGTTTTTGCAGTTCCTTTTTTGTTTGGCTATCTTTAAAACTTTCTTCATTTTTTACCATTTCATTTGTAATGTGTGTAATGCTCATTGCTTTAATTGATATCGGAATTTTCGGTTTAAAATTTTTAGTGGTAATTTTACCCCCGATTTTATAACAAATTTGACACAAACGATCCTTGTCAACATCATTACCTGTAGTTTCCGTATCTAAAAACAATAAGTTTTTTTTATTCATATTTTTTATTTAAAAATTATTTTCCTTTTATTTTCGCTTATGTAAAGAAACTCTATTTTTTTACTTTTTTGAGGAATTATCTCTTTTATTTTTTCCGCCCATTCAATAATCACAATATTTTTTCCATATTCCACCAATTCTTTCCACCCCAAATCCATCATATCATCTCCACCAATACGATATGCATCTATGTGATAAACATTTTCAATGTTTTTATCATTTAAAATTTTATATTCTTTCATAATAACAAATGTTGGACTGGTATAAGGACCTTTTGCGCCCAATCCTTGTAAAACTCCCTGAGAAAAACTTGTTTTTCCCGTTCCCAAATCACCATAAAGACAAACTATTTCCCCTCCCGAAAGTTTGCTTGCGAAAGATTTCCCCAAATCAACGGTCTCTTTGCGATTTTTCGTAATAATTTCTTTAGTCATAAAAATCAATTATTTTTAAAACGATACTGGATACTTTCGGCAATGTGTTCCGTTAAAATATTTTCTGATTCTTCCAAGTCCGCAATAGTGCGAGCTATTTTTATCAAACGATAATATGATCTGGCGCTAAGACCCATTGAAGATACCGCTTCTTTCAAGAGTTTAATTGAATTTTCATTCAGTTGACAAAAATTTTTAATTTCATTTGATGTCATTTCGCTGTTGGTAAATTTGCCAATTTTTTCAAATCTTTTCCTTTGAATTTTTCTGGCACTTTCCACTCTTTTGCGAATTTCTGCGCTATTTTCTCCGGCATTGTCTTCTTGAAGTTTTTCAAATTTTATTCTCGGAACTTCAATTTGCAAATCAATTCTGTCCAATATCGGTCCCGATATTTTTCTTTGATAATTTGCCACCTGTGCCGGTGAACAAGAACATGATTTTTCCGTATCGGTAGCGTTTCCGCAAGGACAAGGATTCATTGAAGCCACCAAAGTAAATCTTGCCGGAAAGTTAAGAGAACCTTTGGCGCGAGAAACAGTAATAACGCCATCTTCCAAAGGTTGTCGCAAGCTTTCCATCACATTTTTGGGAAACTCGGCAAATTCATCCAAAAATAACACTCCTCTATGAGCCAAACTGATTTCACCAGGTGTCGGATAAGCGCCTCCCCCGACCAATGAAACCGCGCTGGCGCTGTGATGTGGAGATCTGAACGGTCTTTGTGTCAACAATGATTCTTTTTTGGGGAGTTTTCCCGATATTGAAAAAATTTTAGTAATTTCCAAAGCTTCTTCCAAAGAAAGTTTTGGCAAAATTGATGCCATAGTTTTTGCCAATAATGTTTTTCCCGATCCCGGAGGACCGTTCATAATAACATTGTGTCCTCCGGCAGCCGCAATTTCCAAAGCCCTTTTCGCATGCTCTTGTCCGCGAACATAAGACATATCGGTTTCATAATCTTGAGTTTCAAATAACTTTTCCGGGCTTAATCTTTTAAATGGTTTTATTTTTTCTTTTTCTCGCAAATGATTTACCAATTCAAAAAGGCTGTCTACCGGAATAATTTCCACCCCGTTAACCACACTTGCTTCTTTGGCATTTTCTATGGGAAGATATATTTCCCTAAAACCTTTTTCTTTTGCCGTTAAAACAATCGGCAAAACACCTTGCACCGGACGACTTTTGCCCGCCAAAGATAACTCTCCCAAAAAAAGTTTATTTTCCACATCAAAGGATAATTGATCTGATTCCAATAAAAAACTAATAGCTATCGGAATATCATATATCGGAGTAAATTTTGGCAAATCGGCGGGAGCTAAATTAACCGTGATTCTGCCACATCTGTAGGGAGGAACAAAACCACTGTTTTTTATAGCGCTACCAACTCTATCTCTGGATTCTTTTATT
>CAZRUH010000004.1:11362-33082 GCA_964603325.1 uncultured Bdellovibrionales bacterium
CCGTATCCGGTAAACCGACAATTGCGAAACTATGTAATCCCTTTGAAAGAATGTCCGTTTCCACTTCCACCAACTCACTATCCAAACCAATGGTTGTTGCCGAAAAAATTTTTGATGACATAACTTAAAAAATGAAATCCCAAAAATCAGTTTTGAGACTTTTCCAAATAAACAGTCTGCGTCGGATAAGCAAATTCTATGCCTTCTTCTTCAAATTTTTTATAAATATCCAAATTTATTTCTTGTTGAATATCAAGATATTTTCTTTTATCGGATGAATTTACAAAATATACCGTTTCAAAATTCAAACTAAAATCCCCATAGGTTGTAAAATGACATCTGTCAAATTCCACTTCTTTTTTTTCAGAAATAATAATTTCAATAAACTCCGGGATTTGTTCCAATTTTTTAGCGCTCAAACCATATACAACACCCAAAACAAAAGTTACTCTTCTTCTATCCATTTTTTTAAAATTTTGAACACGAGCGCCGGTAATATCTCTGTTGGACACAACCAATTCTTGTCCTTGAGGTGTTTTTAACCGAGTGGTTTTTATTCCAATATGTTCCACCGTACCAACATCATTTCCAACTTGTATTCTTTGCCCAACTTTAAATGGCTTATCCAGATAAATGGAAACCGCAGCGATAATATCGCTCAAAATATCTTTCGCCGCCATAGCCATGGCGATGCCACCGATACCCATTCCGGCAATCGCGGAAGTTACGTTAACGCCCATATTTGATAATAGCAACAAAACCGCCGTTATCCAAAGCACAAACTTTAAAATTTTGCTAATAGTTTTAATTACCGCTGTTTCCTCAACTCTCTCCTTTTCATTGGCATCGGTATCGGTTATTTTTTCAACCACTTTCCCCGCCGAATAATCTATGACTTTTTGAAGAATTAAAACCGTCTGCAGTGCAACGGTCGCCATAATGATCCTATTAAAAAGCAACTTAAACCATATTGCCAAATTTAAAAAATGGAAAGAAATAAATAAGGCAATAAACAAATAAAAAGGAGGTTTAACGCTTTTGATTAAATCAACAAAAAAATCGTCTATGTCCGTTTTTGTTTTTTTTGTTATTTTTTCAATTTTTTTAATTAGGAAAAACTGAAAAATTTTAAAAAGAATCAATGAACCTAGAAAAATAATCAGCGCTTTAAAATAATTAGCGCCATCATTTCCCCAAAATTGAAAATCTAAAATTTTTTGAATATCCATATTTTTAACTTATTATTTTTTAAAGAATTGCGGATGCTCCAACCTTATCACCACTTTTAATATTCATAATCTTTACTCCCTGAGTTGCTCTCCCCAAGACGGATATGCTTTCTAGCGGAGTTCTTATCACTTGTCCTTTTACGGAAGTGACAAACAAATCTCTATCTAAGTCATTAGTATTAATGACGCTTGCGCCCACCAACTTTCCCGTTTTTGCCGTTATTTTTGCCGTCTTAATTCCGGACCCTCCCCTCTTTTGTATTTTATATAAAGATAAATTGCTTCTTTTGCCATAACCAAACTCACTTATTGCCAACAATTGATTGCTTTTTTGATTTCGGAAGATTGAATCCATGCCAACAACTTTATCACTTTCTTTCAATCTTATTCCTCTAACTCCGGAAGCGGAGCGACCCATAGCACGCACATCTTTTTCATTAAATTTAATAGCCTGACCGCCCGATGTTGCCATAATAATTTCATCATTTCCCGTTGTTGCCTTAACCCATCTTAATTCATCGCCCTTTTTTAGTTTTATCGCCACCAAACCACTCTTTCTGACATTGTCAAATTCTGAAAGTTTAACCCTTTTAACTACGCCCTTTTTTGTGGCCATAAAGAAAAATTTGAAAACATCATCCTTATTAAAAGCAATCATTTCTGTCACTCTTTCTTCGGAAGATAACTGTAAAAAATTTACCAGCGCTTGTCCCCTAGCCGTCCTTGTCGCCTCAGGAATTTCATATGCCTTGGTTTGAAAAACTTTTCCGCTATTTGTAAAAAATAACAAATTATCATGCGACATTACCGCATAAACTTGAGAAATAATATCATCCTCTTTTATGTTGGCGCCAATAACTCCCTTACCTCCTCTTTTTTGTGTTCTATAAACACCTGGCTTCATTCTTTTTATGTATCCGCTTTGAGAAAGTGTGATTATAAATTCCTCGTTGGCAACCAGATCTTCTTGATTAAACTCACCAATTTTTCCCTTGATAACTCTTGTTTTTCTATCGTCGCCATATTGTTCTCTTATACTTTTTAATTCTTTCTTAACAAGATTCATCAACTTAACCCTACTTTTTAAAATAGCTTCCAATTTGGCAATTAATTTTAACTTTTCTGTCAACTCGTCCTCTATTTTTTTCCTTTCCAATCCGGCAAGTGTTTGCAATTTCATTTCTAAAATAGCGTCTGCTTGTTTATCGGAAAATTTAAATTTTTTAATCAAGTTACCGTGCGCTTCCGTGCGTGTCTTTGATTTTTTGATTGTCTTTATCACTTCGTCTATGTGATCTAATGCTTTTTTTAGACCTTCCAGAATATGTGCGCGATCTTTTGCTTTTTGCAATTCAAATTTTGTCCTTCTGGTTACAACCACCTCTCGGTGATTTACATAATATTCCAACGACGATTTAAGGCTTAGGACCTGAGGCTCAATGCCATCAACCAGTGCCAACATGTTTACATTAAAGTTTTTTTGCAAGTCTGTTAAAGAATATAATCTGTTTAACACTTTTTCCGGAAAGGAATCTTTTTTTAATTCAATAACTATTCGTACGCCTTCTTTATCAGATTCATCTCTTAATGTTTTTATACCTTGTATTTTCTGCTCTTTAACCAAATTAGCTATTTTTTCAATTAAAGTAGCTTTGTTTGTTAGATATGTTATTTCAGAAATAATAATCTTGAATGATCCTTTTTTATTTTCCGAAATAATCGCCTTTGCTCTAGTTGTAATTTTTCCCTTTCCGGTAGCATACGCCTCCCTAATATCTTTTTGGTTATAAATAATTCCTCCGGTTGGAAAATCGGGTCCTTTGATAAATTCCATCAAATCATCAACTGTTGCTTTGGGATTATCAATTAAATATATTGTGGCATCAATAACCTCATTTAAGTTATGTGGGGGAATGTTCGTTGCCATTCCGACAGCAATACCCATTGATCCGTTTAAAAGCAAATTTGGCAACCTAGCCGGCAAAACTGTCGGCTCTTTGTGAATTCCATCAAAATTTGGAACAAAATCAACGGTATCTTTTTCTATATCAAACAGCATTTCTTCCGCTATTTTTCTAAGTTTTGCTTCCGTATAACGATAAGCGGCCGCACCATCTCCATCCATTGAACCGAAGTTTCCCTGCCCCCAAATTAAAGGATAACGAAGTGAAAAATCCTGCGCCATTCGCACCATAGTATCATAAACGGCGGTATCACCGTGAGGATGATATTTTCCCAAAACCTCACCGACAACAGTTGCCGACTTTCTGAATTTAGCATTTGATTTTAGTCCCGTTTTCCACATTGAATACAATATTCTTCTGTGCACGGGTTTTAGTCCATCCCTAACATCCGGCAAAGCTCTTGACACAATCACACTCATTGCATAATCCAAATAGGACTGCTTAACTTCTTCAACTATTCGCTGGTTTTGTATATTTTCTTTTTCTTCAGTTTTCATAAATTTCTTAACTAATTTTTATCACCGCCAGAATTATCCGTTTTGTTATTTTCATTTATCAAAAAATTTTCACTATTACTAAAATTTGCATCCTTTCTTTCGCTAATCAGTTCCTTTGATGAAAAAAACCAAATTATCAACAAAAAGAACATACAAACGGCCACCGCTAACCAAACATAGCGAATCCTTTTTTCTTCCGGCATTTGCCTAATTTCTTCAATTTTATCATATATGCTCATAGCTCGTCTTTAAAATTAATCCGGCAAATCATCCAAATCACAATCTATCACCATTTTTAATTCTTCCAAAAATTCCTCCCGTTCAACTTTCCCAAGACTGGAAGTAAAATCATCAATCTTTTTTTTCGTTAATTCGCCATTCTCATAATACTCCAAAAAGTCATTAACCACATTTGTCCACCGATTCATACTGTTTTCCATAAACATTCCTATTCTTTGTTGTTCCATAATAATATAAAAATAAAATATAAATCTAACTATGATTTCATCAAAATAACGTCCATATTTTTATCCACCAAATCCTTTTCTTTGATCGTTATCTTACTAACATTGTCTTTGGGACAATTTCCAATTTCCGAACAGAATTCTTTTTCACTTGACAATCCTTCTATTTTTAATCCCGGCACATTAAAATGCATGGGAATTATAATTTTTGGCTCCATTTTTTTGGCTACTTTCAGGGCAACTTTTCCGTCAATTGTATATTTTCCTCCAACGGGAATAAATAAAATATCTACCGCGCCAATCTTATCCAATTGTTTGGCATTAAGTTCTGAGCCCAAATCACCCAAATGACATACTTTAATACCCTCAACATCCAAAACAAAAATTGTATTTCTTCCTCTTTCAATGCCCTTTTTATCATCGTGATAAGAATCCACTCCTGTCACACCGATACCTTTAATAAAAAATTCTCCCGGGGTGTTAATAATGGTAGGATTTCCTTTGAAAGCGCTTATATTATTATGATCATCGTGTTGCGTGTGTGATACAAAAACAATATCTGCTTTGCCTTGTGGCGGTTTTAATCCTACGCTCTTATGAAATGGATCAAAAAAAACAACCACATTGTCAGTATTTCTCCCGTTTGGTTTCGCTATTAGTTTAAAACAAGAATGACCGTAATATTGTATATTCATAACTTAATCATAGAAAATTACCAATATATCATTTTTGATATATAGCTTTGCCAATTATTATCTTCTTTAAAAAAAAATTTCTAAAGTTAAAATTACTCTCCTCCACTAAATAATTCTTCTAACAATTCTTCAGCTTTTTTCTTTCCGCCAAATCCAAAAGCAATGCCACCGGCAAGAGAAACACCAAAAACAAGACCGGCAAATAAAGTTTGAATTAGTTGAGGAGCAATTTTTAATTGAATTAAACCCGCCATAATGGAAAATAAAACTATTAACCACTTAACTATATTTCTTATAATAATGGGGGTTTTTTGTGAAACAACATTTGATCCGGAAACGGCTTTTTCTATCAATTCCGAAATAAATTTTCCGACAACCAATCCAATAACCACAATGACCGTAGCAACAATTACATTTGGAATATATAACAATACACTCAACAAGAAGTTAGATATGGCTTTCAAATTTAAAATATCAGAAACTGACAGCAACGTTCCCACAATTATAAACCATTTAACCATCCAACCAAAAACCCCGGAAATAGTTAAATCCACTTTCATTTCTTTTAATTTCCTTTTTATTTTCGCTGTTAATATTTTATCAACATATAATTTTGCGGTTATTTTAGTAATTAATTTTCCCACTATGGACGCCAAAATAAGTCCCGCAATCAGAATTACCACCGCCACTAATATTGTCGGCAAAAAATAAATAATTTCATCCCACATTCTTTGAAAAGAATAAACCAAAGAATTACTTAAGTTGGACATATTTGTTGTATACATTTTTTTACAAATTAAAATTTATTAACTACCACCGTATGTTACTATAGCATATTATTTAAAAAAACTCTAGATTATCAACTTTCTTTTTATTGCTCGCTCATTTCTTTTTTGAGGTCCAACAATAGCTAAGTTTAACTTTTCGGAAACAAAAATATCCTTAGAAACTCGCAGAATATCATCTACCGTCACTTTGTCTATTTTCTTAAAAACCGTCTTCAAATCATCAATTTTACCTCTTAAAATTTCTTGACCTAACAAAAAACCGGCGACTGCATCTGAGGATTCCAAATTCATAACCATTTTACCTTTTATACAGTCTTTTGCTTTTTGTAATTCTAACTCAGAAACCTTTCTCTTTGTAATTTTTTTAAATTCTTTTAAGATTATTTCCAATACTTCCTTAACTTTGTTATGCTGAACTCCGGCACTGACCGAAAAATAACCAACATCTTGATACTCTTCGGAGTCGGCATTAATGTAGTAAGCCAAGCCTCGCTTTTCTCTTATTTCTATAAACAAACGACTACTCATATTACCGCCAAAGATATTGGCCAAAAGTTGCATAACGTAATAATCTTTATGCTCCCTGTTATAAGCTCTAACACCTAAAATGAAATGCGTTTGGTCACTTTTTTTATTTTTAATTTTTATCTTTGGAGAAGCCTGTTTTTCCGTAACCCTCTCAAAATCAATCTTATTTCCCTTTCTTATTTTAGAAAAATAATTATTTATTTTTTTCAAAATATCATTTTCATTGAGTTGACCGGCTACACAAACAACCGTATTGCTTGCAACATAAAATTGTTTTAAATAATTTAAAAAATCCTCCCTTTTTAAATTATTTATGGTTTTTTTAGTTCCGATAATTTCTCTTCCCAACGGATGTTTTCCGTATAAAAGCTTTTCAAAAACATCCGTCACGCTTTTCATTGGTAAATCTTCATACATACTCAACTCTTGTAATATTGTACCTCTCTCCTTTTCTATTTCCCTACTATCCATTTTAGAATTTAAGAATATATCAAAAATAACATCCAGCACTCTGTCCGTATGCTTGGCATCAACTTTGACATAATAAAATGTTCTTGATTTTCCGGTAAAAGCATTGAATTTCCCTCCAACAGAATCTATTTCTTCATATATTTTCCTTGGAACAGGTCTTTTTTTTGTTCCTTTAAACATCATATGCTCAATAAAATGAGATATTCCGGCCTCATCATCTCTTTCGTAGCGAGAACCGACACCAACACCAATCATTATGGTTACAGTCTTCGTTTCTTTCATTGGAGCGGTTATAATTCTCAAATTGTTTTTGAGTGTTGTTTTTTTATAGTTCATAATTTTTTATTATTGATTGCTTAACAACTGTAATAGTATATTAAACTATGATTGATATTGCAACAATATATAAAAATAAAAAACGCCGACTTGTCGGCGTTTTTTATTTTTTTGATACAAATTACATCATTCCATCCATTCCGGGCATTCCTCCTCCCATTCCGGCAGGAACTTCCGTCGGATTTTTTTCTTCCGGTTTATCTGTAACAACCGCTTCAGTTGTTAACAACATAGCAGAAATTGATACGGCATTTTCCAGCGCTGTCCTCGTTACTTTTAGCGGATCAATAATTCCGGATTTAATCATATCTTCTTCAAATTTATCATCTTTAGCATTATATCCAAAATTAATTCCCTCGGTCTCTACAACTTTATTTAAAACAACTGCGGGTTCTCTTTTGCCGGCATTGTTAACAATTTGTTTTAATGGTTCATTCAGTGCTTTTAATAAAGTGTCATATCCGGCTTGATATTCATGATCCTTGCCATTACTCTTCTTTTTGGATAAAATTGCCACCGCTTTTGCCAAAGCTGTTCCACCGCCGGCAACAATACCTTCTTCTACCGCCGCGCGAGTAGCAGACAAAGCATCGTCCATTTTATGCTTTAAATAAGTTTGCTCCGTTTCCGTCACAGCACCAACCTTAATAACAGCAACTCCTCCGGATAATTTAGCCATTCTCTTCTGCAGTTTTTCTTTATCGTAATCACTGTCAGATTTTTCTATTTGCGCTTTAATTTGCAACACTCTGTTTTCAATAGCGCTCTTTTTTCCTTTTCCGCCTACAATGGTTGTATTATCTTTTGTGGAAATAACTTTTTGCGCTTCTCCCAAATCACTTAACTCAACTTTATCCAATTTCATTCCCCTCTCTTCGCTAACAACTTGCGCGCCGGTCAAAACCGCTATATCCTCAAGCATTTCTTTTTTGGCGTCTCCAAATTCCGGAGCTTTTATTGCCAAAACATTCAAGGCGCCTCTCAGTTTATTGACAACTAAAGTTGCCAAGGCTTCCCCCTCAACATCATCAGCAATAATAACCAATTCTTTTGTTCCCGACTGAGTAAGTTTTTCAAGCAATGGTAAAATTTCATTTATAGACGAAATTTTCTTGTCGGTAATAAGAATTGGCGCATCTTTCAACTCCGCTTTTTGCTCCTCAGCGTCGGTAATCATATATGGAGAAACAAATCCTTTATCAAAATTCATACCCTCCACAATTTCTTTTGACAATCCAAAAGTCTGAGATTCCTCTACCGTAATTACTCCATCTTTTCCCACTTCTTCCATCACATCGGCAATCATATTGCCCATTTCTTCCGATTCGGCGGAAATTGTCGCCACTTGAGCAATTTCCTCCCGAGAAGAAATCTTTTTGGAATTTTTCTTCAAAATATTTATCACATCTTTTTTGGCATCCTCCATTCCTTTTCTAACTCCAACAGGATTAATTCCGGTTTCAATATATTTCAACCCTTCTTTTGCCAATGCCTGAGTAATTACCGTTGAGGTTGTCGTCCCATCTCCGGCAGCTTCATTTGTTTTGTCAGCCACCTCTTTAATAAGTTCCGCTCCGACATTTTCAAATTTATCCTCCAATTCAATTTCCTTGGCGATACTAACACCGTCATTAGTAATTGTTGGAGCGCCAAATCCTTTATCCAAAATAACATTTCTTCCTTTTGGACCCAATGTCCCCTTTACCGCATCAGCTACACGATCAATGCCAATTTTAATTTTTTTTCTGGCATCTGTATGATATTTTATTTGTTTACTCATAAAACCAAACTTCAATCAAAATACTAATTACAATTAAACTAATATTTTGATTGTTTTTAAATTAATTAAACATTTCAATTGTTAGCACTCTCCACCAATAACTGCTAATTAGTTTAATAAATTTTTTAATACTAGTCAATACTTGCTAAAAAATTATTTTTATGATAGTTTTTTACTCAGAGATGTAATTAATTCAGCAATAAAAGTATGCCAATTAAAAAATCAGCTAAGAAATATGTGAGAATAACTACCAGAAAAACACTAAAGAACAGAAAAATAAGAGGTGTTTATCGCGGAGCAATAAAAAAAACCAGAGAAGCTATAGCGGCGAAAAAGGTAAAACTTGCAAATGAATGGCTAAAAAAAGCTATTAAAGCGTTGGACAAAGCGGGACAAAAAAAGGTTCTTAAAAAAAATACCGTGGCCAGATACAAGTCAAGATTAAATAGTGCCGTAAAAAAACTTTCCAAATAATAAAAACGGGCTGAAGCCCGTTTTTATTATCGTAAAATTATACCGTAACCACAAACATTGTTAATGCCAATTTTATATTTACATTACCGGTTTTTGTATTTTTGTCTATTTTTTCAAGTTTATTATATATATTTTTCAATCTCATTAAATTAACATTTCTCAGTTGCAATAAACTTTTTTGAACAATAAACGGATGCAGTTTTGTTATTTTAGCAATCTCATATTGGTTTGTAATTCCATGAGAATACAGATCCATCATTTTTAATAAATTACGGCATTGATAGATGTACATTGATAATATATAAAATGGATCAGTTCCACTTCTTAATTGTTTGATTAAAAATTGCAAAGCTTTTTTCTTATCATTATTCAAAAGAACTTCTATGGTTTCAAAAATATTTACATCTACATCAAAATTCATCATTAAATCAACATCTTCCCTGCCAATCTTTTCTTCTGCCAATTTATAGTTTAGTATTTTTTTAATTTCATTACTTATTCTCCAAATATCACCGTTAGCACCCATTGCAATTTTTTTAATGACACTTCGGGATACTTGTTTTTTATTTTTTAAAAATTGATCACCAATCCACTTTTCCAAATCATGAAGATTCATTTTTTTAAACTCTTTACTATTGGCATTTTTTATCAAAAACTTAAATAGCCCATCACTCTTTCTTGGCGTGTTGCCCTCCCAAATAATAATTGTTGTTTTTTTGTCATTAATTACATCCGGGTTGTTATTAAAAAAGTCCAATATTTTTTCTTGAAAATCTTTATCTTTAGACAAAAAAATATTTTTTAAAATAATTACTTTTTCCTTACAAAACAAACTGTCTGAATTAAAAGCATTCACAAAATCTCCAAAGAATATTGATTTCTCGGAAACATCAAAAGCCATGCAATCTATATTTTTTTTGCCAAATTCTTTTCTAATTTGAGAAAGTTTTTCAGAAGAGAAAAAAGAATTCTCACCATACAAAAAAGTTATCATCTCTTTTTAATCCGTAAGCTTTGCTAACGGAGATTCGCTCCATCTCAATCTTTGTCCGGGTTCCAGTACCTCCACCCAAATTTGTCCGGGAACAAATTTAATTTCTTCTCCGTTTTTATCATAAAAGTATAATTTGCTGGCAATATTTGATTTGTCTTTTTTCCATGTTCCATGGTATTCTTTTCCATTCATATAATAATAAGCTTCTCCGGTATCAGAAGTATCATACCACGGATCACCCAATTGAACATTATTATATTGTCCCTCTATTTGCTCCGACTTTGCAAACATTACCACAATGTTTTTTGGAGCAATTCTTTTATTGTTATTTCTGTCAGTATCTTTTTTACCCCCCCATGTTCTTAAATAAGAGTTTGTTTTTCTATCATAATCATATTCAACAGCAAATGGACCCCCGAAAGCTACTCTTAAATGACCACTTTTGGGACGCTGATCTATTGACAACTCTTTTTGATGAGGATAACCCTCAAAACTTGATTTCATTCTATAACCAAACTCTTTAGCGCAATTCCAAAATTCTTGAGGGTGCGCATAACCGCTATCAACACCTCTTTTCATTCCTGATTTTCTAAAGCAAGGATTTACTGAACATGCATATGCCGATTTTCCGGCATCTCCATTACAATTTATATTATCAATTTCACCACGATCTAAAATTCCCTTAGCTAAACCGACTTCATCTTTTCCGGTATGAGACTCTGAACGCCCCCAAGAAGCAAAAATAGCGTCCAATCCTTTTGCCAAATGTATAAAATCATGCCTTGCACTTCTCATTGAGCCAACCTCTTTTGGAGTATTGCAAAGATAAATTGCCATCAACCTTGTGACAGAAGAAGTTATTACCGGCATTTCAATAACCATGTCTGCTTCGGAAAATCCCGCCGCAGGTCTCGCCGTAACATCTGCAGGTTGCATCACCGCCAAAGCTCTTCTGTCCCAATTTTTGCAAGCTACACCGCTAATGGGACTAACATTTTTCTCATTAAGAGTTTTTGTTGAAATGTTTTTTTCTTCACTTTGAATGTTTTTCGCTTTAATTTGAGCCACCCTGTTTTTACGAATCTTGTTTCTGGTAGTTAAAAGATAAACCGAACCGCCGGCAAACAACAATAAAATAACTCCGATAACAATTTTTTGTTTTTTTGTCATATTTTTAATAATTTAAATTACTCAATATTTTAATTTTACACCAAAAAATTTAAAAAGCAACCATCCGTATCCAAACTACATAAAGCAATTAGTGTATAACAAATTCATTGTAAAAAATTTTGCCGATTATATTTTTTGCAATATTTTCCTACTTTGCAAATGGCAAAGAGCAATAGCGATAGCATCAGCAGTGTCATCAGGTCTGGGAATTTCTTTTAATTTTAAAATATTTTTTACTATTAATTGTACTTGTTTTTTTTCCGCTCGTCCATATCCGGTAATTGCTTGTTTTACTTGTAAGGGAGTATATTCAAAAATTTTTATTCCTTCTTTTTGCAATGTTAGAAGCATTGCTCCTCTTGATTGGCTAACCTTTACCGCAGTTTTAACATTTTTAAAAAAGAATATATCTTCTATGGCGCTTTCTTGCGGTTTGTATTTTTTAATAATTTCTTCAATATCTTTGGCAACTTCCAACAATCTGCTTCCCGTGCTTTTCTGTGGAGAAGTGGATATGTGCCCATACGCTATAGGTTTTATAACGCCAGTTCTTTCTTTTAAAATAGCCCAACCGGTCGTAGCCGTTCCCGGATCAATTCCTAAAATATTCATATTTTTTGATTAGCTTCTATTATATTTTTTTATTGGATTAAAACTTTGACGATGAATTTCACACGCTCCATTGTTTTTTATCGCCAGTATATGGTTTTTCGTTCCGTATCCTTTATGTTTGGCAAATCCATATTCCGGATATACTTCATCATATTTTTTCATTATTTCATCTCTAACCACTTTAGCGACAATAGATGCGGCCGCTATAGATTTTATTTTTTTATCCCCTTGTACAACCGCCCGCTGATTCTCACTAAAGTTGGGAATAATTTTATTTCCATCCACAAATACTTTATATCTTTGATTATTTTTAAAATATCTTCGTTTTTTGATTTTAGTTTTTAAATCATTTATAGCCATTTTCATAGCCAAAAAACTTGCTTGTAAAATATTTATTCTATCAATTGTTTTTTCACTGCAAATTCCAACACCAACTACGAAATTATTTATTATATAATCATAAGAAATTTTTCTTTGTTTTTCTGATAATGTTTTAGAATCTCTTATTAATCTATACTCTTTTATTGAATTTACTTGATTGTATTTAATATCTTTTAAAAAAACGGCTCCGGCCACAACCGGTCCGGCCAAAGGGCCTCTTCCCGCCTCATCAACTCCAATCAATATAATATTTTTATCATTAAAAAATTTTTCTGTTTTGGTGCCTGGTATAAACATTATTTATTTTTGACTATTGTTTTTTTAATAAAACTTTCAATTCCCTCCTCATTTAATCCGGCTTCTTCTAAAACCTCCTCTCTGGTGCCATGAGATAAAAATTTATCTGGCAAACCCAAGTTCTTTATTTTTACAGACAATTCTTTGCTTAAAACAAATTCATTAACCCCACTGCCGGCGCCACCAACAATCGTATTATCCTCCACTGTAAAAAAATAACTGTGATTTTTCGCCAAGGATATAAGCATTTTTTCATCTAAGGGCTTTACAAATCGCATATCTATCAAGGTTGCATCTATGTTTTTTGCCACTCTTTTGCAAATATTTGTAAGTGCGCCAAACGACAATATCGCCACTTTTTTTCCTTTTCTCAAAATTTTTGATTTTCCAAATTCCAAAAACACTCCTTTTCCTTTGTTATGCTTTTTAATTCCACTTCCTCCACGAGGATATCTTACTATTGCCGGGCCTTTATAATTATATCCCATTTCTAACATGGCGTAACACTCATTTTCGTTTGAAGGAGCCATAATAATAACGCCGGGTATCGCTCGCGCAAAGGTTAAATCAAAACTTCCGGCATGAGTCGCTCCATCAGGACCAACAATTCCGGCTCTATCAACAGCAAACAATACATCCATATCTTGCAAAGCGATATCGTGAATAAATTGATCATAGGCCCTTTGAAAAAAAGAAGAGTATATTGCCACTACCGGTTTTTCGCCACTGCAAGATAATCCTCCGGCAAAAGTAACCGCATGTTGTTCAGCAATACCAACATCAAAATAGCGATTCGGGAATTTTATGCTGAATTTTTTTAATCCCGATCCTTCGCACATTGCCGGAGTAATTGCTTGCAACCTTTTGTCATTTTTCGCTTTATCGCAAATCCAGTCAGAAAAAACCTCCGTATAGGTAATAAATTTTTTCTTGCTTTTTGCGTTTACTCCCGTAATGGGATCAAATGGCTTTACCGCATGCAATGACAAATCATCCTTTTCCGCCATCTCATATCCTTTTCCCTTTTTTGTAATAATATGCAAAAATTTCGGACCGGTAGCGTTTTTCAAATTATCTAAAACTCCAACCAGTTCTTTAATGTTATGTCCGTCAATCGGACCATAATATTCAAAACCAAGTTCTTCAAAAAGGGTACCGGGAAAAACCAATCCTTTAGCTTGTTTTTCAATTTTACAAGCAAATTTTTCAACTGAAGGAGTTTTTTTTAAAATTCTTCTACCTCTCTCCCTTAAATGACGGTATGCCGGTGATGATATTACTCTGATAAGATATTTGCTAATACCACCAACATTGGGAGAAATGGACATTTTATTGTCATTAAGAATTACAATAACATTTGCGTTAATGTCTCCGGCATGATTTAATGCCTCTAAAGCCATTCCTCCGGTTAATGCGCCGTCTCCAATTACCGCTATTATTCTTTTTTTCTTATTCTTTTTAGACATAGCCATCCCCGTAGCCACACTAATGGATGTCGCGGAATGTCCAACGCCAAAGGCATCAAATTCACTTTCTTCTCTTTTGGGAAATGGAGCCAATCCGTCTTTTTTTCTAATGGTTTTTATTTTATCCTTTCTACCGGTAATAATTTTATGTGAGTAAGCTTGATGTCCGACGTCCCAAATTAATAAATCTTCCGGGGTATTAAAAACATAATGAAGAGCTATTGTCAATTCTATAACACCCAAATTGGAACCGAAATGACCACCGGTTTGAGAAACTGTTTCAATAACAAAATCTCTAAGTTCCCTTGAAAAAAAATTTAAATCTTTCAAAGTGAGTTTTTTTAAATCCTTTGGACTGTTTATTTTGTCTAATATTTTTTTCATAATTCAAATATTAACACAAACTGTTTGGTTATTTTGAAAAAAAATCGGTTTTATTTTTGAATTCCTCAAAAATTTTCGGACCCTGGGGCTTCGGTAAAAAAATCAAAGCATCATCATCAGCGCCTATTAAACTGTTTTTTCTTTTTGTTTTTGGATTTTTTTTTATTTTCTTTAACTCAATTTCTTTCAAACATTTTTCCAACCAAGAAAAGTCAATCAACTTTTCCAACAACAATCTTATTTTCTTTGTAAAAAAATTGTCTTCAACCATTTTTAAATATTCACCTCCGGACAAATAATAGTTTTCTTTATAATCAACTATCCATCTGTTTCTTAGCTGAAATCTCTTAAAATATCCGCCAACATCAAAAATAGGGACGGTAAAAAAATATTCATTGGAAGAAAATAAGTCTTTATTTCTGATTTTCAAAGATTTTGATGTAATAAAATAATTAAAACAAACTCTATCTTTTGTCTTTTTTTTGTGTCTCCTTTTTTTCATTAAATGAGTTATTATTGTTATTGCGGTTCTACCGGACCAAATCTTTCCGGATTTTAAAACAACCAAAACATCCCAATCGCTTTTTATTTTAGCATTTTTCATTGCTAAGCGACCGGTAATGAGAATCATTCTGACGAAAGGGCTGATTCTTAACAAAAGCATCACTTTACGCAACCTCTTTATTTTAGAAACAGATATTTTGTCTCTCCAAACTCTTTTTTTTATCAAAAAATCTCTACCTTTTAGAAAATAAAAACCTCGCTTATTGTTTACAAAGGTTCGCAAAATATTACTATTTTTAAATTCAAAAAAAACATCGCCTAAACTACATTTTTTTTCACTTCCTTCATCACTGTTCATATATTTCCACACCTCAAAAAGAGTTAAAGGATATTCAAGAACATCATAATAACAAATCGTTTTTATTATTTTTCTTTCAAGGCTGTTCATCGTTTTTTACCGTTAATTTCATACAAATAATTTAATTTATTCTACCATACCGAACGCCAAAAATAAAAAACAAATTAAGAATATTGCATTATTGCAAGTTGCTCATTAACTGCTATAATTAAACTTAACATAAGACTATGAATAATTTAAAAAATTTTTGGCAATTGGCGATTTTTCAAATATTCAAAAGCGGATATTGTGTTTCTGTTTTTTTGGCGTCTTTAATTATTATAACCTTGTTTGCGCCAAGAAACATTTTTCATCACAACAACATTTTTGGATATTTATTTATTGTTACAACATCTCTCTTGATAACTTGCTTGGTAAGAAATATAAAAGAGAAAGTTTTTTCAGCAAGATTAAATGGGGCTTCCGTTTTGGGCGTCATTTCAATTATTCTTGGCTTTGGAGCTTTGGAAGTTTGCGCCATAAGCGCTCCGGTTTGCGGACTTTATATCGGAACCGGGTTTTTGGCGCTGGCTATTCCAAATTTTGCCTTAAATTTTTTTGAAAAATACAATCTTTTGATTATTTTATTTTCTTTTGTTTTTCAATTTTTCGCCTTATATCAAATGAATTGCTTTTCAATAAAAAAATGCTCAAAAAAATAATATTTAAATCTTATGAAAAAAGTCGTTTTAAAGGTTTCCGACCTGCAAGTTAAACTAAATAATGAAAATGTTATCAACAACTTATCTTTTTCCGTTTCTCGTGGAGATTTTCTAACAATACTTGGTCCAAACGGATCCGGAAAAACAGTGCTATTTAAATCTTTGTTAAAATTAATTCCCCATCAGAAAGGAAATATCCACTGGGATAAAAATGTTAAAATCGGATATTTACCGCAAGGATTAACTCAGCTAAAACTAAAGAATGTTCCCATATTGGCAAAAGAATTTCTCTTGTTAAAAAAAATTTCCTTAAAAAAAATTCATTCTTTACTGCGATTAGTTGGAATTAGTGATAAAGACATTTTAAACAAACAACTTGGCAACCTTTCCGGTGGTCAATTCCAGAGAATTTTATTGGCATGGACACTGGCAAGCGATCCCAACATTTTACTGTTTGACGAACCAACAACCGGAATAGACATTCAAGGAGAAAAAAACATTTACACATTGTTGCGAAAAATGCAAAAAAGAAAAGATTTAACGGTATTGTTAATCACTCACGATTTTAATATAATTTACAAATACTCAACTAACGTCCTCTGCCTAAGTAAAAACATTGCTTGCAAAACCAAGCCATTAAACGCTCTCTCTTCGGAAAATTTGGAAAAATTATACGGAATGCCCGTAAAGTTTTACAAACATAATCATAATTAATTATATGAATGATCAACTTTTATCAAGCTTAATAAGTGCTATTGTTGTTGGTGGAGTTGCCGGATATTTGGGCTCGCTAATGATTCAAAAAAAAATGGCTTTAATTGCCGGTCCATTGGGACATTTAGCCTTCCCCGGAGTGGCGTTAGCGCTTCTTTATGGTTTTGATATTTCACTGGGAGCTTTTCCTTTTATCATTTTGGGCATCCTATTTATTTGGATTTTAGAAATAAAAACTAAATTACCTACAGAAACATTAACCGCCATTGTTTTTGCTTTCGGTGTTTCCGTGGCATTAATTTTTTTGCCACTGGAAGAAGCTGAAAGCGCCTTAGCCGGAAACATTGCAAACATTAGTTGGCAAAATACCATTATCACTCTTTTACTTTCCTTGATTGTGTTTATTATCACTAAAACCATTTATGATAAAATAATTTTAATGAACATATCTGAAGATTTGGCAATAATAGAGGGTGTTAAAATTAAAAAATATAATTTAATTTATCTCCTGTCTGTAGCAACCATAGTCGCTTTGGGAGTTAAACTTGTGGGGGTATTATTAACCGCCGCGTTGGTAGCGTTACCGGCGGCTACCGCCAGAAATCTAACGATATCATTAAAAAATTATTCTTATTTATCAATCTTTTTTGGTGTTTTGTCTCCAATTATTGGATTGTTGCTGTCTAAAATAATTGCTTTTCCGGCGGGAACATTGATAATAATTTCCGGATCTTTTTTGTTTTTAATTTCAATTTTTATGAAAAATAAAATTTTATGAAATTATCAAAAAAAGCCATCTTTGCTCTGATTGTCATAATAATTTTGATTTTTTTTGCCATTTTTATTTTTATAAAAAAACAAAAATATCACGCTCCAAGCACTTCATCAATCACTTCAAAACAAAACTTGACCACCAAGAATATTATTAGCAAATACAAAACATATTCTCAAGGAGAATATGTTTTCTCTCTTTCCCACCAAAAAATGAAACGTTTCTACAAAATATATATTCCTTCCGGTTATAACCCTAAAAAATCCACACCTCTTGTTATAGTTTTTCATGGCGGAGGCGGAAATATGGAAAAAAGTTCTCAATATTTCAAGTTTAATCAAAAAGCCGAAAAAGAAAACTTCCTGGTTGTTTACCCGGAGGGAACGGGAGTAAGAATTGGAGAAAATTTACTTGGAACATGGAATGGTGGAGATTGTTGCGGTCCGGCAAAAGAAAATAATATTGATGATGTTGGTTTTATAAAAAAAATGCTGACAAACATTAAAAATACTTTTAACATAAACGATAAAATGATATTTTCCACCGGTATGTCAAACGGAGCAATTATGACCTATCGTCTGGCATGCGAATTATCTAAAGAAATAGCAGCTGTTGCTCCTGTTGCGTCTGTTGGGCATTATCAAAACTGCCACCCCGAAAGACCTGTTCCAATACTACACATTCATGGATTAAATGATCCTTGTGCTCCTTACAACGGATGCCAAGAATGCAAAAGTTGTATTCAAACCTACTTAAAAGCGTTGGGAATCAAAACGAAAAATAACAATTCTTCGGCAATGTCTGTTCCGAAATACATTGAAAGGTGGAGAAAAACAAACAAATGCTCTGACAAAACAAAAACAATCTACAAAAAAGGTGGTGCTACTTGTAAGAAATATTTAAATTGCTTAGATAATGCTGATATAATTTTATGCACTGTTAAAAATATGGGACATGTTTGGCCCGGAAAAGCGGAATACGGATCAACCTCTTGTCAACAAAAACCCAACGGAAAGTTATGTTCTCTATGGAAAAAAATTGTCGGCAAAACCAGTACCGATATTTCAGCCAATGATATGATTTGGGATTTTTTCAAAAAACATCCCTTGGAATAATAAAAAGTGTCTTTAAGCAATTTTGTTTAAAATTTCAATTGCTTTTTTAATATCATTATTTTTAGAAGAAAAAGAAATTCTAAAATGAGTGTTTTTTTCACTGAAAGCGCTTCCCGGAACCACCAAAAGATTATTTTCCAAACACTTTTTAATAAATTTATCGCCATCAAAAGGATACTTTATAAAAAAATAAAAAGATCCAAAAGGATTGTTGATTTCATATTTATCTTTCAACTTTGAAAAAATAAAATTTCGCCTTTTTTTGTATTTTTTTACGAAGTCTAATGTATTCACTTCAAATGCTTTCAATGCCGCATATTGCAAAGGGGTTGGCGCGCAAACAAAAGTAAACTGCTGAACCTTAATCACTTCCTCCACCAACTCGCTCGGAAGATGAATATACCCGATTCGCCAACCGGTCATAGCATAAGACTTGGAAAAACCTCCCAAAGTGATTGCTTTTTTATAGAAAGATCCTATGGAAAAATGCGGTCGCTCTTGCTCATAAACAAAATTTTCATAAATTTCATCGGAAATAATATACAAATTGTTTTTCTCCGCTATTCTAGCTACCTCCTTCAATTCACTTTCCGTCCAAACATAACCGGTAGGATTTTCGGGAGAGTTGACGATAATTGCTCTTGTTTTTTTGGAAACAGCTTCCTGAATATTTTTTATATTTAAAGAAAAGTTTTCATTTTTTGAAACAATCTTTGGAACACCGCCATATAACAAAACCAATTGCTTATAACCAACAAAATAAGGATCAAAAATGATTACCTCATCTCCGGAATTAATTATTGCCGGTAAAACCACACTCAAACCGCCGGAAACCGCCGAAGTTATAATCGTATTGTTTTCCGTTGCTGTCTTAATTTTGTTTTTCCTCCTTAACTTTTCAACCACCTTTTTTCTTAGCTCAAGCACCCCGACAGTTAAAGAGTAATCATTAAAATCATTCTCTATCGCCTTTTGAGCCTCTTCTTTAATTTCTTTTGGCACCGCAAAATCCGGTTTACCAATGCTCAAATCTATTGGATTGTTTAATTTTTGCGCCAACTCAAACACTTTCCGAATTTCACTAATATTCATTTTTTTTGTATTTTTTGACATAAAAATAACAATAATAAAACTAGAAAACTTTATAACTCCCCAAAACATCAACCTTTACAAAGGTTTGTAAAAACTTAATCGCTTCTCTCATTTTTTTGTTTTTCATATCAGTTTCAATATCCACATAAAAAATGTAGTCATTCATTTTTTTGCCGGTAGGTATGGACTCTATTTTGGATAAATTTAAATCCTTTATTTTAAAAATAGAAAGAATTTCAAAAAGCAATCCCGAACGATCCTCTTGTGGAGTAATAATAAGCGAAGTTTTATCTCCGTCAACCAGACAAGGACCCACGCCAATTTCTATAAAACGGGTAAAGTTGTTTTTTTTATTGGTAATTTTTTTTCGCAAAACTTTTAATTTATAAAAATTTGCCGCTTCCTCACTGCCGATAGCTACAACTTTTTTATTCTTGCCGGCGACTTCCATTGCTCGTGAAGTTGATGACACCTCCATAATTTCAACTCCTTTATTCCTTAAAAAATTTATATAATCACTACACTGTATCAGTGCTTGGGCGTGCGACATAACAGTGGTAAAGTTTTTTTTCTGACCGGCCAAAATATGGCTGATTTCATAATCAAAACTCTTAAAAATGCAAATCTTATTTTTCTGTAAAGACAAAAAGGTTTCTCTTACGGAACCATTTAGCATATTTTCAATAGGCACAATTCCACGACTTTCATTGTTTAAATTAAGAAAGACATCACAAATGGAATTAACTGCAATTATGCTCTTATTTTTATAATTTGCAAGAGCCAAATTATATGAATAACTGAATTTTGGACCAAGAATATAGATTTTTTTAATCATGATAATATTTTTATTAATCTATCTGTTACTTTCATTGCTCTTTGGGCCATATCGCCAAAATATTTTTTACTTATATAAAAAATATTATAAAATTTCTCAACATCACCTCTTTTTACCGCTTCAGACAATTCATCTACTGATTTTTTATATTTCAAAATTACTTCTTTGGCATAAGGATTAAAGTTTTGCATATCAGTGTACAAGCCCGGATCTTGAGCCAAGATTCTTCCAACAGCATATAGTCTCATTAGATAAACCGGGGTAGCTATGCATTCTCCTTTTTTTAAATCATAACCCATAGATTGAAGAGTTCGCCCCAATGATAGCGTAGAGAAATGCGTCAAACACTGGATTGTCGCCATTTGTTTGTCATGTTCATCAGCGGTCATTTCCAAAATATTTAAACCAAGATTTTCCAAAAAATACTTATACCATTTATAATATTTTCCTTCATTCTCTTTACATAAGATAAAGTTTTGATTTTTAAATTCCGTTGTCGGTCCAAACAAAGGATGTCCTCCAATTATTTCAGCATTCGGACAATTTTTTTCCATAGTTTTCAGAGGAAGTTTTTTAACAGAGGTAAAATCCGTTAACAACGCTCCTCTTTTTAAAAAGGGAGCAATTTCTTTTATAACTTCAATCGTTTTGTGAATTGGGACGGTTATAATTACAATGTCACCAATTTGCGCAACATCAATATTTGATAATTTAGTATCCAGATCAGAAACATAAACATTGTAATCAGTTTTTTTAAACTCCTCAATAAACTTTCTTCCCATTTTCCCCCTTCCTCCAATAACTGAAATGGTTTTCGGCTTAATCATTTTATCTATTTTTACAGTTTATTATCACTTCAAAAAATAATACTACTAAAAAACAAAATCTGCAAATGATTATGTGCTACATTCAAGAAAATAACCGCATCATATTAAACAACTCAAAACCTCCAAATTTCCATCCTTTCATTACCATATTACATAATATGGTAATATTTTAGTTTTAAGTTTTTCTTTTTTTTCTTTTTTCAAGTTCCTGTTTTTCTTATTTCTCTTTCTTTTCCTAATTCCAATTACTCATAACTATTCCCAAGTCTCTG
>CAZRUH010000005.1:0-32383 GCA_964603325.1 uncultured Bdellovibrionales bacterium
TTCGTTATTATCTGATTTGCCATTTTCAGAATTTTCCGTACTCAAAATATCTGCGTCCTTAACTTTAATTTCGAATTGAGATTTTTTATTTAAATCTGTTTCACCTTCAAATGTCAGCGTTTTCTCAGAAGCTGTGTCATCATCTTTTTGCAAAATATTAGTCACTTCTATTTTATAATTCCCATTACCAACTCCTTGCGCTAAAATCTTGTATTCACCGTCAATTGGATTTGGAATTGTAATAAACTCCGTATCCGTTTTATACCCGGTATAATACGCACCCGGAATTTCATTGAAAATTTCTCCCGCCTCAAAATTCTTTCCAATTCTCTTTCCATCGGGAGCAATAATTTGAATATCTATTGGAGAGAAAACTTGAAATAATAACATATTTGGAATATCCCATTCATCTATAAATTTGCACACTCTATCTTCTTCATCTAAATTTTCATCTTCAAAATCTCCGGTTAATTCACGAACAACTTCACATTGAGTTTTTGTTGGCAAAGCAGTATGCGATGCGTCAAACTCCTTTTGGATATCTGATTCAATAACATTAGCACTTGCTATTGGAACTGTTCCATCGCCACTTCCCAGTATCAACCCTCTATCACTTTTTGCATCATCAAAATTTTCCGGATAACCATCCTTCCACTTATCCACAATTTTTTTATCTACAATTTTAATCTGAGAAATTGTTTTATTACTTTTTGTTTTTCCTATAAAATCTATAATCTGGAGATTTTTCAATTTTGCTAAACCTTCTTTTGCATTTAAGTTTTCCAAAAATTTATTCCGTGGATAATTGTCCGGATACTTTTTTAATTGTTTGTCATTTTTCACATCAATCAAATAACTATAATTTGGAAGAAGTTCTTGTACGGAAGGGATTTTTTCACGAATATATTTTCCCAAATCATCATATCCTTTTTCTTTTGCTTCGTGATTAAGATGTCGTCGCAAATATTTATCTCCTATTCTGAAATAGCCTTCACCAGCCTCCCACATCAAATAGGTTTTCGGGGCTCCTTTATGAGGTGTTCCCAAAAATATCAGTTGATCAATATCATTTCCGTAATCTCCATCCTCAACATATTCCCTCGCCACCAAACCACCCATAGAATGTGCCACAATATCAACCTTGGAAATACCAGTTTTTTTCTTAACCTGCCTTATTTTGTATTTTAAAAGAATAGCCGTTTCCCTATTGCTTCTACGCCAATCATAGGGAAAAGTAAAAAAATTCTTATTCTCTTCAAATCCATTTCTTTTAAAAGATTCTATTAGATCATCATATTTATGCCAAATCGGATCAATCTTTAACTCTCCGTTAGTATTAAATGCCGACCCTAAAATTCCGGGAATTAAAATAACAGGATCTGTAATCATTTTATTTTTTTTAAATCCATCCAAGTTATAATCTCCAAACAAACTGAATCCATCCTCAACAAACGGTCCCTTCTCATCGCCATACCAATTGTTTTTTAAATAAACCAGATCTTTACAATTATTAATTTTTTCATTTTTTAAAAGACTATATTCCGCACACTGATTAGCAAAAACGGCTTGCTTATCGGAAAAATTACTATTGACTATTTCTACTTTTGGTAAATAAATATCTTTGGGAACGCCATTATTATCAGTAACTACACCCACGCCAACTTTCACATCTCCGCCGACACTATTTAAAAAAGTAGAATTTTCAATTTTCACATTGCCCCCATTTATTTGCATAGCAGGCAAACTTGCTTCGTTATAGTAAATGGCAGATTGTGCATAAACATTACTTAATAAAGACTTTTTTTCAAATCTGGGGAGTATTGCCTGAAAAAATGAATCATTCCCACCTCCATCAATAACTGCGTAACGAAAGAATGACTGATATTTTTTACTTTCAATTGAAATGTTAAAATGGATATGTTTTTTTGCAGAAAAAGTAATCTCTTCGTTTGTTTCTCCATTGGCAACAATTTTCCCATTCAAAACCTTAATTCCCAACATTAACATTGGGTTTTCGCTTTGGTCAAAAACAATATTTGAACCACTCTCAATGGTTAAAGTGGCTCCATTTTTGATAATTATCGGCCTGTTAAAAATCAAGTTGTCATTTTTATGCCAAACAGTATTTTTGGAAATTACAAGAAAATTATCCTCTAAATTGTTTGGCACTAAAAACAGAAAAGAATTGGCATTAATATTTGGAACTATCGGAGCAAACATGAAGACCAATATCAAAACACTATAAAAAAATTTCTTAACCATTATTTTTAGATTTTATCTTTTTAAAATATCTAACAATAATAAATAAAAGTAATGCTATGTTTATTATTGGCCAATAATCTAATATGAAAAATATAAACCATTTATTATAAGATAATACACTTACATCTTCATATAAAATCCAATTACTTAGGATTGATATTACAAGAATGGTTGGCAGCAATTTTTTTTTGGTTACAAAAAATACAATAATTGTTATCATGAATGCAAGCAAAAATAAGATTGCTAGTATTAAATTATTATCTGGTCCTACATCAAACATAAACATTTTTGCAAATTACACGCTTTCTAAATTGAAAACATACAATTTTTTATTAATAGTTAATTAATTTTCTTTTATTAAGTATATGCACAAATAACAATTAAAATTAAACCAATAAACACTGCGCTATCCAAAAAATGGTATACGACACTTTAGACCGATCAGTCTAAAGTGTCGTAGCAAAAATCAAAATTAAATTTTCAACAAATTTATTTTAAATATTTAAATGTTAGATATTCCGGTAGTATTGTTATTTCTCAGAATAAAAAGCGTTCAGTCGCTCCTCCAAATATTCTATAATTTCTTTTGTGTTTTCCTCTTTGCTTTTATTCTCAGTGTCTATTACAAGTTCCGGATTGCGAGGTTCCTCAAAAGGGTCTTGGATTCCCGTAAAATCCTTTATTTCACCTTTTCTTGCTCTAACATACATACCTTTTACATCTCTTTTTTCACATTCCGATAAAGAACATTTTACATAGACTTCCACAAAATCATTACAAAGACTACGCGTAAAATCACGCATTTTTTGATAAGGCGAAACAAATGCGGATATTACATTAACCCCATTATCTGATAACATTTTCGCAACATAAGCTAATCGTTTAATATTTTTATTTCTATCACTCTTACTAAATCCCAAATCACTGCTAATAGTCTTACGAACCGTATCACCATCCAGCCTCTGAATTGGTAAATTTTTATTCCTAAAATATTTTTCTATTTCCTTTGACAATGTTGTCTTACCACTACAAGGTAATCCCGTAAACCAAATTACTATTCCTTTTTTCATATTTATTTCTATCGCCAAACTATTTAATTTGCCAATTATGCTCCAAAAAAATTATTCCGGCTCTCTCATCTCTGGATATTATTTTTATAAATTGATCATTATCCTTGCCATTGTATTCATCAACGATATCATAAACCTTTCCATTCTTTTTTAATAAAACAACCCGACAATAAAATGTTCCTCTGTTAAAAATGGTTTTATTAAATAGAATGGTTACGGTATTTACTCCTCTTTTCCACCTAACACCGACTTTATCCACTTTTGTATTATTGCCACACAAAATACCTCCACTACCGCCATCAAAAATTTGGACGGCGACAACAAAATCCTCTCTCTCAACCTTATCAAGATTAATTTTTGCTTTGATTGCCAAAAAATCGCCGTATTTAATTGCTTTTATATTTTCATTGTTTTTATCTAAAACTTCAACTTTCACAATTCTGTTTTTTGTTGATTTATTTTTTTTGTTCTTCAATTTATTTTTTCTTTCCAATTCTTTCTTTTTTATCCTTTCTTGTTCTTCTATCTCTTGTCTGGCTTCTTCGCTTATATTCTTTGAAACATAAGCATCACAAACCTTGTCAACATTATCATATTCAACAACTTTGCCATTTCTCAAAAGCATCGCTCTATCGCAATATTTTCTAATAACTCCAATATCATGCGTTACCAAAACCACGGTTTTATTGGTATCACGATATTTTCTAAAAACATCAATACATTTTTTTTGAAAATTACTATCACCAACCGCCAAAACTTCATCCATTAAAAGTATTTCTCTGTTGGCAAAGATTGAAACACTAAAAGCCAACCTGACACTCATCCCGGAAGAATAATTTTTTAATTTCTGATCAATAAATCTTTTTAATTCCGAAAAAGCAACTATGTCATCAAATCGCTCATCAATTTCTTTTTTGGTCAAACCCAAAACCGTTCCGTTAAGATAAATGTTATCCCGTCCGGAAAGTTCCGGATTAAAACCAATTCCCAATTCCAAAAAAGGAGACACTAATCCGTTAATTTTTATTTTTCCTTTATCAGGACGATAAATTCCCGCCAAAATTTTTAAAAGCGTTGATTTTCCACTTCCATTTCTACCGATAATTCCAAAAAATTCACCCTTTCTAATTTCAAAAGAAACTTCATTGAGAGCATTGAATTTTTCATAATCATTATCTTTCAAAGCATTAACAAATGCTCCCCGCACACTATTTATTTTATTGTGAGGAATTTTAAAAGTTTTAAACACCTTGTCAACTTTTATGGCCACATTGCTTATTTCGGTTTTTTTTGTCATAATTTGTTTAATTAAAAATCATTTTCAATTATATACTTGCTTGTTTTATTATAAAATACTTAAAATTATTTATTGTCTCTTTTTAAACTTCTGTCATTTTCAAATAATAGCGCTAATTTTATATCATCATAGGAAATTTTTTTATCCAAACATTCAAAAATCGCTTTCAGTTTCATCGTCCCATCTTCCAAAAAATCAGCATCCGAATTTTTCTTTTTAATATTTATAATCGCTTTTTGGATATTTTGCAACACTCTTTTGTTCGGTTTTAAAAAATCAATATCAATATTTGGCAACAACTTTTTTATTTCTTTAATATGTCTATATATTGTATCTTTCGTCAATCCTCGTTTTTTTGAAATTTCCTCAATGTCGTTATTGCTTAAAATCATTTTTTTTGTAATTTCAATGGTGCTTCTTTTTTCATTTGCTTTATTTATCTTTCCATTTTTATTGTTAATAATTTTTACTTTCTTATTTTTACTATTGAAAATATTTTTTCTATTTTTCAGAATATTCTCTTTATTATTGGTTCCTCCTATGCGAATTATAAATTTTTTAAATTTTTTTGTTTTTTCCTCATCCGAACATTTTTCCCATTTTAAAGCATTTGCTTGAGAAATTTTTTTCATCTCGTTATCAATGCTTATAACTGATTGATCCACTTGTAAAGCTATCTCATTTAATCCCATCAGTCGCAAACCGTCTATTGACTTTATGCGCGATAAAGCCACATATCCCTGACCAACTTCAAAAGTTTTGGATAAATCAATCTCAGCGACATCTAAAGTCATTCCTTGTGATTTGTGAATCGTTAAAGCCCACGCCAGACGCAAGGGAATTTGTTTTACAGATGCTTTCACATTTCCATTATCATCTTCCAATGTCCATTCTTCATAGTCAACTATAATTTCTTGTCCGAAAGAAGTTTCCACAATAGGTAATCCCAAATCATTTGAAAAACCGATTACTTTTCCAAGCGTGCCGTTAACATATCCTTTCTCGTAGTTATTTTTAATGAAGATAACTACAACATCTTTTTTTAATTGCAACTTCTCATCAATCAATGTTGAGTTACATATCTTTCCCACATCCTTTTTTGAACCTTTGGAAACGGAATAAAATGTTTTGGGCGTCATTTTCAGATTATTCAATTCCTTCTTGTTTATTTTGTCCACATCTATATTGTGTGTATATAGTCGCGTTGGACTAAAACTAATTTGCAATTTTTTCCTATAGCAAGAACGAAAAATATCCATTGAATTTTCTGAAATTTCTCCGGAGCGTATCTCATCTAAAATATTTATCAAAGTAGTATCATTTTGTCTATACTTTTTCTCCAAATAACAAATCTTGAGATTGCTTTCCTCCCAAATATCCGTCTGCCAAATAAAACGAATTTCTTTGCCACCACTTGATATCGGAGGTAATTGAAAAAAATCACCGGTTAAAACTATTTGCACTCCCCCAAAAGGCTCCTCGGAATATCTAAAAAATCTTAAAATTTTATCAACGGAAAAAAATAATTCCGGGGAAACCATAGAAACCTCATCCATCAACAAAACTTTTAAATCTGTCAACTTTTTTCGCAAAAATTTTCTATATACCAATCGCTTTAAATATTCATCATCCACATATTCTTTTGCGCCAATACCAAAAAAAGAATGGATTGTTTTTCCTCCAATATGCGAAGCTGCTATTCCGGTCGGGGCCACTATGGCGGGACTGATATTTCTCTCTTTTAAATAATTTATATATTCATTTAAAACATATGTTTTTCCGGTTCCCGCAGATCCGGTTAAAAAAACATTTTCTCCCGACTTTAAAATATCTAAAGCTGTTTTTTGTTCCATTTCGGTTATTTAAAAAAATTACTAATGACTAGCCCGTAAAATTTATCGGTAGTTAATTTTGCGCTTAAACAATAAGATTTGTCATTTTCTTCCGACGATGAACATTTTTTAAGCTCATCACTTTTCCAATTTAAATGGTATTTTTTGGGATAATTGATTTGCAGATTATAATCACTTCCAAATCCGCCCAACTGTTTTTGAATTAAAACCGAGTAAGTGCTTGTCGGATTATCTCCGGTAAAATTTATTTTGAATGGCAACAAATACTTGTACTTAATTGTAACGGTTTCCTGGGGGCTAACATAAACCCAGTTGGCAAAAACGGTTTTTCCAAATTCATCGTAAATTCTTGTGCCTGTTTTTTCATCAATCCTGATACTATTTTCTTCCCTTTCAACATCAGAATCTCTTTCAAATCCAAGAGCATCATAATCTACCGGAGATTTGTTAATCTCCCTGGTTTGTCCTTCCACTCCTAAAAATTTTGACCCCTTTGGAACATACACTCGCATATAATCAGCATTGACCTTATTCCACCACTCATACTTTTTGCCTCCACCATTGTGTTTTCTGGTAATTGCAAGAGTATCTATTACTCTGCCATCATCCAAAATATCGACTTGATGATTAACAGTTTCATCAATAACCCCGTCAGTTTTATATCCGTTTATATTAGTATTAACGACATTTAAATAATCTTTTTCCGTTTGCAATATTTCTCCCGACCATCCCAAGTCAGAAATTATTTTTTGCAAATTATCGTTGGCGGAAAATAAAATTATTTGTTTTTCAGACAATGACCTCTCCACAACTTCCATTATTTTGAAAAGTATTTTTGGATCATCGGAAGACAATATTTTGTTAAAAACTATCGGTGTCAAATCCGCCAAAATTTTCTTGGGACGATTTTCTTTTTTGTCGTAATTTTCCTCAACTTCATATTGAATATTTTCTATAAAATTATCTTTAGTCAATACGAGATTATACTTATCCATTTTTATCGGTCCGGTAATTGCCAAAAGTTTTTGCATTACAACGGGAGTAACGGCAATTACACCATCTACTGTCGGTCCTCCGGTCTTTTCGTAAAAAAGCATTGCTTTTTTTGCAGACAATGGAAAATCAGGAAACCAATTACTATCATGCAAACTCCACGAAACACTTATTTTTTGAATTGGTTTTGGTGGAACTATTTTATCCGTTAATTGCCCGTCAGGGTTAAATATTCCGTCCACAAAAAATTTTTGCACCCTCCCATAACTATCAATACTTAAAATACCGTAAGTACCGATAAATCCCCCCGTAGCTCTCATTTCCTGATTATTTTGAAATAAAAACAAATATTTACGAGGACCGTTGGCGCCCAATAAATCCGCTATCATAGCGCTATTTTCAGAAAATATATTTATTGAACTTGTTGCCAAATAAATGTTGTTTTTCAAACTTAAAACTTGCTCTCTTTTTTCTTCCGGCAAATCATCTATTTTAACTTTTTTCAAATATTCTTGCGCTTTTTCAATATTAAGTTGAATATTTTTTAATTCACTGTTTAGTGTTAAAAAAATTTTCAGAAGTGATTGTTGCTCCCTTTTTTTGTTGTCATTTTTTAAATTATAAAATGCTTCCGCCAACCGACTTACTTTTTCTCCCGCCAAAGCCATTTGTTCGCCGGCTTTTGCCAAATAATAACCACTGGAAATTTTTGAAACTCCGGGAATGTATCTGATAAAAAACACGCTACCTAAACTTAACTCTCTCAACTGTTTAGATATATCGTAAAAATTGTGGTATGCTTCATTAAATTTTTTTCCGGAAGAATAAAAATTTTGTCTTTTTAGATTTTCTAACGCTAAGTTTGTGTTATTACCGGCCTGATCGCTTATTCCCAAAACCCGTTCTTTTATCTCTAATCCCCTCTTTAAAAACAAATATACTCCGACAACAAGAATAACCAAAGCAAAACCCAATAAAAAATATTTGATTATTTTCTTAATATTGTCATCAAAGAAGTTGTCCGTTTGATATTTTTTATTGTCACTGACATAATTTAAATACTCTTCATCTTTTCCGTGTTTGTCTCTCCACTCAACTTTGGAATAATGATTTTTTGCAAAATCATTATTGTCCGCATATACCCCCTCTCTGTATTTTTGTTCCAAAAAATTTTTTCGCTCATCATTGCTGTTTTTATTTAATTTTCCTTTTGTTTTGATGATATCCATTTTTATAAATTTCTAATGTTTTCTTCGCCATTTCTTCCCAACTATATTTTTTTACTTGCAAATAACCTCTCTTTATTAAAGTATTTCTCATTTTTTCATCTGTGGTTATTTTTTCTATTGCCTGAACAATACTATCATTATCCTTTGCGTTAAAATAATGAGCCGCTCCCTCCAAAATCTCCTTCATGCATTGATGATTTGATGAAATTACCGGTATTCCATTTTGCATTGCTTCCAGTGGAGGTAACCCAAATCCCTCATATAACGACGGGAATATGTATGCTTCCGAGTTTTTGTAAATATCATACAAATCAACATCCGAAACGAAACCGGAAAAAATCACATTTTCAATGCCTTTTTCTTTAACAAACCTTTTTAGTCTTTTATAAAAATAGTCTTCTTTACCAACCAAAACCAATTTAAACTCTTGGTTATCTTTTTTTTTAAAAACATTCCATGCACTTACCAGTCCTTCTAAGTTTTTATGAGGATATGCATTTCCAACGTAAAGAATGTATGGTTTAATTATACCATATTTACTTAAAACATCATTTTTTTTAACTTTTAGTTTATTCTTGTCACAAGACTCATAAGTAATATAAATTTTATCACTATTTATCAACGGATAATTTTTTAAAATATCTTTCTTGGTGAACTTTGAAACCGTAATTATCTTTTTGGATTTTTTAATGGCGTTTTTAATAATAATCTTGTATGCTAAGAACTTTAACCGATACAAAAACGGATTAAGTGTTGTCCCGCGAGTTGTTGGAAAATGTAATAAAATTAAATCGTGAATAGTAACAATAAAATTTTTGCGATAAAAAAATGGAACATTAAAATGTGGAAAATGCACCAAGTCCAACTTATATTTACTTAAAAGAATAGGAAATTTTATCTGTTCCGAGAAACCATACCATTTATAATCGGCCAACACTTTGTGAAAATTTTTATTTTTTGGACAATACTTATTATAAGTTTCGCTTTTTAAAAAAACAAAAAACTGATCTCTGTCATCATTTTTTTTCCGTAAATAAATTTTTTCCAAATTCTCTATCAACTTTTGAACGTATCTCCCCAATCCCTTACTATCTGCTCCATAAAATCTGGCATCAATTCCTATTCTCATACAAACTATTTTTTAAATAATTTTGAATATCATTAACAGCAATGGCTCCTTCGGCGGCAGCGGTTATTATTTGTTTAAATTTATTTGAACCGGTTGTAATGTCTCCCGCCGCCCAAATACCGGCTACGCTTGTTTTACCGGAATTATCAACTTTAATATATTCATCTTTATCAAGTTTTACGCCCAATTTTCTAGCCATTTCAACATTCGGTTCAAAACCGATCTCTATAAAAACTCCAGCTACCTTCAATTCCATATGACCATTAAAGGGTTTATCAAGTTTTATTTTCTCAACCCTATCACCGCCAACTATTTTTTTAATATTGGTATTATAAATTATAGTCACATTTTTATTTTTTTCTATTAAATCTATCCAAAATTTTTCCGCTCGCAATTTATCTTTCCTGTAAATCAAATAAACTCTGTTAGCGATATTTGACAAAAATAGCCCGGCCGAAACAGCGCTGTCACTTCCTCCAACTATCGCAACCGTTTTGTTTCTATAAAAAAATCCGTCACAAGTGGCGCAATAAGAAACTCCCTTTCCAAGTAATTCCTCTTCACCGACAACTCCAAGTTTGCGATGCGTTGAACCAACGGCAATTAGCACAGTTTTTGATGTAAACTCTTGACCGTTTGACAAAATAAGTTTAAATCCGGTTCCTTTTTTCTTTATTTTATTTACCGTTGCAGGCAAAATTTCCGCACCCAAACTTTTTACATGTTCTACCGCCCTCTTGGTAAAATCATAACCCGTAATATTTTTTTCTCCCAACCAATTTCCAATTTCATTGGTTTGTGTAACCAATCCTCCGGAAACTTCTCCTATAATAATATTTTTTAAGCCATATCTTGATGCATAAACGGAGGCGTTTAATCCTGCCGGACCGGCGCCAACAATAATCAAATCGTAATTATTCATAAAAAATACATTATTATAAATTATAAATTTTCCTTTATTTCTTTTACAGCTTCCTTAAACTTATCACCACGATCAAATTCATTTACAAAAACACCGAAACTTGCCGTTCCCGGCGAAAGTAAAATAATATCACCTTTTTCCGCGCAACGAGTGGCTTCTTCCACCGCTTTTTTCATAGAGTCTTTTATTTCAAATTCCAAGTGATTTGATTTAATTTTTCTTTTAATAACGGCAATTATTTTATCAGTAGCGTCACCTTTCAAGAATACCACTCCCTTAACTTTTTTAGCGATAACATCGCCCAATTCAGAAAAATCAAGATTTTTATCGGCGCCACCGGCAATTAAAATAATCGGCTTATCAAAAGATTTTATCGCGGCAACCGTCGCTTGAGGAATTGTCGCCGCACTATCATTATAATAACTAATTCCATTGATAGTATCTACAAACTCCATACGATGAGCTATCAGATTGATTTTTGAAATTGATTTTTTAATTTCTTTCAATCTCAGTCCATAAACAAATGCCACGCCTATAGCCGCCAAAACATTGGAAATATTATGTTTACTGTGTAAATTTAATTCTTTTGTCGTAGCTACTTTTCTTATATCAACTCCATCATCAATATAAATTACCCCATCTTCGCAAAAAACAGACCTCTCTCCTTGACGTCCATTTAGAGAAAATCTTAAAATTTGTGAATTCGCTTCTTCTATAATTTCTTTTAAGTTTTCATCGTCTCCATTGATTACCAGCCAACTTGTTGATTTTTGAAAACGAAAAATATTTTTTTTATCCTCCAGATATTCCTCCATTCCTTTATAATAATTGAGATGATCCGGTAAAATATTTTTAAAAACGGCAATGGGTGGACTTATTTTAGCGTTTTTCAGAGCTGACAATCTCCAACTTGATAACTCAAAAACTACCGGAGAATTTTTTTTAATTTTTTCCAATTTATCCAAAACGGACGTTTGTCCAACTCCAACCATAATGGGTTTTTTTCCGGCATTTTTCAAAATGTCAAAAATCATTGAAGCCGTTGTTGTCTTTCCTTTTGTTCCCGTCACTCCTATAATTTTATTTTTACAAAGTTTGAAAAATAAACTGGAATCCATTTCAACGGGAATTTTATTGGCTAGCGCTCTTTTTATATATTTATTATTCCAAGAAATACTGGGATTCTTAATAACCATATCAACTTTGGTAAAATCTTCAATGCGATGATACCCCAAAACAAATTCAATATTATGAATCCCCTTTAATTGATCTAAGCTTTTTTTTAATTCCTTTTTGGTTTTTATATCCGTAACAACAATTTTTTTTACTCCTTGCTTCGCCAAAAACTTAACAACACCCAAACCGCCTCCCAGCAGTCCCAATCCAAAAACCGTCACTTTCTTGTTTTTAAAATAATCTATTTTCATATTTTTTTAATTAGAAATAATTTCACCATTTCTTGTTTCCGTATATTCGCCATTTTCCACAACAATTTTTCCATTAACTATTACATAATCAATCCCCGTTGAATATTGATAAGGTTTATCAATTGTGGCGTTATCTTTAATTGTTTCCGGGTCAATAACAACCACATCCGCAAAATATCCTTTTTGAATAATCCCTCTCTTTTTAATATTAAATCTCTTGGCCGGCTTCCCCGTCATTTTATTGATGGCATCCTCCCATTCCAGCAAGTTTTTCCTTTTTACAAAATCATAAAGAACTTTGGGAAATGAACCAAAATCTCTTGGATGAACCAAATCACCACTACTTTTGTGGGAAATTCCATATCCGGCCCCATTTGAAGAAATTATGGACAAAGGATGCTTAATCACTTTGTTTAAATTTTCTTCGCTCAATACTTTTGTAATGGTTGTAATTTGCCCATTACTGGCTATCAATAAGTCAATTACCGCATCTTCAATTCCTTTTTCCTGTGACTTGGCAACATCTTTAATTGTTCTTCTTATGACCGTGTTATCAAAAGAATATACCGAAACAATAATATTGCCATAATCAATATTATCTTTTTTCATTTCTTTTATGATTTTTTTTCTAATACGAGAATCTTTTAAACGACCAATCATCAACTTTCTTCCTCCTCTGGAAACCCAGTCCGGCAAAAAAGTATACAAAACCGATCCGGTGGCTGTATATGGGTATACATCAAAACCGATATCAACGCCTTTCTCCTTGGCATTTTCAATTTTATTCAAAACATCATCCATAAAAGACCAATTTTTCTCCCCCATTATTTTTAAATGCGATATCTGCAAACGAGCGCCTGTTTTCTGAGCAATCTTTATTACTTCATCAATTGATTCCAAAATATTTGAGGATTCATCTCTAATATGCGCGGTAAATATTCTTTTTTTGCGAGAAACCAATTTAGCCAACTCTTGCAGTTCCCGTTGTGATGCCAATTTTGCATGAGAATAAACCAATCCCGTAGATAATCCGACAGCGCCTTCTTTAAATGCTTTTGCGATAATTTTTTTCATTTCTTCCAATTCTATATCCTCCAAATCCTTAAGTGAATCACCCACAATACCACGTCGGACCGTGCTATGACCGATTAATGTGCCGAAATTAACCGGCAAATTAACTTTCTTTACCTCTTCCAAAAAATCTTTTATTGAAACCCAATTTATATTTATTTTTGTTATATCCAGCCACTTTCGTATAGATTTAATCATTTCCGAATTATCCAATGGCGCCAAAGAAGATCCGCAATTTCCTCCAATGATGGTGGTAATTCCTTGATATACCAAACTTTTTAAATTCGGATCGGAAAAAATTCTCCACTTGGTGTCGGAGTGATTATTTGTATCTATAAATCCGGGAGTTACATATTTTCCCTGTGCGTCAATTTCATATTCCGCCTGTTCATTACTCAAATCTTCCATTTTTGAGATTTCATCATCCTTAATTCCAATGTCACTTTTAAACATTGGTTTCCCACTCCCATCAATTATGGTTCCACCTCTAATAATAATATCAAACATATCCGCTGAAAAAATTATTTTATATTTATTATTTTTTCCGCCATATCAACAAGTCTATTGCTATATCCCCACTCATTATCATACCAACCGGCAATTTTTATTAAATTTCCTCCAACCACTTTTGTTAAATCTTTCTGAAAAATAACCGAATGTGGATTTCCGATTATATCGCGAGACACCAAAGGTATATCGGTCACTTGCATAATATTTCGCATTTCATTCTCAGACGCTTCTAAAAAAGCGCTATTTATTTCATTTTCATCAACTTCCTTCTTTAAAATCGCCGTTAAATCACTTACTGAACCCACTATTGTCGGCACTCTGTAAGCCATTCCGTCAAAATTACCTTTTAAAGATGGTAATGTTAATGTTGTTGCAATCGCCGCCCCGGTTGATGTCGGTATAACATTTTGAGCTGCCGCCCTACCTCTTCGCTTATCTTTTTTACCAACTCCGTCCACCAAAGATTGAGTTGACGTATAACTATGTATCGTTGACATTAGAGCTTTTTCCACTCCAAAATTATCTTCCAAAACTTTCATCATCGGCGCCAAACAATTCGTTGTGCAAGAAGCATTGGAGACAATATCATCGGAATTGCTTATTTCATTGGAGTTAACACCTATTACAAATGTTTTTATCGTCTCATCTTTTGTTGGAGCGGATATAACCACTTTTTTTGCTCCCGCTTTCAAATGATTACTTGCACCCTCCCTGTCGGTAAAAAATCCCGTACATTCCAAAACAACATCTACATTCATTTCTTTCCACGGAAGATTTTTGGGATCTCTCTCTGAGAAAACGGGATATTTTTTACCATCAATCACTAAGTTATTCTCATCAAATTCCACTTCTTTGCCATAAACCCCATAGGCAGAATCATATTTTAAAAGATACGCCAAATCTTCTGTCGAAGAAAGGTCATTGATTGCCACCACCTCCAAATCATTTCTCTCTAAAATTATTTTAAATGACGGCCGACCGATGCGACCGAACCCGTTAATTGCTACTTTAATCATATTTTTCTACAATTTTAATTTTTATTTATAATCTACTTTATTCATAGCTCTTTTTAAAATAGTCATTAAAACCTTTTCTTCGCCGGATAATTCCAAAACCAAACTTGCCAATCCTATGGGAGTAACATCCTGAGTGCTTACCAATTCACCGGTCTCATCAATAATATGCGCCGCATCTTGTGGTCGCAAAAAGATAACCTTCGGCTGATCAACAAATGACAACCTTTCCGCCCATCCCGGAGAAAGTAAAACTTTTTTTATGCCCGGCAAGCCGGATCCTCCGCCACACATCAATATTCTTGTCGGCAAAATATCATTTTGCGAAAATTCTGACAATGCTAATTCTACTCCACTTAGCCAAATACGGCAATCTTCTTCAAACATTTTTTCTATTTTTTGCGTATCAAATTTGTTTAATTTCCCCAAAGAATAATTCAATTTTATTTGTTCCGATTTTTCCAATTCAATATTAAATTCTTGAGATAATTTTTTGGTAAAAGCTCTACCCCCCAAAGCAAACATTTTTGTACCTTCCAATCCGCCATTTCTAACTACGGCAATATCGGTAGTTCCTCCACCAACATCAATAAACACTGCATTAAAATTTAAATCACCTTCAAAATCAACCAATCGCGCTACCGCATAAGGCTCAGCTGCAATATTTACCAATCCAATGCCCAATTCATTAACTATTGTTTCAATTGCCCCCAGATGAATTGTTGGGGCGTAAGCATTAAAAACACTAATGGACACATTGTGACCTTGAAATCCCAAAGGATTGCTTATTCTATACCCATCAATTTTAACACTGGAAATGGCGGCATTTATCAATTTTATATCAATATTACTTTGATTTGTTTCCCATGCGATTTGTTTTTGTATCCTTTCATAAGCTTTTTGTTGAACTTTTTGAATAATATCTTTCAATTCCGACATTCCTATTTTTACATCGGAATTTACTCTTTCATAATGAACCGTGGTTGTCGTTCCCTTAACTAATTCTCCGGCAATTCCGACAATTGCATATTTTATTTTTCTAACTCCCGCCTTGTTTTTAGCAATATTTATCGCTTCTTTGGCAACCTCAATAACTCCGGAAATATCCGAAACCGCTCCACTTTGCATATTACCAAATTTTTGTCTAACTTTTCCAACACCAATCACCACACCTTTTTTATTTTCATCATCAATTTTAACAACCAAAGCTTTTACCACTTCCGTCCCAATATCTAACGCTAGGATCAACTTAGGTTTTTTTTGCCCGGAAAAAATTTTTGAAATAAAATTCATAGTTTTTATTAAAAATTAATTCAATTTTTCCAACTTAACTTTTGAAAATTTCTCTAAAATACTTTTTTTATCCAATAATCCCCGCTTGGCTCCATAATGTCGTATTACACTTAAACTGTTGGAAATTCCCCACCTTAAAGAATTATCAATGCTTTCACCACTTAAAATGCCTGCCAAAAAACCACTTGAAAAAGAATCTCCGGCACCCAATGTGTCAACAATCTTATCCGCTTTTGATTTCGCTTTGAAAACATTTTTACCATCAAACAACCAAGCGCCTCTATCTCCATCAGTTAATGCCACTATACGCGCACCCATATCGTTTAAGCATTTTACTAAAAACACTTCATTGTTTAAATTATCAGGATTTTTCTCAATTTCATTATTTTGTAAAATTTCTATAGCTTCATCTTTATTTAAAATCAGAATTTCTGTTTTTTTAATCATTTCAAATATTTTCGCGGGATTATCTTTTATATTTCGTTGTCCGGGATTAAAATAAACGCCAATATTATTGCTTTGAGAAATTTCCAAAAGCACATCAAAATGATTTTCCCAATCACCATTTAAAGCGCTCACAAACAATTTTTTTGTTCTTTTCAATACTCTGCGATTTAACTCCAAATTTTTATTGGCATCCCTATTAAAAAATATCAGATGTTCTTTATTTTTCCTGTCTACTATTATGGCAGATAAATCGCTCCGACAACTTCTATCAACTTGCAAAAATCTTACATCAACACCTTCCTTTTTTAATTCTTTCCTTATCCATTTCCCGGTATGATCATTTCCAATTTTTGTATAACAAGCCGTTTTTATTTTTAATCTTGAAAGCCCCTGATTAACAATAGCCGCGCAACCACCGGGAACCTCATAAATATTATCCGCTTGAAACTTCGCCCCCAATTCAAACGCTAACTTTTTCTGAGAAGTTAATTCCTCAGGGGTGTTTAAAATTTTTCCTCCGGCAACCGGGAAAAAAATATCTTTTGACGATGATCCAATGCAAATTACTTCATTCATTTTATTTAAAATTTAAAACCATTTTACTTAATTATTTACCAACCACCACCGGAACCTTGCCCTCCAAACTGTCCACCGCCGGGGTTTACAGTTTGTTGACTTTGCGCCGGATTTTGAAAATAATTAAAACTATCCAAATTTATATTTATTAAATCCGGATTAATCTTATACAAAATCATTGCCGCCACCATAACAGCAACCAGCCCAAACAAAGCGTCGGAAATAACTTTTTTAGCACTTTCCATTTGAGAATTATTCCCGGCTGCAGTGATATACATAAAACCACCCATGGAAATCATTAGTAATGCGGCTATTCCCACCGACCAAATGGCAAATTTATATATTGCCTGAACATATGCTGGAAAACTAGAAATATTTTCTACTCCGCCACTTCCCGGTATTGCCTCCATTGGAACATATTGTTGCGCTATGGAAACATTGTTTCCAAAAACAATTGCCAAGAAAAAAACAATTATTATTACTGAAACTATTTTTTTCATTTTTTAAAAACCGATTATTAAATTAAATTATTTCTTTAAACCTTGCCCTTTCCATTATCTCCTTATTTACTATAGCAACATCTCTCCCATACTTCAAACGAGAAATCTCTTTTAAATATTTGACTATTTCAGGGTTTCCATCACTTGGCGGATATGTTTTTATGTTAAAAGGCTTGGTAGTCTCATTATTTATCAACAATTTAACAAATCCGTTATAATTATCAACATTAACCAAGTCCGTTGCCTTAAATATCGGCTCAAATTGTTTTTCTAAAAACTCCGCATCTTCCGGACCAACTCTAAACGCGCACAATGATCCCACATTGCCGAAAACCGCTTTGGAAATTTCCTCACTTAATTGACCGATAAACTGATGCGCAATAATTAAATTTAACTTATATTTTCTGGCCTCGGAAAGAATTTGCGATATTGAATCTGTGGTTACATTTTGAAATTCATCAATATACAGATAATAATCTTCTCTTTTTTCTTCAGGAATATTTACCCTGGACAATGATGCCATTAATATTTTTCCAACCATAACCATTCCCAAGAGATGGCTGTTTATTTCCCCTATTTTACCTTTAGATAAATTTATAAGCAAAATTTTCTTTTCATCCATAATTTTTCTAAAATTAAGAGTGCTTTTTTGCTGAGCAATTATGGAACGCATCATATCATTGGAAATAAAAGTTGTTAATTTTGAAGTAATATAAGGAACCATATTGGCCAAAGCCGCTTCTCCTCCCGCTTTTTCAGCTTCTTTAATCCAAAAATCTTTAACAACGGGATTGTTACAATGTTTTAATTTCATTCTTCTAAAATCCTCATCGGCCAAAACTTTTGGTATTTCCATTAACGTTGACCCTGACTCCGGATGTTCCATTGCCAAAAGCATTGCATTCCTCGCATACTGCTCAAACATTGGACCTCCCGTTTGTTTTAAATCATAGAGTTTGTCAAAAATACTAATCATTTCATTAATCACAAAACTTTTTTCTTCCGGTTTTTCATATTCTAACATATTTAGTCCCAACGGTCGTTCCGTATCAGAAGGATCAAATATTATAACATCTTCCGCTCGTTCTTTGGGAACGGCTGTTAAAATATCTTCTACCGCGTCACCATGAGGATCAATGAAACAAACTCCTTTACCGTTACGCACATCTTGCTTTGCCATTTCCTGCAAAAAGGTGGATTTACCTGTGCCGGTTTGTCCAATCGTATAAAGATGCCTCCTTCTGTCATTATCGGAAATTCTTATTTCCGTATTTACTCCGCGATAATTATTGTAACCAAGTAAAATTCCTTCTTCGGGAATATCAACCGGTGGGGGTGCTGATCCGGACTTTAACCATTTTATTTTCGGAGTTTCCGTAGTAGAAATCGGAAAATGAAAAATACTTGCTATTTCCGCTGTGCTCAAAATTACACTGTTTTCCTTTTCAAAATTTCTAAAAATATAATTAAATGAAACTTCTTTTTCTTTTGTTCTTTTCTTCACCTGAAAGTAATTTATCTCTGAATTTTCAAACTGAGAAAATGAATTTTCCATTTGTGATAAAATTTCTTCCGCCCTTTCTTGCGTATCAGCAGATGCCAATAGCCTAATATTTGTATAAAAACCGGTTTTATTTGCCTTATCTTCAATGCTTTTAACCAATTCTTGCTCTTCAGGCGTTAATTGCACAATATTTTCATTATCTACCGGAAACTCCTCACCACCACTTTTACTTGAACCAAATAAAATAGATACTATTTCATTGATTGCTCCAAAAAATCCCTTTACAAAACTTTTTGCAAAAGAATTGGAATGAACATCTTTCAGTTGTTTGCCCTGTTGCATTTTATGAGCAATTGAATGACCCAATTTTTTCCACCTGTTTTTTGCGGGTACAATGACCAATTGAACGGCCGCGCCCTCCTTTTCCGTTTTAAATTTACTTAAAGAATTGGTTATTTCATTAAGAGGATCCACCTTCATATCTTCGTAAGTTTTTAACGGTAAAGCATACTTATTCTTTAATTCCAAAACAGCTGTTGCCGTAAAACTTTTCGGAGAAAAAATAGAATAATCGGAAACTTTTTCTATGGAAGCATTTGGGAAAAAACTGTGAATTTGCTTTTCTATGCTTTCTCTGAATTTTTTGGCAATAGCGACAAAAAAGAATATCTCTTCACTGTTGGACGGATTTGCTATTTCAAAAGATATATAGGGAGCATTATAGAAAATACTCAGAAACCAATTGTTTTTTCTTTTAAGTTTTGCTAAAGTCGTTAACAATTGCTCCATTGCGCCAACTTCATCTTTCCAATCGCCCCCTTCTTTGGAAACATTCGTCACCTCATCACCACTTATTTTTGTTACCTTGATAATTTCCAAGTCCATATTCAAAGAATAGTTTATTTGGGCGCGAAATTTCAAAAAACTTCGCAACAACAAAAACAAGCCACTCACCAAAGATAGCGTCCCAAAAAATACAAGCGACCAATTGATAAAAACTTTCAATACTTCCTCCATAAAAAAACTAATATTCTTTTATTAATCCTTTTTCTATTAACATTTTTCGCAATTTATCCACTAAAAGACTGTCGTGTAATCTATCTAGAACATAATTATCATCTAGATGCTTGGCAACTTTGATAGCATAAACCACACTTTTGTTTGTTGCCAAGTCCACTAAGCTGTTAATTTGACTTTCTGCATCTACTTGTTTGGATATTTTCTTAGCATCCATCACTATTGATTCTTCATCTTGATTTGATTTGCCGGCTGTTTTTTTAATCTTGCCCAATATTCTGTGATAGGCAGACTCTTTTTCAGCAATTGCAACCTCGTCAAAGCGCTCACTCTCCTTTTCTAATATTTTTTTCTTAGATTTACCATTATTCTCTTTTTTTTCTGAAACTAACTTTTTTTCTCCAATTTTTGCACTCTCACTACTTTGAATTATTGTTTTTTCATCAGACATATTTTTAAAATTAAGTCTTTAAATTGCTTCCCTTAGCTCTTTTTTTAAGTCTTCAACGATTTTTTCCACCACAGCATTATAATTATCAATTTTGGTATTCAAAAAACTTTCAATATCCTCAGCGCTTGCCTCGCTTTCCAACATAAATCTAAATTCCTCGGCATTTTTATTATCCAATTTATCTATGGTTTCAACAAAAATTTTTTTTAAAAGCAGTTCTCCAATTTTTGCCAAAACATCATCTCGTTTATCTTCGGGCAATTTATCCAATCCAAGTTCATTTAATATTTTTGTTGTTATATTGCTTTCATTTTTTTTATTCATATTTTTGTTTTAAAATTATTTCTTAGAAACGATATCGTTTAAATCTTTTTTTACTTCATCCAGCAATCCTCTGTCGTAAGCAAATTTTGTTAATCTTAACAACCACTTATCAACATTTTCTCCCGGTTTGGCAAATAATGAAAACTTCTTTGACATTTCTGAATAGAATTCTCTAAAATTCTCATTTAATTCCGATGTTGCCAAATGGTTTTTCATTTCATTCCATTTATGTACATTAAAGCCTGCCAATTCACTTTTTAAATCTCTGGCTTCATAATTTATAACACTTGCCAAATAATCAATATAATCCTCTCCCGACATTTCAGCCAAACTCATATTTTTTGGCAATTTATCAAAGTCAATTTGACGAAAAAATTCCCCCAAAGTAATCTTTGAAGGATCCAGCGCTTTTTCACCGAACATTCCCCACAATCTTTTAATTCTTATATCGGTAATATTGGCAACGGGAACATCATTTAAACGAGCATATTGAGCGGGCGTAAAACCTAATCCATAAGCAATTTTTAATTCCGATCCGGTTATATTTCTATGGGCGATTAAATTTGGATTAAGTATCTCTTTTTTAATTTCTTTTCCGGATATTGCCTCAGTGCGATCATTTGTTTGGATATTCTCCTTAACATCGGCGGAATTAACCACTTTAACATTTTCTTGCACATTATGTTCAACACTATGCGTATCACTCAAGTTCTCATCGCCCAAAGGTCTTGGTTCCAATATATCATCTTTGTTGGAAGTATTTTCAATATGTTCATAATCACCACCATGATTATGATTGGGAATAATTTCATCTTTGCGATAATAATTATCCATTAACTTTTTTATTTTCTCATCATTAACGCTTCCATGGGTTTCATTTTGCACATTACCAAGTTGATGATCTTGTTGCTGAATATGATAATTATCGCCTTTAAAATATTTGCTCAATAGGTCAGCGCCAACAAAAGTTCCCAAAGCCATCCCACCGGCCATAATCGTTCGCCAATTTCGCCAATATTTCTCATTCTGTATTCTTTCACTCAGTTCTTCATTTTTTTGTGTTAACCATCTATCCAACTCATCTATATTTTTTCCGGATTCAAAAGTGGCACCATAAGATCTAAGAACTTTCTTGATTTCTTTCTCATCTTGACTCATTCTTTTTTTCTCCGCCATAACTTCCAAAAATTGTTTATATCCGACAGCGGAAACAGCCACCGAAAAAACCTTAAATGCGGGATTTCCAATCATCCCAAATTCCTTCAACATCTTGCCCGTAATTAACATCCCTGAAACAATTCCAACCCCCTTAGTTAAACCCTTAAAGCCAAACAATTCCGATATTTTGTCTCCCGGCCATTTTCTCATTTTTCTATATCTATCCACCGCTCCGAGTATAAACTTTTTAAAAACTTCATACTCGGGATTATTCTCCATAGCTATATCAAGTCTGTCATTACGCCATCTTAATTGTTCATACACTTGAAACTCGTATGCCAAAATCTCCGCATCCTCTCTGTCTTTGACGGCTTCCAACTCTAAAATTGCCTTTTTATAATTCTCTCTGGCCTTTTCATAATCTTTTTTGTAAAATTCCAATTCTTTTTCAAAGCCATCCATTTTAAATGTTTTGCCAAAAAAGCGTCTAATCCCGCCGAGTCTTCTATCCATTTGATAGTCCTTTTCCAAATATTTTTTTCTTGCTTGATTTGATTGTTCTCCAAGCAACATCAAAACCCTGTCTTTTAATTTCGCTTTGTTATATGCTTCCTGTAAATTTTTTGACACTGACATTTTTCCCGTGATAATATCTTTAACTTCAGGATTGTTTTCAATGATACTGTTTAATTTTTTTTCCAACTCATTATCAACTGCTTTAATATTCCTCCGTTCTGTTATTTCCGCATCGTCCTTGTTTGCGACCGGTTTTCGCTCCTTTTGAATACTTCTTTTTGCATCTCGCCCATCAGCTCCTCCCGGAGATATTATTTCTTTTTCTTTTTCTTTTTTATTTTTTCCCTCCATTCCCACTTCTTTACTTGGATTGCTCTCCTCATCAATAATATTATTCGCGCTTCCATCTTCAGTTTTCATTTTCTTTACACTTCCTTCTCCCTTTTTAACCGCTTTTATTTTTTTTGGTTTACCCTCAACATATAATCTTCTTACAAATCCTTTTTTATTAACCAATTCTTTAAACTCGGAAACGGTAATTTTTTTCCTCTCTCCGTTTATTGATATAAGAACTTTATCATCCTCCTCATTGTTTTTCACCAAATAATTAAGCAAAGTAAACTCTTCTGAAACTACCTCTTTACCATCAATTTCTCTTTTTAAAATATACTTTTCTCCCTTTTCTCCATAAACCCCAAAAAAACCTTCTTTTCTTTTTCTTTTTGCCTTTCTATTTCTTTCGGCAATAACATCAATATCTCTCACAATAAAATCAATATCTTTTCTTTTCACCTTGACTTTATAAAAAACATCAGGTGTTATTTCCTCTTTTTTAATGTTTTCCAATCCTTTCACCACTTCATCCAACCTCTCTTTGTATCTATCTCTGATTTCTTTTTTGGCTATATCTTCAATTGATGATAAACCTTTTCGGTACCAAAAAATTATATGATTAATATCAGCTTTGATTTTATTTTTATAATTTTTGTGTCTTCCATTTATAGTGTATTCATTGCTAAATTTTTTGAAAGACTTGTCTTGCTTATTTCCCTTGTCATCATAAAAAACAACTCTAACACCATCCTCACTAACAATATATTTTTCAACTATAATTGTTCCCTTGTTTGTATACAAAACTCGACCTTCTTTGGCAAACTTTCTGGCTTCTTGCAATTGCGCATTCTCTATTTTTGATCTCTCGCCGTCAATATCTTTTGCAGATAATTCTTTAACTTCTCCATCATCCTTTTCTTTTTTTGCGCCAACATTAAAAAAAACTTCTCTAACACTATTTTTGAATCCTTCTGAAACGGTAAAATTATCTATGCTTTTTAGTTTTCCGAGCGCACTGTTTACTTTTTTCTTAAACTTTTCTAATGAAATTTCTTCTTCACCGGACAGATTTATAACTATTTCTTGTAATTTTTTGAAACTTTTTAAAGCTCTCTGTTGAGGATCTTTCCTATAACTTCCGACCGCCTTTTTAAAAAAATATTCATTATCCGCAAACAGCTCCTCTATCCAAAGTGCGGGACTCTTCTTTTCCTCTTGTTTATTTTCTTGTTTGTTCTTCACTCCAAGTATTTCTTTTTCATCCAAATCTTTAATTTGTTGTCCGTTTTCTTTTTTCGCCATAATTTTATAATTAAAAGTATTCCTTTTGATTTTCAAATTATACCACAACTTTATCAATTAGACAAAAAGTGTTATTATTATAATCGGTAATGATTTTTAAAATTAAAAAATAACAAAAAATGAAAACAAAAACCATAGGAAAAATAATTCCTCTTATACTGATATTTGTCTTGGCTGTTTTTGTGCGTTTGTACAATATCAATTTTGTTCCGAGCGGAGTCTATCCTGATGAAGCGGTTAATGGCATAGACGCCTTAAAAACTTTCTATTCCGGAAATTATAAATGGTTCTACACCGACAACAACGGACGAGAGGGATTGTTTATGAATTTAATAGCGCTATCCTATCATTTGTTTGGAATAAGTATATTGGGATTAAAATTTCCCTCCATAGTTTTCGGCTCCCTATCTGTTTTGGGAAGTTATTTTCTTACTAAAGAACTGTTTCGCAGTCATAGGGCGGGACTTCTTGTGGCATTTTTTATCGCCACATCTTTTTGGTCAATAAATTTTTCTCGTATCGCATTTCGCGCAATTATGCTTCCCACCATTTTAACTTTCTCCTTTTATTTTCTTTTTCGCGGAATCAGAAATAATAAGTCTTTTAAACTTGAAAAAATAAAACAATTCTTTTATTTTTCTTTATCGGGCTTTATTTTCGGTGTGGGATTACATACCTATATTGCCTTTCGTATTGCGCCGGCGATTTTATTTATCTTATTCGTGGCCCTTTGGATAACCAAGAAAAATTTTTTAAAAGATTATTGGTTACCCGGTTTGTTTTTTATAATATTTTCAATAATTTCAATGTCCCCGATGCTCTTGGATTTTTATCACCACCCCGAGCATTTAACTTCTCGTTCCGGAGAAATTTCCATTTTCTCTTCGGCTATGAATCACGGACATTTTTTAAAAACAGCCGGAAAAAGTTTAGGATTAAGTCTAGTTAAGTATTCTTTTTGGGGTGATCAAAATTGGAGACATAACTACCCCCCATATCCAATTCTTAATCCACTATTGGGAGTGGCGTTTTTGATTGGCTTAATATATATAATATCAAAATGGTTTCATTTGTTATTTTTGAGATTTAAACATAATATAAGAGATCGCAAATTTTATGTTTACAGCTTTCTTTTGGCTTGGTTTTTTGGAATGCTATCTCCGGAATTTTTAAGCGCCGAGGGCTTGCCTCACGCTCTTCGCGCCATAGGAACACTTCCGCCAACCTATATGATTGTAGCTATTCCTTTTCTTTGGACTTTTGGAAAAATTGACAATCTTAAAAATCAACATGGATTTAGATCTATTGTCATATCATCCATATTTATAATTTTATTGTTTATCGGAGTCAGCAATATTATAAAATATCACTATTTTTGGGCGAAAAACAAGCATCAAGCGATCGCTTTTGAATCAAGTTTGATGAATGTTTCCGATTATTTAAAAACTTTACCAAAAAATAAAAAGAAAATTATCATAGCCGGAAATATGCAAATTATTCCGATAAAACTGTTTAACTATAAAATGCCAAACACCTACAGAATACATCCGGATAACTTAAATCACATTACCTCCAAGTTGCCAAAATCGTTTTCAGACGGTTATATATTTATTTTAACCGATAATCAAAAATGGATTGTAGATAAACTTATTAATACTTATCCAAATTTAAAATTTAAAAAATTTAAAAAAGTAATCAATGAGCAACCGCAAACTATTTGGACGGTTCAAAAATAATTTTAAACATATGAAAAAATTTTTAAAACAAAAATATAGATTGCTTATAGCCACAATATCAATTGTGTTTTTAACTGTTTCTGTTTTAAATGCCAATAATGATACTATTACTTTTGATGAAGTTGCACATATTCCGGCAGGATATTCATACCTAACTCAGCATGATATGCGTCTGAATCCGGAACACCCTCCGTTAATAAAAAATCTGGCGGGCATTCCTCTGCTTTTTATGAATTTAAATTTTGATACTTCTCAAAAATTTTGGACCGAAAAAGTAAATGGGCAATGGGCTGCCGGCAGGCATTTACTCTGGGAAGCGGGAAATAACCCGGATCGCATTATTTTTTGGGCAAGAATACCGATAATTCTGTTATCTTTGATATTTGGATTATTCATTTTTAAATGGACAAAAGAAATGGCCGGGACACTCGCCGGATTATTAGCATTTGTTTTTTATTCTTTTGATCCAAATATTTTGGGCCATAATCATTATGTAACAACAGATTTGGGAATTGCGGCATTTTTTACTTTTTCCTTTTATTATTTTTTGAAATTCATCAAAAAACCAACATGGAAAAACGCTCTTATTGGAGGTATATTTTTGGGTTTGTTGCAGTTAGCAAAGTTTTCATCCATTACAGCGTTTCCCGTATTTGGCTTAATTTTAATATTCTACCCTCTCGTTAGCAAAACTCATTCAAGTAAAATTAAAAATTGGTTTAACTATTTATTTAAAGGAGTTGTGGCATTCCTTTTGTCTGTGGCAATTGTTTGGCTTTATTATATTCCCAATACCTATAAAATGCCCACTGAAAATTTTCAAAAAACCGCCGATTTCTATTTTTCACCAAATGATTTAAATATCAAAAATCAAGCTACCAGACAAGTTATGTTGACACTAAACAAAAACAACTTAACTCGCCCGTTAGCAGAGTATCTGCTTGGAGTGGGAATGGTTTTTAAGCGAGTGGCCGGAGGAAATGGAGCTTATTTTATGGGAGAAGTTTCCGATAATGCTTTTGTCGCTTATTTTCCAACAGTTTTTGCGCTAAAAGAAACCATCCCTTTTCTTATTCTTTCTTTACTTGCTTTAATATTTACACTTTGGCAAATTTTTTGCTCATTCAAAAAAATAAAAGATTACGATTTTCACAAAAATTTAAATCGCTTTGTTTTGTGGCTAAGAACAAGTGTTACTTACTACGCGATGTTCGGTTTTATTGTTTTGTATGCTTATCTAAGTATTGCGGGAAATTTAAATATTGGATTTAGACACTTGTTTCCCATCCTTCCGTTCTTGTATATTTTAGTCGCTAAAAAAATATTTGACTTCTTTAAATTGTTGCCAAAAGAAAAATCATTTTTTCCTAAATATATATTTACTTTTCTGTTAATATGGCTAATGATTGAACCAATAGTTAATTATCCTTATTATCTGTCATACTTTAATGAATTCGCCGGTGGTCCAAAAAACGGCTACCATTATGTAACCGATTCCAATGCTGATTGGGGTCAAGATTTAAAAAGATTGAAGAAGTTCCTTGATAGACACCCCGAAATAAACAAGATTAGAGTTGACTATTTTGGCGGAGGAAATCCACAATATTATTTGGGTGATAAATATATCCAATGGTGGGACAGTAAACGACCTATTGAAAAAGGATGGTATGCGATATCTACAAATTTTTTACAAGGTAGCGTTTATGATACAAGAATGAAGCCAAACGGAAAGCCACGAAAACCTGATAATGAGTCATGGAGATGGATTACAAAATACAATCCGAGTTATCAAGTGGGAACATCCATTTTAATCTATAACATAAAATAAAAAACTGCGAATTATTTCGTTTCGCCATTATTCCTTTTTTTCGAAGTCGTTATTTTCTTCATTGGCTATTTTCTTTTCTTCTTCAACAGCAGCTCCTTTAAGACGGTAAAATGCCTTATTTTCCAAACGCAAATCAATATATTCCAATTGATTAAATTCTTTTAATGTAATTTGTTTGTCTAAAACCACCTTTAATGTTTGCGCGGACTTTTCAGGAGGAATTTTCGCGCTTAGCAAAATATCCCATCCATTTTTTGTTTGCGCAATAATTTCTTCCGATACGCAAGAATTTGTTCTATAATCATCACGCAACTTTATTCCCAAATAATCATTAAAAACCTTTGATATGTTTGTTAAAAAAAATACAAAATTTGCAGACAAAATTTTATCTCCTTTTTTAATTGATTGCTTACTTTCATCAATTAACCTAATAACTTTATTTCTGCCAACATTATTTAAATTTGAATCCACCCTAGAATAAGCGACTCCCTTTTGATTAATAAAAAAGCAATCTCCATTAGAACAAACAATCAAAATATTATTTCTTTCAACAACACTTACTTTAAGTTTATTGGGAAATTGTTTTTTTATTTTAATTTGTTCAATTTCTTTGAATTCATTTTTCAAATCTTGTTCTTTGTTTCGTTTATTAAAGAGCAAGATATTATTCTTGGAAATAAAATTAAAATATTCTCCGGAAATATCCTCATTTATTGTGTTTTTTATTTTTTTGGATAAAGTTTCATCACTTCCATTAACAGAAATGTCGTTAATTACCAAAAAATCTGAAAATATAAAAGAATATATAAACACAAAAAGAAAGACCAAACTTAGCAACAAAGAAAGCATCTTTGAAAAATATTTTTTTGAATGCTTCTTTTTATTTTTTTTAATATTGGCCCAATGATTTATCTTTTTGTTGGGTATCATAGATTTAAAAATAAGTTTTCCAAAATTAGTTTTTTGTTTAAATTTTGAGTTGTTTTTATTTTTTGCAAAGTCTGATCAATTTTCTCTATTAGATAATAATATCTCTCCCACTTCTTGTTATCATCATTCATTTGTCTATATGCTTGAATTCTTAAAAACCATATCCAAAACTCCAGCAAATCTGAGGTTTCTGAAAAATTTTTGGAATATTTTTCTGCCAACTCAAACTTTTCAAAATTATTTGAAACAATAATTTTTTTTAATTCTTTAATTTCAAAATCTCTTTTTTCCGTATCGCTTTTTTTCTCTAAAATTTTTAGAATATTTTTCGGTCTTCCCATTGAATAAACTATTGCCTTATCCAATTCTTCGGATGATAAACTGTTTGCAAAAGCATATCTCATTTCCTCAAAACTTACCAAATCAAATTGTATTCTTTGACATCTGGATAAAATTGTTTTTAAGATACCCTCCTCTTCACTGGCAACTAAAATTATTATTGATGTTTCATTAGGCTCTTCCAGTGTTTTTAATAATGTATTTTGAGAAGAAATGTTTAGTTTCTCTGCATCATCAATAATTAATACCCGGAATTTTCCCCTTGTCGGAAACAAACTCAACTTATTGCATTCTTTGCGAACATCTCCCACTCCAACCGTTGCTTTATTCTTTTCAATAATATTTTTATTAGACTCCAAATTTAAAACACTTAAATTCAATAAGGAGTTGTTCTTGTCATTGTAGTCAATAATTTCTTCATATTCATTTATTAAAGAATTGGCAAATAATTTAGCAACAAACAACTTTCCGACCCCTTTAGGGCCTGAAAAAAAATATGTTTGCGGAATATTCTTAGAAGCTAAAATATTGTTTAATATTCTGATTTGTTTTTTATGACCGATAATCATACAATTTGTCAATGTTTTTTTTCAGTTCTTTTTTAAATTTTTCAACACTAAATTCCTTTGCATATTCTTGGATTTTTTTCTTGTTGTATTTTTTTTCATTGTTTATAAATCTTCTAACTCCATCCGCAAGCACTTCTGTTGTTTGAGCGTCAAATAATTCTCCGGTTACCCCCCTCTTTACTATTTCTTTAGCGCCACCCCTATTAATTGCCACAACGGGAATGCCATAATTCATAGCCTCTATCATTGTCATCCCAAAATCATCTATTGTCGGAAATATGAAAGCCCTGGCATTTTCATAATACTTCCGTAATTCATCATCATTTTTCCATCCCAGAATTTTTATATTCTTTTTGGAAATTTTTTGTAAATATTTCTTTTGCTCTCCTTCACCAATCACAATCAACGGCAATTCTAATTTATTAAAAGCTTCTACTACAAGATTAATTTTTTTATATGCCGATAAACGAGAGACCACTAAAAAATAATTTCTATCTTTTCTCTTTTTATTTTTCTCTTGTTTATTTTTAACAGAAACTCCCGGATAAATCACATTACTTTCGCGCCTGTAATATTTTTTAATTCGTTCCTGTGTGTATCTAGAATTAGCGATCAAAACATCCGGTCGTTGTGTTGCTTGATAATCCCATAATCGTAAATAAGTTAAAAACATCCTCTTGCATAATCCAATTTTTTTATTATTATCTTTCAAATATTTTTCATTATAATCCCACAAAAACCTTATTGGCGAATGAATATAAGAAATATGCTTTGTATTAAGTCTAGTCACAACTCCCTTACTCCATGCTCCGGAAGAAGAAATAATTAAATCAAATTCTCTTAAATCAAACATCTCTATAGCCACCGGCATAAATGGCAACAACAACCGACGATATCTTATTTTTAAAATCTTTGGAAATTTTTGCAGAAAAGAAGTTCTTATTATTTTGTCAGAAAACTTCCCTCGCATTTTTTCTTTGTCATAAATCAAAGTATAAATTGGTGCATCCGGAAACATTTCACATAAAGTTTCCAGAACCTTTTCCGCACCTCCACGCTGAATTAAAAAATCGTGCACAATAGCAATTCTCAGGTGTTTTATTCGTTGAGATTGTGATGATATTAATTTATCTATTAAAACTGTTCTGTCATCTTGACTTTTTCCCATATTAGGATAGTTCTTTAAAAGATTTAATCAAAAAAGTGAATAATCTATAGCTTATTATAGCATTTATTCATTTTTTGGTATAAAAAATTAAAAAGTTAAAAAAGGAGAAAGAATGAGAAAATGAGAACTGGAGAAAAACAAAAAATAAAAATTGCAATTTTTATTTTAATCGCCGTCACCATTTTTGGCAATTCGGCGATTGAATTTCTTGGCGAGGCAAGATGCCTTGCTATCGCCAATTTTGTTGGAGAAATTCTTGCTCCGTTTTTTTTATCGGAGCATTTTTTTTGCTAATTTATTTTTTTGGGTATTATTTTATTTATATACCCAAGAAAATAATCTATCGACTGAAAAGTCGATAGGAAACAAAAGTTTCCGAGGGGTGTTTCACGAAGTGAAACACCCCTTTTTAATATCATTTTTTTCAGAAACCTATACCACAATACTTATTAACCTTCCTTTCACAAAAATCACTTTTTTAATTTCTTTGCCATCGGTATATTGCTTAATTTTTTCAGACTGCAGAGCTTTTTCCTTGGCCTTTTCTTCGGAAATATCCGCTGATACTTGCATTTTATCTCGTACTTTACCATTAATTTGAATAACCATTTCCACAGATTCATCTTGAATCATTTTCGGATTATATTTCGGCCAGGATTGATTGAAAATGAAATCTTCTTTTTTTGTAGCTTCTTTTTCTAAAACGTCATTTTTTTGCAACTTTAAAAATTCATTCCATAAAATTTTTAAATCTTCGCTCCGTACTTCTTTTTCAACCTCATCAAAAGTTAACCAAGTTAAATTAAATTTTTCATGTGCTTCCAATTGCTGTTTAACTTGTTTATTGTTTGCTAATTTTATAAATATGCCCTGCACCAAAGCTTTTCTGTTTACACCCCTTGGTTTAGAATAAAATTCAGTTATAAACTTATCACCGAGTAATTTAATAGTTTTTATATTATAATAGCCAGTCTCTTCTTGTAATTCCCTTTTGGCAGCTTGCTCTAGCGTCTCTCCTTTTTTAATTCCACCAACGACAAAAGACTTCATATTTAAATTGTCCCAATTAAGCATCAGAACTTTATCATCTTTCCAATGTTTTATAATGCAATTAACATTACTCCTTTTTATTGTTTTTTTACCACTCCTTGGGGGATTTGCATTGTCAATAAAATGAGGAGTATTATTAGACAATAAGGCAAATAACTCTTCCGCAATATGCGGAGCAAAGGGAGATAATAAAATTAAAAATCCTTTCATTGCTGACATTGGCAGTGTCTTATGTTTAGAACATTCATTTATAAATATCATCAATTTGGAAATCGCTGTATTAAATCTTAAATTTTCTATATCTTCCGTAACTCCTTTAATAGTTTTATGCCATAGAGGAGGAATAGTTTTAGCGATGTCTCCACATTCTCCTGCCCCACATTCTACTAATTCTTTTTCATTAAATATTCTCCAAACTTTTTCCAAAAACCGATAGACACCTTTTACTCCTTCTTCTTTAAACATAACATCTTCCTCTAATGGACCAGCAAACATCATATACATTCTTGTGGCATCAGCGCCAAATTTTTCTACCATATCATTGGGATTAATAACATTTCCTTTGG
>CAZRUH010000006.1:0-7415 GCA_964603325.1 uncultured Bdellovibrionales bacterium
CCGGATACGGAATCAACAAAGTTATATCAACAATTTGCGCAAATTGTCCCCAGATTAAAAGAAGGTGCGGATTACAAAGTTGATATAAAAGATAGAAATGTTTCTTTGACGGATGATGGCATATCTAAAGTTGAAAAGTTTTTAAATATAAAAAATTTGTATGATCCGAGTAAAATAGCATATGTCCGTCATTTGGAACAATCATTGAAAGCCCAGGTTTTATTTAAAAAAGAGAAAGATTATATTGTAAAGGATGGACAAGTTATTATCGTTGATGATTTTACCGGTCGCTTAATGGAAGGTCGTCGTTATAGCGAGGGTTTGCATCAGGCTATTGAGGCGAAAGAAGGTGTTGCCGTTCAAAAAGAGTCTAGAACACTTGCCACAATTACTTTTCAAAATTATTTCAAAATGTATAAAAAATTGTCCGGAATGACAGGAACGGCGTTAACCAGCGCTGAGGAATTTGCTAAGGTTTATGAGTTGGATGTCGTGGAAATACCAACTCATAAACAAATTATAAGAAAAGATTTGCCCGATGTTGTATACAAAACCGAAAAAGGGAAGTTTGAAGCGATTGCCAAAGACATTGAAAAAATTCATAAAAAGGGTCAGCCTATTTTGATAGGAACTATCGCTATTGAAAAATCGGAATATTTAAGCGAATTATTAAAGAAAAAAGGTATTCAGCATCAAGTTTTAAATGCGAAGCAACATGAAAAGGAGGCAAGCATTATTGCCAACGCAGGAAAAAAGGGTTCTATTACCATAGCAACCAATATGGCGGGGCGGGGAACTGATATAAAATTGGGAAAGGGTGTTAAGGAATTGGGGGGATTGCACATAATCGGGACTGAGCGACACGAGGCGAGAAGAATTGATAATCAATTGAGAGGGAGAGCGGGAAGGCAAGGGGATCCGGGAATAAGTCAGTTTTATGTTTCATTGGAGGATGAATTGATGCGTCGTTTTGGTGGAGACAGAATGAAGAATATGATGGACACGTTAAAACTTCCCGAAGATCAACCAATTCAAAATAAAATTATTTCCAAAACGATTGAATCTGCGCAATCAAAAATTGAAGGATTTAATTTTGATATCAGGAAGCACGTTTTGGATTATGATAATGTAATGAATAAACAGAGAGAGGTAATTTATGAAAAAAGAAAGTCAATACTTAAAAACGAAAACACAAAAAATAAAATTCTTAAATTGATTAAAGAAGAGATAGAAAAAATAGTTTCCATTTATAGTAATTTAGAGAATCACAAATGGAATACAATTAAAATGTGGAGAGAGTTAAACAAGATTTCTTTATTGGAAGAAAAAGCAAAAAAACAATTACAAAAAATTTCCGAAGACAAGACCGAAGGAGAAATTGAAAAAAAGAGTAGAGCGATAGATTTTTTGTATGGAGAATTTAAAAAACATTATTCAAAAAAAGAATCTGAAATTGGCGAGGAAAATATGAGAGAAATTGAGAGAGCGATAATGCTTCAAACCATTGATGTCTTATGGATGAATCACTTGGATGAAATAGAATATTTGAGGCAGGGTATAGGTCTGCGTGGTTATGGTCAGAGGGATCCGCTTGTTGAATACAAAAGAGAGGCCTTCAATCTGTTTACAATGTTAATGGACAACATTCGTTCCAATATAGTTAGAAGTGTTTTTAAGGTAAACTTAATTTCTTCAGAGGAAAGAGATTTGGAGGCGGAGCAAATTGAAAAAGATAAATTGAAATTCAGTGGAGGAGAACAAGTGGAGCAATTTGGAGAGTTAAAAAAAATGCAGAATGAAGCATCTTCCAATAAGCAAGAAGAAGGTTATAAACAACATCCGATAATTAATGCTGAAAAGGTTGGTAGAAATGATCCTTGTCCATGTGGAAGCGGAAAGAAGTATAAAAAATGTTGTGGATTAAAAACGGTAAAATAACTAAACAATTTTTAGTATGAGTATAAAAGATAAAATAAGGTGGCAATTTGCGGGAGTAATTTTATTGGCTGTGATTAGCACCGTGATAGCTTATCCAAAGTCCGTTAAGTTTATTCCGCCACTATACAAAGCGCTGGAAAAACCAAAAATAAATTTAGGGCTGGATTTGCAAGGGGGGTATCGTTTGGAATATGCGGTTGATGTTTCTAAAGTAGCGGATGACAAAAAAACTGATGCCCTTCAAGCCGCTCAAGATGTTTTGGAAAGAAAAGTCAATATGACTGGAACCAGTGAAGCGTTGATTCAGAGTATTCCCGGAAAAAATCCGAGAATAACCGTTGAATATCCGGGTGCAAAAAATGCGGACGATTTGAAAAAATTGATAAAAGAAACTCCTTTTTTGGAATTTAAAATTGAAAAAACTTTACAAGAACAAGATGTGGAGAAAAAGAAACTGGAAGAAATGTTAAAACCGGTAAATGATTCCAATAAAAAGAAAGCTGAGGATTTATTGAAGAAAATCAAAAATGATAAAAATATTGATTTTTCTAAGCTGGCAAAAGAAAACAGTCAAGATCCCGGATCTAAAGATAATGCCGGTGATTTGGGTTTTGCCAAGAAAGGACAATTTGTAGAGGCGGTAGATAAGGTTTTGTTTGATGATAATTTTAAAAACGGGGAGGTTTGGCCGGACCTGGTAGAAAGTAAGTATGGTTGGCATATTATTAAGAAAATAGAAGAAAAAGGCAGTGGTGATAATAAAGAAGTCCACGCGCAACATATTTTGTTTGTAAAACAAACACCGAATATTTTTGGTGATAATTGGAAATATAAATCAACCGATTTGACCGGAAAAAATTTGAAAAGCGCAGATGTGGTTTTTACAAATCAAGGTCTTTCAAAACCGGAAGTTTCCATAAAATTTGATTCTGAAGGAGCGAAGAAATTTGCGGAAATAACAAAGAACAATATTGGCAAACCGATAGCTATTTATTTAGATGGAAAATTAATTAGTGCTCCCATAGTGCAAACTGAAATTACCAATGGTGAAGCGGTGATTACCGGAAATTTTACAATTGATGAAGCGAAAAATTTAAAAAGAAGACTAAATGAAGGTGCCTTACCTGTACCGATAAAACTTGTTTCACAGCAAAGTGTCGGAGCATCTTTGGGAAAAATTTCTTTACAAAAAAGTTTAAAAGCCGGAGTGGTAGGGTTGGTGTTGGTTGGAATTTTTATGATTTTGTATTACAGATTTTTGGGATTGGTAGCGGTTCTGGGGTTATTGATTTATTCAGCTATGATGGTTTCAGTTTTTAAATTATCCGGGACTTTGTCAACATGGCCGATTACTTTGACGCTCTCCGGAATTGCCGGTTTTATTTTATCAATCGGAATGGCCATAGATGCGAATATTTTAATTTTTGAAAGAATAAAAGAAGAGATAAGGAATGGAAGTAGACTGGAAACAGCTATTGAGGAAGGTTTTCAGAGAGCTTGGCCCAGTATTAGAGATGGAAATTATTCCACAATAATTACTTCTTTAATATTAGCTTGGATAGGTACCGGTTTTATAAAGGGTTTTGCAATAACTCTAATAATAGGAGTTGTATTGTCTATGTTTACGGCAATAGTTCTTGTTAAGACAATATTGCAATTTTTCGTGGGTGAGTGGTTGAAAAACAGAAGTTGGCTAATTAAGCAATAATTACTACAAAAATATATGCGAATAATTCAAAAAAGAAAGTATACATATGGTTTTTCGTTAGTTATGGTAATCGCCAGTATGGTATTTTTATCAATTTGGGGGTTGCGATTGGGGATTGATTTTAAAGGAGGAACTTTGATGGAGATTAAATTTTCACCAAAAGAAAATTCGGAACAAGCCGTTAAAGATTTTCATTCGCCATCTCGTGATGAAATAAAAAGCAAGCTGAAAAATTTAAATCTAAATGATTTAATGGTTCAAACTTCTGATGACAACAAAATTATTTTGCGTTATATTGCATCTGATGAGAATTTAAACGAAAAAGTAGTGGCTAAGCTTGGAGAGTTTAATGATAATGTGGAAAAACTCAGAGTTGATTTTGTGGGAGCTTCTATTTCGGATCAATTGAAAAAAAATGCTTTATGGGCGATAGTATTGGCGATTTTTGGTATAGCCGGATATATTGCTTGGGCATTTAGAAAAGTTTCTTATCCTATAAAATCTTGGCAGTATGGGATAGGCGCTATTATCGCTTTGGCACATGATATAATCATCACTTTGGGAGTATTTTCTTTATTGGGAAAGTTTATGGGAGTTGAAGTGGGAATTCCTTTTGTGGCGGCGTTATTAACTATACTCGGTTATTCTGTAAATGATACCATTGTTGTTTATGATAGGATTAGAGAAAATCTTATTCGTTCCAATTATAAAGACGATTTTGAAGAAATTGTAAATAAATCCATATCGGAAACATTGGCTCGTTCTATAAATACTTCAGCAACGGTAATTTTGGTTCTGCTGGCAATTATTTTATTTGGAGGAGAGTCTATTAGATATTTTTCGGTGGCTTTATTGGTGGGCGTTGCTTTTGGAACATATTCTTCAATTTTCGTTGCTTCCGCATTATTGGTTAGCAGTAATAAGTTTAAAAAATAATGATTTTGTTCATAATATGAATATAATTAAAAAAAATGTTGAAATAAAAACAAAAAAAGCTCCCAAAGCAGTTGGGCCATATTCGCAAGCTATTGATACGGGAGAGTTTGTGTTTATTTCCGGACAAATAGCCATTAATTCAAAAAATAATTCATTTGATGAAAATAATTCCGTTGACAAACAAACAAAATTGGTTATAGAGAATATAAAAAACATTTTAAAAGAAGTGTCATTAAAATTAAGCAATGTTGTAAAAACGGAGATTTATCTAATTAATATTGATGATTTTTCAGTGGTAAATAAAATCTATGAAAAGTATTTTAAAAGTAACCCCAAGCCGGCGAGACAAACGGTTGAAGTTTGCAAACTGCCGTTAAATGCTAAAATAGAAATATCATGTATAGCAAAAAAATAAATATTGATTTGATAAAAAAAATCAAAGAATCTTTCTCTAAAGAAATAAAGGAAACCCCTTTGGAATATTCAGGTAGATTGTCAAAAAAGTATGGTTGCAAAATTTTTTTAAAAAGAGAAGATTTGCAATTGGTCAGATCGTATAAAATTAGAGGAGCTTTTAATGCGATCAATAAACTAGGTAAAAACAGAGAAGCGGGTGTTGTTTGTTCCAGTGCCGGCAATCATGCTCAAGGAGTTGCTTTGGCGTGTAAAATTTTTAAAGTGTCGGGGCATATTTTTATGCCAAAAACGACACCTATGCAAAAAATAGAAAGAACTAAGAAATTTGGAGGAAGGTATGTTAAGGTAATTCTTGAAGGAGATGTTTTTGATGAAGCTCAAAAAGAGGCATTAAAGTTTTCAAGAGAAAAAGGAATGAATTATATAGCGCCATTTGATAATATGAAAGTTATTAGCGGAAACTCAACTATCGGATTGGAAATTTTAGCACAGATGAGCGATTTGAAAGAAGTTCCGGATATAGTAATTGTTCCGATTGGTGGAGGTGGACTAATAAGCGGTATCGCCTCTTATATAAAAAAAATAAATCCCAAGATTAAGATAATAGGCGTTGAAGCGAGCGGTAGCGCAAGTATGAGTGAGGCAATAAAAAACAACTCTCCGGTAGAGTTGTCAAAAATTGATACCTTTGCCGACGGTGTGGCCGTAAGGAAAGTTGGCAAATTAACTTTTGATATAGTTAAAAAAACAGTTGATGATATAATTATTGTCCCTGAAAACAGAATATCCGCAACAATTTTAAAATTATTAAAAGAAGAAGGAATAATATTGGAACCGGCAGGAGCATTGTCAATAAATGCAATAAGAGATATACCCAAAAAACAATTAAAAAATAAAACTGTTGTATGTGTGCTGAGTGGAGGAAATTTAGATTTCAACAGATTACCTGATATTAAAGAGCGATATTTAAAATTTAAAGGATTAAAAAAACATCTGACGGTGTTCTTTCCCCAAAGACCAAGTGCTTTAAAAGAGTTTGTTAATTGTTTGGGTAAAAATGACAACATTGTTTATTTTCATTACTCGGAATCCGAAGGTATTTGGGGTGAAGCGAGAATTGCCATTGAAACCAATAAAAAAGAAAATTTTGGAAAATTATACAAGAAACTTAATAAAGCAAAAATTAGATTTTTGGAAAATGGAAAAAATAGAATATGAAAAAAATAGAAGATAAAATTATCGTGATTTCTTTGGGAGGGTCTTTAATTGTTCCTGATAAAATAGACACTATCTTTATTAAAAAATTTAAGAAAGTAATAAAAAAACAAATTAAAGTTGGTTTTAAATTTGTAATTGTAACCGGAGGAGGTATGGTTGCCAGAAGATATATAGATTCCGCGGGAAAAATTGGAAAAATTGATAACGAGGAAAAGGATTGGTTGGGTATTCATGCTACCAGAATGAATGCGCATTTTATAAAAACCGTTTTTAAATGTTGTGCGCATCCCAGAATAAACAAAAATCCTCGCACTAAGGAAAATTTGAAAAAACACTTTGCAAAAGGCGAAAAAATTATGGTGGCGGCCGGGTGGAGGCCGGGTTGGTCAACTGACTATGTAGCTGTTATTTTGGCGGAGAGATTTGGAGCTAAAAAATTAATCAATCTATCAAACATTACTTATTTGTATGATAAAGATCCAAATAAATTTGATAATGCAAAAAAAATTAAAAATATTTCTTGGAAGGATTTCAGAAGAATGGTCGGCAATAAATGGGATCCGGGAATGAATACGCCATTTGACCCAATCGCTTCCAAATTAGCGCAAAAAAACAATCTGGAAGTTGCCATAATAGGCGGTGATAATTTGAAAAATCTTGAAAAATATTTAAAAAAGAAAAAGTTTAAAGGAAGTATTATAAATTAAAAGTAGAGAAGTTTGTATATAAAGAATACTGTTGAAAAAATATTTTTTTCTTATGATTTGTGTTTTTTAATTATTTAAAATAAGAAATATAATTTATTTTTTATTTTTTCTTTACGCTAAATCCCTTAGATTCTCGTTCCAATTTTTTTGTGGATTCAATATCGCGTTTAATTTTTGAAGGCAAGGTGCTGAGGACTTTTTTTAATTGAGTCAAATTAATCTTGTTTACTTCTTCCCATTTTCCGAGAGGTTCCAAAACTTCTTTTAACTTTTTTTCATCATAAGAAAAGGTTTGTCTTAAATTGCGAGTAATAACACCTTGTTCCGAAAAAACCCTTTCTACACCTTCTTGGTCCATATAATCGGAAATTTTCTTTTGTAGTTCCGAAATCTTCATTCGCAAACTTTTAGCGTCCGTTTGAGCCTGAATATAATCTTTAATGTCCTTATTTATCTCTTCGGAGTCTATTTTTCTTTTTTCTTTGAATTTA
>CAZRUH010000006.1:7425-27201 GCA_964603325.1 uncultured Bdellovibrionales bacterium
CACACCAATCACATAAAGGATTTAGAATTGGTTTAAAAGAGCTGTTTTCAATATTTCTTATCGCCTCCAAAAAATTTTCTTCAAGTATATCCAGTTGTTTTTTATTTCTGATTGAACTTAACTTAACGCCATGTTTCACAAAATATAAACTTACTTTTATTTTGTTTAATCGTTTTTTTTCTTCCGGATAACGATCCAAAAAAGCTTTAAGATAAATAGTTAATTGCAAGTCATTATCAACTTTTTGTTGGCTGGGCATCTTTTTGGAAGTTTTGTAATCAATTATTTCATATCCGTATTCCGTGCGATCAATTCTATCTATAATTCCCGATGCAATGTGTTCGCCTATCTTTATTTGAAAAGGACTTTCCAGTGCTATTATATTTATTTTAGAAATATCATTGTCTTTGTAATATCTTTTAATGATTTCTACTCCTTGAGAAAATGCGGCGCGTTCCTCAACCTCTTTGTCAAATACATCGCTATTCCAGTTTTTGGAAAAAAAATCCAAAGCTTGCTCCAAGCTCGGAGACAATATTCCCGGAGTGTGAATAAAATTAAGAGTGGAATGAATTAATGTTCCAAAAACCGCTTCTTTTGATTTTGGTTTTCTGATTTTATCTATATACTGAAATTTATATTTTAAGGGGCAAGTTTGGTAAGTATTTAACGCTGAATAAGAAAGACGCATATTTTATTTGATAAGAAATTACACTTTTAGTGATTATATCACGAGAGCATTTTATTGAAAAGAAACGTATTAAAAATCATTATTGGACTTTAGTGATTCAATTTTGTATAATGTAATAGTAAAAATTATTTGATTGTTATATGGGGTTTAAGGAAGTAAGAACAAGATTTGCGCCGTCTCCAACGGGAGAATTGCACATCGGTGGTCTTAGAACGGCCTTGTCAAGTTTTTTGTATGCAAGAAAAAATAATGGAAAATTCATTCTAAGAATAGAAGATACGGATCGTTCTCGCTTGGTTGAGGGCGCTATTGAAAGGATAATCAAATCTCTGGATTGGGCGGGAATAAACATAGATGAGGGCGTTAAACTTGATAAAAATGACAATGTTGCGGAAACCGGGAAATATGGACCGTATATACAATCTGAAAGATTGTCTATTTATAAAAAATATATTCAAAAACTTTTGGATGATGGTAGGGCATATTATTGTTTTTGTTCCGGAGAAAGGCTTGAAAGAATGCGAAAGGAACAACAAAAAAACAAATTGGCGCCAAAATATGATAGGCATTGCTTAGGTTTGCCAAAAGAAGAGATTAAAAAAAGGATAGAAAATGGTGAAAAATATGTAGTTCGTTTTAAAATTCCGGAAGGAGAAACGGTTTTTAATGATTTGGTTTACGGAGAAATCAAGGTTAATAATGATACTTTGGATGATCAAATAATTATGAAATCTGATGGATTTCCAACTTATCACTTGGCTGTCGTTGTAGATGATTATCTTATGAAAATAACACATATTTTTCGTGGCGCTGAGTGGATTGCCAGCACTCCCAAGCATATTTTATTGTATGAAGCATTTGGGTGGCAAAAAGATATGCCTGAATTTGCGCATATGCCGAATATTTTAAATAAAAATAAGAAAAAACTTTCCAAAAGAGAAGGTAGCGTCAGCGTGGAAGATTTTAAACAACAAGGATATTCGGCGGAAGCGATTATAAATTTTATTGCTTTGCTTGGATGGAATCCGAAAACGGAACAGGAAATTTTTTTAATGGATGAACTGATTGAGCAGTATGAAATAGAAAAAGTAAATCGTGCCGGAGCCGTTTTTGATTTGCAAAGGCTGGACTGGATTAGTTCTCAGCATATTAAAAAAATGTCAATAGATAATTTATATAAACAAGCATTGCCGTTTTTGGAAAAGAAATATTTTTACAAAGAATGGATTCAAAACAGTGATTTGAGCGATAATGAGAGGATGAAATTTATTAAAAAAATACTGTCGGTTGAACAGTCACGCTTAGAAAAATTTACGCAGGTTGGAGAGAATAATCAATTTTTCTTTGATGGAAATTTTGAAATTAAACATAATGATATTCGTTGGAAAAATTCTAGCGCGAAAGAAACAAAAGAGAACTTAAAAAAAGCTAAGTCAACATTGGAAAAAATCCCGAAAAACAAATGGTCTCTTACAAACATTGAAAAAAAGTTATTATCTCTTGCCGGAGAAAAAAGAGGGGATTTGTTGTTTCCCTTGAGGGCTGTGTTAACCGGGCAAAAAAAATCGCCCTCACCGTTTGAGGTTGCTTGGGTTTTGGGAAAAAAAGAAAGTATCAACAGGATTAAAAGGGCTTTAGAAGAAATATAAACATATGAAAATAAAAAAACAAAACAATGTATTTGATAATGCTTTGGCGCAACTAGCGGAGGTGAAGGAGATTATTAAAATGAATAACAATACTTTTGAGTGTTTGTCTTCTCCGCAAAGAATGCTAGAGGTTTCAATTCCCGTAAAGATGGATAGTGGAGAAGTTAAAGTTTTTATAGGTTATCGCTCGCAATATAATGATGCCAGAGGTCCTTTTAAGGGTGGAATTCGCTTTCATCCAAAGGTTAGTGTTTCGGAAGTAAAGGCGTTAAGCGCTTGGATGACATGGAAGACTGCATTGGTAAATATTCCTTTGGGTGGTGGAAAGGGTGGTGTTGTTGTTGATCCTAAAAAATTGTCAGATGCCGAATTGGAAAGATTGGCGCGTGGATATATTAGAGCAATTCATAAAATAATTGGACCAAATATTGATATTCCGGCTCCCGATGTTTATACCGATCCAAGAATTATGGGTTGGATGATGGATGAGTATGAAAAAATAATGGGAGGGCATTACCCGGGTGTTATTACCGGAAAGCCACTGTTTTTGGGCGGATCAACGGTGAGAGAATATTCAACAGCGCAAGGAGCTGTTCATGCTACAGAAGAAGCGATTAAAAAAATCGGTTTAAGCAAGGGAGCAACGGTAGCTATTCAAGGATTTGGAAATGCCGGATCTTTTGTGGCAAAAATTTTACAAAACAAAGGATATAAAATAACGGTTGTCAGTGATTCTACGGGAACGGTAGTCAACCATATGGGGTTGGATGTAGAAGATTTAATTGCTTACAAAAATAAAAATGGTTCGGTTAGAAAATATCCGGGAGCAAAAAATTTGGGGAAAAAACATTGTTTTGAGCAAGATGTTGATATTTTAATACCCGCCGCCATAGAAGGAAGTATCAACAAGGAAAACGCAAACATAATAAAAGCAAAATTGATTATAGAGCTTGCTAATGGACCGATTACTCCGGAAGCGGATAAACTTTTAAACAAGAAAAATATTTTAATTGTTCCCGATATTCTGGCGAATGCCGGCGGGGTAATTGTTAGTTATTTTGAGCAAGTTCAGAATGCTTATGGATATTATTGGGAAGAAGAAGTTGTTCTAAAAAGGTTGCGGAAAATTATGAAAAAATCTTTTTTAAATATTTGGGAGATGAGAAATAAATACAAAACATCATTAAGAATGGGAGCTTATGTTTTGGCCGTTAACAGAGTTATTGAGGCAATGAAAGCTCGTGGAAGATTGTAAAAATAATTTATAAAAAATGGAAATAAAAAACAAAAAAAACATTGTTAAGCGAAAAATAACAATAGCCCTTATTATAAGTGTTGTTTTTGGATCTCATATTTTTTTAAGTTATGCGGATTCGTGTCCGACATGTGATGGTTTAACGGGGGAGGATAAAGATGTTTGCGAAAAAAAAAGGAAAGAGTGTAAAAAACTGGAAGAAAAAACCGCAACTTATGAAAAAATTGTTAAATTAAAACAAAAACAAAAAAGTTTATTGGGAAGTCAGATAAATAATCTCAATAACGATATTAGCAATGTTAAAAAAAATATCAAAGATAGCAAGAAAAAGTTAGAAGAATTGGATAGAAAAATAGAGAACTTGCAAGATAAAATTGAGCAAAAAGAAAAAATGATTGGTTTGCACAGGAAAATGTTAGGCAAAATGTTGCAAGTATATTATGAAACAAAGCGAGACATTGGCAGGGATGTTTTACTCGGACTTAATACTTTTTATAAGTTGACTTCATCTTATGATCATTTCGGGCAATTGGGAAAAAAAATAATAGATACGACGGCGGATTTAAAGGCAATGCAGTTAAACTTGCAAAATGAACAGGAAGATTTGCAAAAAGCAAAAGATGAGGTGGTGAATTATAGAATAAAACTTGAGGAAGAAAACAATAAACTTAATTCAATAAAATTGCAAAAAAACACTCTGCTTTTACAAACTCAGGGAGATGAGGAGAGATATAAAAGAAGATTGGCTAAAATTGAAAAGCAAAAAAGAGAAATATTGGGAGATATTGACGCTTTATTTAATGCTAATTATACAGAATTAAATTCAATGGTTGAAAAGGCTCCTTCAAAATATTGGGCGTCTACAAGATGGTATTATTCTCAAAAAGATAGTCGTTGGGGAAATAAAAATATTGGAAACTCTAAATCAAAAATGAAAGATTATGGTTGTGCCATTAGTACGGTTTCTATGGTTTTTACTTATCATGGAAAACAAATAAATCCCGGTTCTCTTCGTAAAAAACCAATCTTTTATTGGGATATTATTAAATGGCCAACAAGTTCCGAACAAATAGGTCTCGGAAGTGGTGTTAATCGGATTGGTAGCATAAATCATGGTAATGTAAGTTGGAAAAGTATAGATAAAGAAATAAAAGAAGGTAATCCCGTTATCATTTTTATAAATGCTAAAAGTGGGGCAGGGCATTATGTTGTTATTCATCATAAAACTAACAATGGCAAATATGTTGTGCATGACCCATATTTTGGAGCTAATATTTATTTAAATTCCACCTTTAAATTGCTTTCAAAAATTTATAAAAGAACCGTTTCCAAAAAATCAGTTGACCAAATGATTGTTTATAAATAATCATTTGAGAATTTTTTAGAATATATTAGGATTTTTGATAGTATGTCGCACAATATTATTATAAACAAAAAAAGATATGAATACCAAAAAATCTACATGTGACAGCCTTTGTTTATGTGGAAATGTTTTTGATCGTGAATAAAAAGTGATAATGAGGTGGTTTGTTTTTTAATTATTTGGTTTTATTAAAAAATTGTTACGGATAATTGAAATTTTGTTTATTATCTAAAATTTTCCAATTTAATACAATAAGAATTATAAAAATTACAAAAATAAATTAATATTTAAAATTTTAAGATACATAGACCCTTGCCAAGAATTAAAAAAAGAATAAAAAAATAAATAATTAAATCGGAGATGATATTGGGACTTGCTGATATATTGGGATTAGTAAAAAATGAGATAAAGAGTTCTTATCAAATTAGAAATAATCAATTATTTGAATGGAAAATACCTTTTTTGAGATACAAAGCAAATATCGGTAAATGTAGCACTTTTTTTGCGGTTTAACTACAATGTCGCAAAAGATACATTGTGCGACATAGTGTCAGTATCCCACTATGCACTAACCATATGATGGTATTATTTTGAATGTTGAAATTATTGCCTAAAATTTTCCAACATTATGCATTTAATGAAAAAAACATTAGCTTTTGCTTTGATAGTTCTCTATGGCTTTATGTATCGCGTCAGCGGCTAGATTACTGCAGTGAAGTTTGGCTTGAGGCAATCCGCCCAATTCATCGGCTACTTTTTTGTTCGTAATTTCCAAAGCATCTTTTATGGTTTTTCCTTTTACCAGCACGGTTGCCATAGATGATGTTGCTATCGCCGCTCCACAGCCCAAAGTTTGAAATTTAATATCTTCAATTATCTCATCACCTTGTTTATTTTTGTTTACTTTGAGATAAATTTTCATTATATCCCCGCATCTTGGATTTCCTACAACCGATTGCGCGTCGGGATTTTTAAGTTTTCCTTGATTGCGAGGTCTTGTAAAATGGTCTAAAACTTTTTTTGAATATTGCATATTGTTTTTTTAATTAAACTCTTTTAATACATCTCCGGAAATTTTTCTTAATCTTTCAACAATTTCTTTTATTTTTTTTATTGTAAAATCAATTTCATCTTTGGTTGTGTGCTTTCCAAGTGTTAATCTTAAACTTCCATGCGCTTGCTCATGTTTTAGTCCCAACGACAGCAAAACATGCGATGGCTCCAGTGACCCCGAAGAACAAGCAGATCCCGTTGAGGCACAAATTCCTTCCATATCCAAAGACAATAACAATCCCTCTCCTTCTATGTTGTCAAATCTAAAATTGGCATTATTTGGAGTTCGTTTTTCCAATGAACCGTTTAGATATGAACCGGGAATCTCTTTTAAAATTTTTTCTACCAAATAATTTCTTAATTTCAGTATTTGTTTGTTTGAATCAAAATTATTTTGCACCTCCGTTATAGCCTCTCCCAAGCCAATGATACTTGGGGCATTATATGTGCCCGCTCGTATTTTAAATTCTTGTTCGCCACCATCTTGAATTCTTTTGATCATAGTTCCTTTTTTTATAAACAAAACCCCGACTCCTTTTGGACCATATATCTTGTGTCCGGAAAATGAAAGCAAATCCACACTCAAATCTTCAATATTGCAATTAAGATAGTTAATCGCTTGCACAGCATCAGTGTGAAAATATATTCTTTTCATTCTGTCCTCGGTGCGTAATTTGTTTTGTTTGGATATGAGTTCTCCAATTTTTTTGATTGGCTGAATGGTGCCTATTTCATTATTTACATACATTACACTAATTAAGAGAGTGTTTTTCTTTATTAACTTCTCTATTTCATTTATTCTAACTATGCCATCATTATCTATCGGCAGAATGCTTAATTCTATCAAGTTGCTTTTTTCCAATTCTCTGCAAGTGTGCAATACGCTGTGATGTTCAAATTCACTGGTTATAATATGGGGTTTCGGCGCGTTTTTTCCGAAGTTTGCATAATATTTATCAACAACTCCTTTTATTGCCAGATTGTTACTTTCTGTCGCTCCCGAGGTAAAAATTACTTCCGAAGAATTGCAATTCAAAAACTTAGCAACTTTTTCTCTCGCCGAATCAATATCTTGCATTGCTTCCCGTCCAAGTCTGTGAACTGATGATGGGTTTCCAAACTTCACAGAAAAATAAGGAATTATTTTTTTTAAAACTTTTTTATCAACCGGAGTTGTGGCAACATAATCCAAATAAATAATTTTATTTTTTTTCATAGTATTAAATTAGTTCGTTTAATCTTATATTATTTAAAGTTCTTTTTATTTGTTTTTCCAATGAAATCCAAACTTTTTTTGAATTGCATTTCTTGGAATTACACTTTTTATTGGAGCAATTCATAATCTGAATAGGTCCTTCCAATGACTCCATTATTTGCCCTACTCTGATTATTTTTGGATTTTTACTTAATTTATATCCTCCGGATGCTCCCTTATATCCCACTATTATTTTGGATTGTTTTAATAAAGTGAATATTTGTTCCAAATATTTGGCGGAAATATTTTCTTCGGAAGATATTTCGGAAATACTTTTTAAGTTTGGATAATTTTTGGCCAATACAACAATGGCCCTTAATCCATACTCTGCTTTTTTAGAAAAATACATTTAAAAAATATTATTATTCCTACTAGTTTACTATGATTTGATTATACAGAATCATTAATAAACAGTCAAATAAAAGACGGCACATTATGTGCCGTCTTTTATTTAATTTTAATTTCTATCTAACATCATTCAGTCTGTCGCAAATCCCATCATTATTTTTATCTACAAAATTTCCACCTCTATTTTCTCCTCTTCCTTGTTTTTTATGACCGAGATTTCTACCGCCATTTCTCATTTTATCTTGCGTTCTAAGTCCCAGCTCCTCTCTGATCTTGTTTGCTTCCTCATATTTACCCTCTTCTGCCAGTCTATGTGCCTCAGCGAACTTGGAAAAATTATTTTTATTTATTATTTCCGATACACGACCTCGTCCATTCATTTGCTCTTTCCATTTATTGTAATCATTTTTTTCAAACGCCTCTTCCATAATTTTATGTCTTTCCTCGGAATAGTTGGGTCCTTTTTTTGTGTAGTCACCTTGATAAGCATTGGAGAATGTGTAAGCGCCAATTAGTCCAATTACCGCCACTAAAGCGGAAGCGCTGATTAATGTTTTGGCATTGTTTTTCATAGTAAGTGTTGGCAGAATATTGTATTTGTAATTTTTTTTTAAAATAGATAATACAATATTTGCTTTTTTTACTTTTAATTAATATGAAACGGCCGGTTTCATCTTCTAGTACGTCGGCAAGCGATTTTTCTTTCAAAAAAGCATATATATGGTACTTATTTGAGAAATATTAATGTCGATAACCACATTTTCCGCGCATATTCATACATTTTCCAGCCCATGGACGGATTTCTTTGGCTAAAAAAAGATCACTGCCAATTTTTTTTCCAATTATTTTAATTTTTTTTCCAATATTTCTATCAATTTTTCTTTTCCATAGCGCAGTATCGTCTATAATTTTCCACTTATCACCGCTTAAACTTCTTATGTAAAAATTATTATCATTCAAGTCTGTTATTTCTCCGGCCAATAAGCCATTTTCTGGATTATTCCAAACCAACATTCTTCTTTCAAACAATACTTTATAGTGAGGGATATTGTCGGAAAATTTAGATTCAATTAGTTGTCCAAAACCGATTAAATAAAAAATTGTTCCAATGAAAATACTGCCAAAAATACTATATGATATAATCAGAAAAGGATTTGCTCTGTAACCCGCTTTGGTCTTTTTATAATTTTTGTAGGCAAAAAAAACAAACGCCATTAAAATGAGCAACCAAAAATAAGGCAACACCATCAAAAAGTAGTATGGAAAACTTTTGTTAATCATTTTATAAATATCCCAATCAGTATTGAATATGGAAAAGAATATTGTGCCGGTTGATATTGATCCAAAAACAACAGAAGCTACAAACAATAACCAAAAAGAACCGTTTTTTGCCAGATAAATCCACTTCGGCTTGGGACGAATATCCTCTTTTTTTATTTGTTCCAAAATTTTTTTTGCATTATCTTGTTTGCTCATATTTTTTAGAATATTATATTATTTTCTTTTATTTTGGAAAGAAATTTTTTCTTAGATCTGTTGAGCAAGGTTGCTATCGTGCCCATAGGTTTTTTTAAAATATCTGAAATTTCTCTATAACTTTTATCTTCTAAATATTTTAAAATCAAAACATCTCTATATTTTTCCTCAAGAGAATTTATTATAAATTGAATTTGCTTTTCGGAGCATTTATTTTCTATATTTTTTAAGGGATTGTTTTTTTCATCAATAATTAGATTAAATAGTCCTTCATTTTCATATTCAGAGCTAAATACTTCTTTTGGCCTAACTCTGATTTTTCTCCAATAACTTACTGTTTTGTTGTGTGTTATTCTGTAGATCCACGAGGAGAATTTTAAATTTTTATCAAAATCATTAAGATTTTGGTAGGCGCTTATAAACACCTCTTGCAGGATATCTTCAGCATCTTCTTTTGAAGTAGATGATATTCTGCGGATATAACGCAAAAGACTGTATTCGTATCTTTTAATTAAACAATAAAAATAATCTTGTTTTTTTAATGTTAATTCAACCAATTCTGTGTCTGAATAATCCTTGCACTTTTCTTTGGTAATAAACATTGTAAAAAAATATAAAATAAAAAAACCTCTCCTACTTCATAATACGTATATTTTGAAATTTTCTTTCAAACAAAATATTTAACGGAAACAATATTACGGCTCTAAATATTCTTTTTATTCTATGAGGTTGTTGTAACAATCTCCATAGCCATTCCAACCCCGTTTTTCTTAAGAATTTCGGGGCTCGTTTTATTTTTTTCGTTATGAAGTCAAAACTTCCTCCCACACCAATGGCAATTTTTATTTTGTTTTTGTGATTACGTCCAATCTTTTCCAAAACAATTTCTTGTTCCGGGGCGCCAAGAGAACAGAAAACGATACAAGGATTAAATTCTTTAATCTTTTTTTTTAAAAGATTGTAATCATTATCATAATCTAATCCACTGATTATCAGTCTTGGATATTTTGTTTTAATAGTATCGGCTGTTTCTTTCCACTTACTTAAACCACTTTTTTTCGCAATTAAAAATACTTTTAAGTTTTTATCATTTGCCATATTTAAAATTTCGCACATTAAATCGGCTCCCGCCCAACGGAACTTTAGTTTTTTTTTAAATTTCCAAAAAAAGGCAAATTTTATACCGATTCCATCAACAATATTTAAATAGGTGGCATTTAAAATTTTTTTTAACGTTTTGTTTTTTTTTGCTTCCAAGATAATTTCCGGATTAATTGTGGAAATTTGACAAAACTTATTTCCAAAAATAGCAAGCAATATCTTCTTTTTAATTTCCCGTTTTGATAAGTTATCAATTCTGATTTCCAATATTTTAAATATCATTGTCATCAAATATTTAAATCTTTTAAATATTTTTTCAACTCCCTTTTAATTTCCGCATTCTTTAAACCGAAATGTATTGATGCTTTCATAAAGTTTAATTTATTTCCCGTATCCAGCCACTTCCCTTTTAATATTTTGCCGTAGAGGGGTTTGTTTTTTTTGAGCATTATTTCAAAAGCGTCCGCCAGTCTAATTTCTCCCGATTTACCGTTTTTCATTCTTGAAAGAACATCAAAAACTTCTGAAGTTATTACATATTTACCGACAGCAACTAAATTTGAAGGAGCTTTTTTTGTGGTTGGCTTTTCAATAATTTTTTTTATTTCCAATGTAGATCCGTCTAATTTTATCCCATCAATTACTCCAAACTTGGAAACTTCCTTTTTCGGAACAGTGCTTAATCCGACTATAGGGTCGTTATATTTTTCAAAAGTTCTTATTATCTGAGTTGATGCGGGAATTCCGCTATCATAAAGACAATCACCGAAAATTACCAAAACAGGCTCTTTTCCAACCAGGTGACTGGCCTGCAAAATGGCATGTCCATCACCCAATGGCTCCGGTTGTCTTACATAGGAAAATTTCGCTAGTTTGGATATTTTCCTAACTTCATTCAATAGATCTTTTTTGTGTTTTTCAACCAAATTGTGCTCTAACTCAAAGGAAGTATCAAAGTGATCTTCAATTTCTCGTTTTCCTCGTCCGGTAACAAAAATTATTTCTTCTATTCCGGAAGCAACCACTTCTTCAACCAAATACTGAATTACCGGTTTATCAACTATGGGAAGCATTTCTTTTGGTTGCGCTTTGGTTGCCGGCAGAAATCTTGTGCCAAACCCTGCCACCGGTAATATTGCTTTTTTAATCTTCATATTTTTTTTGTTTCTTTTAATAATTGTTTAAAGCATTTTTTTTGCGCGAGTTTTAAATTTATTTTTTCCGATTTCAATAGCTCTGATTATAATTGGACTGAATTGTTCATATAATTTTTTTTCTCTGGCTAAAATGCAAGCATCCAGATAAGCGTCGGGAGTTCCGGCATCTAACCACTCTCCATTAACAACACTCATTTTTAGTTTATTCTTTTTCAAATAAGCATTATTGATATCGGTAATTTCCAGTTCTCCTCGTTTTGACGGCTTTAATTCGTTTGATATCTTTACAACCTGATGGTCGTATATATACGCGCCGGTAACGGCCAGGTTACTTGTCGGTTTTGTCGGTTTTTCAATTATATTGGTAACCTTATTGTCTTTGTTAATTGTTGCCACTCCGAACCTTTCAGGATCGGGAACTTTTTTGGCAAAAATATGACCTCCGGATTTAAATTTTCTAATACTTGTTGATATTGTTCTAACATCTTCAAATATATTATCCCCCAAAATTAACGTTACATTATCATTACCGATAAATCCTTCTCCCAATATGAAAGCATCTGCCAATCCTCTTGGTGTTTCTTGAACGGTGGAAAGAATTCTTATGCCAACATCTCTAAACATCGGTTCCAGTAAATTGGTAAATCTACCACTATGAGGAGGTGAAACAATAATAAGAATATCTTTTATTCCGGCCTTAATTAAGATATTTAAAGGATAGAAAATCATCGGAACTTTGTAAACCGGAAGCATTTGCTTGGATACTTGAGAGGTGTTTGGATATAGTCTGGTAGCATTTCCTCCCGCTAAAATTATTCCCTTCATTTTTTTCTTTTTTCTCATAGATTTATTTCTTATATAGTGGAAATTGCTTACACAATATTTTTACTTCTTGGCGTAGTTTTTTGAGTTTAATATTATTATTGTGATTTTCAATAGCTTCATTTATCCAGTTGGCAATTTTTTTCATTTCTTTTTCTTTCATCCCGCGAGTTGTAACTGCCGGGGTTCCGATACGAATACCGCTCGGATCCATTGGGTTTCTGGGATCATCGGGGATAACATTTTTGTTTATGGTAATACCAATTTTATCTAAGGCAATTTCCGCATATTTGCCGGATATTTTTTTGCTTCCATAAACATCAATTAAAAGCATATGATTATCCGTTTTGCCGAAGACTATCTTAAAATCATATTTTTTTAATTCTTTTTCCAAGGTTTTGGCATTTATTAAAATTTGTTTAGCATATCTTTGAAAAGAAACTTTTAATGCCTCATTAAAGGCCACCGCTTTGCCGGCGATATTATTCATATGAGGACCACCTTGAAATCCGGGAAAAACCGCTTTATCAATAGCAGAAGCATATTTCTTTTTGCACATTATCATTCCTCCACGAGGACCTCTTAATGTTTTGTGTGTGGTTGTGGTAACAATATCAAAAAAAGGAACGGGATTGGAAATCGCTTTGCCGGCTATTAAACCGGCTATGTGCGCAATATCAATCATTAAAATAGCTCCAATCTTATTGGCAATTTGTCTAAACTTGCGGTAATTTAAACTCCTACTGTAAGCCGAGAACCCGGCTAAAATCATCTTTGGTTTTTCTTTAATGGCTAATTTTTCTAATTTTTCATAATCAATTTGTCCGTTTTTTTCTGTTCCATATCCAACAAACTTATATATTTTAGCTGAAAGCGTGACGGGATGACCATGAGTTAAGTGACCGCCATGAGAAAGATCCATTCCCAGTATTTTGTCTCCCGGATTTAGGACAGCGCTGTAAGCAATCATATTTGCCGGTGCTCCGGAAAGAGGCTGTACATTGATGTGTTGCGCTTTAAATAACTTTTTAGCTCTTTCAATGGCCAATGCTTCAATTGTGTCCGTATATTCCTGCCCACCATAGTATCTTTTTCCGGGATACCCCTCCGAATATTTATTGGTAAAAACCGTTCCCAATGCCTCAAGAACCGCTTTTGATACATAATTTTCAGAAGCAATCATCTCTAACCCATTTTCTTGTCGTTGCAATTCTTTTATGGTGGCTTGATAAATTTTTGCGTCTGTTTTTTTTAAATTTTTCATTATCTTAAACAAACCAACTCCTCCTCAAGAGGTTTTTAAAAAAATTAAACCTTTTTCATTATATCATCTTAAAAACACAAAAAGCAAATCAAAAAGTAAAAATATTATTTGAAACATCTTTTATTTTATAATTTACATATGAAAATTATAACTGTCTTTTTTGTTGCGCTTAATAGTAGTTTTTTTCACTCCTAATTATTTTTTGATAATGAAAAAACAAGATATTCGTTTGCATTTTTTGTTAGAAAATATGAATTTTGCACCAAAAGAAAAAATCGGCAAAACGCCGACAAGTCAAATTCCGGTGCGCCGTGAGGGATTCGAACCCCCGACCATCAGCTTAAAAGGCTGTTGCTCTACCACCTGAGCTAACGGCGCGTCTATAAAAACAAACAAAGTTAATTATAATCATTTGGAAACAAAAGTCAATATTTTTTGTGAATATAATTATTTTTTTAATTTTTCGTAAATTTTTATGGTTTTTCTGGCAACATCAGTCCAATCAAATTCTCTTGCTCTTGCCAATCCTTTTTCTTTGTAGGTATTTCTGAGATCAATGTTTTCGGAGAATTCTATAAGCGCATCAGTAATAGCGTCAATATCTAAAGGATTTATATAATAAGCGGCATCATCGGCAATTTCAATTAAACTTTCTATTTTTGATATAATGGCGGGAGTTCTTGTCGCAAATGCTTCCAAAACTGTCATACCAAACCCTTCATACAAAGACGGCAGTATAAAAAATTCAGCGTTTCTAAATAAGGGACACAATTCATCTCCAATGACATAACCGGTAAAAACGATATCATTTTTAATTCCCAAATCTTTGGCAATTTGCAAATATTCTTTGGCCAACCAACCTCTTTTTCCGGCCAAAACCAGTTGATAGTTAAATTTGTTGTTCTTTCCGGTAGATGTTTTTTTGACAATTTTACTTTTAAATTTTGCAAAAGCCTGTAAAAGTCTGGTAATGTTTTTACTTGGTTCAATGGTTCCCAAAAAAAGAATATATTTTTTATTAATTCCAAATCTTTTTAAAATTTTATCAGATGTCAAGCAACTATCTTGAAAAAATCGTTTATCTAATCCACTATGAATCACTTCTGTTTTTGCGCCGACCCCAAATATCTTATCAATATCGTTTTTTATTGAGTTGGAAACGGCAATGATTTTATTTACTTTTTTTGCCATTAGTTTATAAGAAATTTTTTCTCTGGCCAACCTGCTTTTTGGAAAGCATTCGGGAATCTTGTACATAGCCATATCGTGAAATGTAGCTATGGTTTTTCCATGATAACTCATTGGAATTCTGCTGGTTGGAGATGTTGAATGCAAAACATCCAAATGCTCTTTTCTGAGTGTTCCGGCAGTCAAAATTTCATTATACGCTCCCGGTAAATATTTTCTATAATCGGAAAACGGATAAAATCTTACAGAGGAGTTTTGGCGAGTAAATTTTCTAACATCTTTTTCTCTTACCTTGAAGTCAAAAAAAATTACATATTTATTTTTTTTGTCTAAATTTAAAATATTATTTATCAGTTGATAAGTATAATGACCAACGCCGATAGCATCACCTTTTTTTGGGTTTAAAATTGTTCTGGCATCTATTCCTATTCTCATAAAATTGATAACTTAAAGATGTTATCATTATATCGTTTTTTGAAATAAAAAACAATATTTGCTTTTTTAGTAATGACTACAATTCATTATTTTTTTAACAAGTTCCATATTTAATTTTGGCAATTTTGAAAGCTTGTCAGACAATTTTATTATTCTGAGCACATCTCCAATATTATCAAATGCAATATCAATATCATCCGGATAATTATTTTGCAAATATTTCTCCCATTCTTTTATAAGGGGAGCCATAGCTATTGGCGTCTCAGCCAGTATTATTCCATTGACATTTAACATATCCCACCACATTTGTAAAACAGCGCTCAAAATCATTGGATTCTTTGGAATGTTATCCCAGCCGGCAATCATTTTTTCTATTATTAAATCAACCCCGGACGCTTCTTTTTTTATTTTTTTATAAATATCTTTGTCAAAAATGTTGCCAATAAATAAATGGTGAGTGCCTTTGTTATGGAAATAGTCTTTTTTTGTATTTTGAGAAGTTTTTTCTTTGAGATTTGACAAACTGACAGCCATTGTTTTTTTAAAAAAACCATCCGAAAACCCTCTAAAAAGTCTAATTCCCAAACCGCCAAATTCTATTCCCACAGCCTCACCTTTTTTATTTTCTAACTTACTTTCTATATATTCCTTGAGAGTTGGCGCATCTATAACTTTTTGAAAAGTTGCAAAAAATGAAGTTAGTTTGTCCATGGGAAAATCAGTGTTATCCAGGGAAGAGTCTATGATTCCATAATTAGATTTTCCATAATTAAAATCATCCTTGGTGTCAACACTTAGTATGGCTCTCATTGCCCTGGTTCCATGTTTATATAAATCTAAGGAGGATGCATCCCGAACTTCTTTTTTTTGTTTGTTCCGCAAGTTTCTTAAAGTCAATTTTATCAACACTTTTCATAATTTATTATTTTTTGAGAGCTGTATTTTACTTGCTAAATAAAAAATTATACCATTTTATAAAATTATTTGCATTTTCTCCTTTTTGATTATTTGAATAATTATTTTTTTGCGTTTTTTCTTCCGCTTTGTCGCTGATAATTGGTTGAATATAAACAACCTTTTCTCCCAATTCTCTTAAATTTAATCTATCTTTTGCCACTTTTCTTTTGTAATCATCTGATTTTAGATATTCAATTCTTTTTTTTAAATAAACATTGGAATCATTTATTCTTTCCGCCTCTTCTTGCAATGCTTGTATTTCTTTATCAATTTTTTTGGAACGATTATACTCTCTTGCCGTTGGAATAAGCAAAAAAATACTTAACGCTCCCAAAAAAAACATAATAAAAACAAAAACTACAAAACGCATATTTTTTTTAATATCCTATAAATGCCGGTGCAATCAAAAAACCAATCATTGAAATTACGGCCAACAATGATATTATTATCCAAATTATTCTAATTTTTTTTCTAAATCTTCTCATATTTTTTATTTAAAACTTTTTTTAAATATTGATAATATTTTTTATTGGAACTGTTTTTTACCGTATATTTTTGTAATGCTATTTTTCTAGCTTCCTTTCCCATTTTAACACGATTTTTTTTGTTGACAATTAAATTCTCCAATTTCAAAAACCACTCATCACTATTTTTCGCGACAAACCCATCAATGCCATCTTTTATTGCTTCTTGAAATGTTCGGGTTGCCGTTGCTACCGTCGGCACTCCGACAATGCCGGCTTCAAAAAATTTTAACTCTGACTTAGCTTGGCAAAAATCATTATTTATTTCCAGTGGCGCAATATTTATATCCACCTTGGCGATATTGGCATAATGTTTTTTTCTGGAAACCATAGGCAATTGTTCTATCCTCTCTGAAAATTTGTAAAGTTTATGCTCAACATCCAATGGTCCGACCAATACCAATTTCACATTTTTGTATTTTTGCATAATTTTTAAAAGAACATCTGAAATTGTGGCAAAGTCTTTGTTATGGGAAATAGTTCCCGAGAAGTATCCTATCTTAATAAAATTACTATCCATAAATTTTCTTTTTTTATATTCCTCTGATGCAATCCTCAACTCTTCATTGCAAATCCTGTTTGGTACCAAAAAAACTTTTTTATTGTATTTCTCTAATTTGTTTTTTAGGAAATTTGTTGTTGTCGTACAAACCTTAACATATTCATCTTTTAAAATTTCGCCACCTTGACCGCCTATATATTGCTTCTTGGTAAATCTATCCATTTGCTTCCAGTAATCAGTTTGTTTTAAATATTTTTCCTCAAAAACCAAATCATCGGTTTCAAAAATGATTTCTTTTTTTTGACGCTTTATTTCTCTAATCAATTTTTGTAAAATTGGTGTGGATATTGTTTTTTGAAAAACAAAAACATTGAAACCATTAGCATATTTGTAAAGAAAAGGATTATCTTGAATTGCCACAGAACATTTAAATTTGTGAATTCTTAATTCCTCTGCTACCGTATAAGAGCGATAATGAGCGCTATCTCCCACGCCTCCCGTGACAAACAAAATATCTCCTTTTTTGGGTGCAAACAATAATTTAATGTAAACGCTCAAATATTCAAGTATTCTGCGACTACCTTTTAAAAACCCATTTTTTTTGATAGTTGTCCACGCTTTACCAAATTTTATCAAAATAAGTTTCATAAAACAATCTTAATAAGGTAGTTACTTTATTTCAAATTTTAGATCTTTTCTTAAGATTGATTCTTGTGTAAATTCTCCTTTTGAAGTTTTGACAGTTATTTTAACGGGAACATCTCCCATTCCCGATTGTTTTTGAATAAGGAGTTTGTAATTTTCTTTACGAATACTTTCCGGAAGTTCATATTTTATTTTTACATCGGTTTGCCCATTGATTAAAACATGCAAAAGAAATCCGAAATATGTTTTTCCAAAATCTTCTTGGATTAATGGATAACTGACCATTTTTCTTTCCAACAACTTAGAACCTTTTGGAACATAAACTCTAAAATAAGAATGATAATCGCTGGTTCGCCAATCACCGTAAGTGGCGCTATTTTTATACAAAACTTCCAAACTGGCAATCGGTTTTTCTCCTGTTAGATCCACTGAATAATTTATCTCTCGGGTAATATAATAATTGGTTTTTAATGCGCCCATATTGGCATCTGACAGCATTAGATAATCCCCATTCCATTCTTTGGAAACACCACCATCCCAATGAACGCCCGAAATCATTTTTTGCAATTCTTCATTTTTAAAATTCAACATAATATCTTTATTGCGCAACTCTTCCAAAACAAACCTGGAAATTTTCGGAATATTGTTTATGTGATTAAGTTTTTCTATTATCAAACGCATCAAAGTTTTCATAACCGCTTTTCTGTTTTGGGTGTCAATCGTATTGTCTAGGATATATTTTTTTTCTACAATTTCTTCCAGTTTCAAAGTGGCGTTTTTATCATTTAGCGTTACATTGTATCCGGGAACGGTAATTGGTCCGGTTAATTTAAAAATATTGTTAAATGTGTTGGAGTTTACGGCTATTACTCCATCAAAATCACTGTTTCTTCCGGAAAGGCGATAAAAATATTTGGCTTTCTCAACGTTTGTTGGAAAATCAGGTGAAAAATTAGAATCACGAAATTTCCATCGCTTAATGCTCATCATCCGTTTAAATGGATATGGAGCGGGAATTTTCGCTTTAATTCTTTGATCCAGAAGATTGGCATCTTCAAAATACATTTGGGTAATTTCTCCGTTTTTTATTTTTATTATTGCATATTGCCCCAAAAAACCTCCTCCCGGACGAAGTTCCATATTGTTTTGCAACAAAATTAAATAGCGCCTCTCTAGGTTATCATTTTTTGTAAATTCTTTGGATAACGCATCTATAGTTTGAATCTCTTTTTTGGTATCATCTTTTATCGGAAGAAGATTAATAACATTTTTAGCAACGGAAATTGAATTTGAAAGTATGGAAACCTTGTCCGTCTTTTTTAAAGAAAAAAAAGCAACCAGTGCCAATAAAATGATTGTGATTAAAATCCCGATTGTTATTTTTTGTTTTTTATTCATCTTGCAAATGAAAATATTTTAAAATATTTATATTAAAAAATTAACTGTGATAATTCTATCACAGTTTTAAATAATTGACCAAATTTACATTATTGAATATTCCCATACAAATAACCGGCAAGCATTTCTATTATATCAGTTAGATTTATCAATTTTAATAATTTATATTTAAACTATTGACAAAAAAAGCAAGTTATGTAAGTATTATTGACAGTTGAAGTACTTTTATAATAAAGAATAAAGAGACCAAAAGAGGAGGTGTTTTTTCTTTTGGGCTGGTCACCCAAAAGCAACAGGCTTTTTAAAATTTAAAATTCCGCTCCAGATATCCTGAAGCGGAAATCACAAAAATTTTCGGAGGATGTATCATGTTGAAAAAACTTTTTCTCGCCGTTGCCACCGTTGCTATGCTTTCCACCCCAGTCCTTGCCGACATGAATGTCGGAATGAATACCTATCTTGGCGTTACCGGCTACGATGTGGCCGGCTATACCGCGGATATGACCGCAGCCGCGCCGGGTTTCAGCCTTGAAACTCAGCAGACGGCCAATGGCGCCGTGTTCAATGGAGACGACGCCAGCGTCTCCCAATACTCCGACGCCTTCAGAGGCGCCGGAGTTGCGCTGGTGAGTTCCGGCACCGAGGGTGCCGTCAGCGCCGGCTGGCCAGGGTTCGCCGGCCTGAATGCCGGAA
>CAZRUH010000007.1:0-23598 GCA_964603325.1 uncultured Bdellovibrionales bacterium
TGTTAGAATTACACATATCCCAACGGGACTGGTTGTTTCCTGTCAAAATGAACGGTCGCAATTACAGAACAAAGAAACGGCCTTAAAAATTTTACGAGCAAAATTGCAACAAAAAAAAATAGACGAAATAAAAAAAGAAGAAGCGAAGTTGCGAGGTGAGCGTTCCAGCGCAGAATGGGGCAGTCAAATTCGTTCGTACGTTTTGCACCCTTATAAACTAGTTAAAGACCATCGGACAAAATATGAAGAAAAAAATGCAGAGAAGGTTTTAGGCGGAGAAATAGATAATTTCATTTGGGCTTTTTTAAAGAATAAAAATTCAAAAAGCAAAAGTCAAAAGAGTTAAAAAATATAAAACTAAAAAAAATATTTAGGTAAGGAAAATTTTATGTTTTACTCACGATCGTGAGTAAAACAAAAAACAATTATTTTAAATCTAAATTGACTGAATTAGTTTTATCTTATTTTAAAACTTTGAAAAATAAGAGTTTGGTTGATGGTTTTTAAAAGATTATTTTAAGAACTTAAAATGTTTTAAAGTTGGAATGATATTCGGCGCAAGATTTTCTTTTGCTAAGTTTTCAAGAGGAATCCAATCCCACTTGCGTATATCTTCTCCCGGATTTATTTCTCCAATTCTTTCAGCAAGGTAATGAACCAAAATAACATCAATATCTCCCGTATCGCTTTCTTTTTTTGTGTGCCAAAAAAACGGTGTTAAGTTGAGAATCTTTATTTTAATTCCCATTTCTTCCATAACTTCACGACGAGCGTTTTCAATTAGGTCGGTTGAAAAGTCTTCAACTTTTCCTCCACAAAATTTCCAGAACTCGGTATCGCCATGTTGATTTAATAACACCTTGTCATCTTCCACAATAACAGGACCGGAGGCAATAATTATTTTTGGTGTTTTCATATTTTTGAGAATTAACAAAATTAACTTTCTTTAAATATAATTTCTTATTTATATTATATCAAATTAAAATAATTTTTTCACCATATAAGTATCTCGTAAACGATAGCCGTTTTTGCGGTAATAATTGCGAACGCCGATGCCGGAGATGACAGTGATTTTTTGCTTAGATTTTGGAATACCCAGTTCGGTTAGTTCTTTTTTGGCAATCTTTTCAGCTTCTTGCAGGAGTTTTCTCCCCAGCCCAATGTGTTGAGGAGAGTTTTTGTCTTGTTTTCCAATAGAGGTCAGTTTGCCATAAGTGTGTACCTCACGAATAATCGCCGAATTTTTAAGAATGGGAATAAAGTGATTTGTTGTTGTTTTGCGGTCATTTATTCTTAATCGGAGAAGCGCATAGAGATGATTATTTTTATCTATAAATTGTAAAAAAATTTCTTTGCCATTGGAGGACAGGTAATCAATTCTATTTAAAGTTAATTTATTTTTTTTGGAAAACTCTCCTTTAATTTCGCGACAACGAATACATTGACAATTGGTTTTCGGTTCAATAATTTGTCTCAAGTTGGAAATTTTTGGACCGGCTTCAATAGAAGGCAAAGGGACATCGCGAATCAATCTTTGAATTCGCACATAAGGAGGAATAGTTCTGTTCTTTATTTTAATTATCAGTTTTTCAAATTGTTTATCGGACATTGCTTTGTATTTGCCAAGTTTCCATAATTTGTATAATTTAGAGTTTTTTATTACAACTGTTGGATAAATTTTTAACATATCGGGTTGAAATCTTTCATCGGAAAATAATTTGGAAAACATTTTAAAGTCTTTAGCAAGGGTGCTTCCGTAAAGACCGGGCATCATATGATAATTTATTTTAAAACCGGACTCTTTTAATAATTTCGTTGCTTGAGCGGTGGATTGAGTAAGGTGTCCGCGATTATTCTTTTTTAAAATATCGTCAAAAATTGATTGAACGCCAAGTTCTACACGAGTACAACCGAGATTTCTAAAATTTAAAATCTCTTTTTCGGTAATATAATCAGGGCGAGTTTCCAGTGTTAATCCAATTATACGATGATCGGAAACTTCATTTTTATGTTGTTCATTTTTCAATAATTCAGATATTTTATTGGTATCCCTTCTTTGTCTAAGCGATTTTTTGTTGTATTCATTGCAAGCGCGAAAACATTCTTTAATAAACCATTTTTGGTAGTGTTTTGGGAGATAAGAAAACGTTCCACCCATTACAATAAGCTCTATTTTATCGGTTGAATGTCCATTTAGTTCCAATGCTTTTATACGACTTTGTACTTGTTTGTATGGGCTAAATTTATTCATAATAGCGCGCATTACCGCCGGTTCGTTGGATAAATAGCTTTTGGGCATATTTTTTTCCGTAGGGCAAAAAATACATTTTCCCGGACAGGAAAATGGTTTTGTTAATACGGCAACAATGGCTACGCCGGACTGCGTGCGAATGGCGCGAGAAAGCATAACTTTTTCCAAAGACTTATTTCTTTTAATTATTTTTTGAGAAACTAAATTATTGTATAATTCTCGCAAATCAGCATTGGTTGGTTGAGGAACTTTATTTTGGCTACAAAATTGCTTTTTGAATTTTAAAAATTTTTTCGGATTAAGAAACGTTTTTTTACTTGCCCAAATAATCAAGTTTATGTAAATTGTTCTGTATGAATAATTTATGGTCATATTTTTTGTAAATTTTTGAATATGGTATTATATAAACATTATCTATAATCTAAATTGAAAATGGAGAAAAAGTCAAAAATTTTATGAAACAAAAAACAATAAACAGGATATTAAGGGAAACGGAAAAAGGTTATGATTTAATTTCCGAAAAATTTTCTCAAACCAGAAATAATTTCTGGAGGGAGTTGATGTTTGTGAAAAAATATGTCAATTACGGAGATAAGGTTTTGGATTATGGGTGTGGCAACGGTAGATTGCTAAATATTTTGGAGGATAAAAAAATTTATTATTACGGAATTGACATTTCTCAAAAGCTCATAGATTTGGCTCAAAAAAAATATGCAAGTGAAAGGGTTATTTTCAAAAAAATCAAGCCGGATGAGAAAAATATACCTTTTTTGGATAATTATTTTGATGTCATCTATGTTATTGCATCTTTGCATCATATTCCCGGAAAACAACATAGGGATGATATTGTAAGGGATTTTTACAGAATATTGAAACCGAACGGATATATAGTGGTTACGGTTTGGAATCTGTGGCAAAAAAAATATAGAAAAAATATTTTAAAAAATCGGTTGAATATAATATTAAAAAGAAGTGAATTGGAGTGGAATGATTGTCTGATAAATTTTAGAGATAACAAGGGAAATCTTTTTAAACGTTATCATCACGCTTTTAAAAAAAATGAATTGAAAAATGTATTTAAGAGAAGTGGTTTTGGGGCTGTGGAAGTGGGAAAGACCGGTGGAAATATTTTTTTTATTGGGAAAAAATTGGCAGATGTTCAAAAAAGTAGTATAATTCCATTACAGAGATTAAGATTTAAATTTAACAATATTAAAAAATAAAAATATGGAAAATATAAATCCGGAAGTTTCCGTTGTAATTCCAACCTACAATGAAGAGGTTAGAAAAGATAAAATGGAAGAGCACTTAAAATCAATAGGTGAATATTTTAATAATATTGGCAAGAGTTATGAAATTGTTATTGCGTTAGACGGACCAACAGATAAAACACCCGAACTGGTAAGAAATTATCAATCAAAATTTGAAAATATTCGTATTTTAGACAGAAAAGAAAACAAAGGAAAGGGCTATACGGTTAGGGAAGGATTGCAGAAAGCCAAAGGTAGCATTCGTTTATTTACAGATATGGATGGAGCAACGCCAATTAAAATGTTAAATAGATTTTTTCCGGAATTTGAAAAGGGTGCAGATATCGTGATTGGTTCTAGAGAAATGAAGGAAACAAATATTAAAAAACATCAGCCAAAATGGAAAGAATTTTTGGGAGATTTTGGAAATATTTTAATTCAGGCGGTTTTGGGATTATGGGGAATGAAAGATACGCAGTGTGGCTTTAAAGCGTTTACGGCGAAAGCGGTTGAAGATATTATGCCCAGGACAACAGTAGATCGTTGGGGTATTGATTTTGAAATTTTAATTATCGGGAAAAAACTCGGATACAAAATTGTGGAAGTGCCTGTGGAATGGATTGATAGTGGAGATAGTTTGGTTGGAATAAGTGGATATATTAGCACACTCAAAGATTTATTTAGAGCTCGTTGGAATTTAATTATTGGAAAATATAAACTGAATAAAAGCGTAGATGAGATAAATAAATAATTTTTGAAAAATAAAAAAGGAGGAAATGAAAATAAAAATTACAAAAAAACAAAAATTGATAAACAAAAATGAAAGAAACAAATCTGAATTAAGGCAGGATATTATTACGGGAGATTGGGTTGTTATAGCAACAGGTCGGGCCAAGAGACCGGAAGACTTCTCGTCTGTTGAATATAGCACGAACAATTCGGGTGTGGACAAGGATAATTGTCTTTTTTGCGATCCGGAAAAAAGCGGGCAGGAAAAAGATACTTTAATTTATCGCAAGACTGACGGAGAGTGGTCATTGAGAGTTTTTCCAAACAAATACCCGGCTTTTTATCGTGGAGGAATTCCTCGGTCTTTATCAGAGGGTCCCTATTTTGCAATGACCGGAACCGGTTATCATGAAGTTATCGTGACAAAAGATCATTTTAAACATTTGCCGGATTTGGAAATTTTGGAAATAGCTGAGGTTTTTGATGCTTTTCAAGATAGGTACATAGAATTAATGAAAAGAAAAAGTGTCAATTTTATAACCATATTTCACAACTATGGCAAAGAGGCGGGGGCGTCAATTTCTCATCCCCATTCTCAGTTAATTGCCATTCCGGTAATTTCTCCATATATTAAACAAGAGTTGTTTGGCGCAAAACTATACAAAAAAAGTAATAGAAAGTGCGTTTATTGTTTAATAGGTGAGTATGAAAGTGAGTATAAGAAAAGGGTGGTTTTTGAAAACGATAGTTTTATAGCATTCTGTCCTTTCTCCAGCAGAAGCGCTTTTGAAGTTTGGGTAATGCCCAAAAAACACAATCCTTATTTTGAAAGAATTACAGATGATGATAAAATAAAGTTGGCGGAAGTTTTTAAAAATGCTCTTTTATCAATAAAAAATACGGTAGGAAATCCTCCTTATAATTTTTATATTCATACTTCTCCGTGTGATGGGAAAGATTATCACCACTATCATTGGCATATAGAAATATTGCCACATACTTCCACATGGGCGGGATTTGAATTGGAAACAGGCATAGAGATTTCAATGATTCAACCGGAGGTGGCTGCGGAGGCGTTGAGAAAATCTTTAGAAACATAGAAAATAAAAATCTTTAAATAATAAATTTAAAAATATGAAAATACATAAAGAAAGAATTAATTTAGAAAGTAAAAATCAAATAGAGTTTATGGATATCACCGATAAGGTAGAGGAAATTATTGGCAATTCAGGAATTCGTGAAGGTCAGGTTTTGGTTTATTGTCCGCATACTACCATGGGAGTGGCAATCAATCATAATGAATCAATGTTGTTGCAAGACTTTATGAGAGTTTTGTATAAGCTTATCCCGGTGGAAGATCATTATTCTCACGATTTATTTGAATTAAGAAACAATGGCATAAAATCAGATGGTCGCAGTAATGGGCACTCCCATTCAAAATCAATAATACTGGGAGCCAGTGAAAGTATCCCAATTACAAAAGGCAAAATGATGCTTGGCGACAAACAAAGTATTTTTGCAATTGAGTTTGATGGATCAAGAGAAAGAGATGTGATTATCCAAGTGATGGGAGTCTAACTATATTTAAAAAAATGAATAAGTTAACGAATGATTTAATGAAAGATGGATATTTGCGAACGATACCTATCATTGAGGCGTTTGCCAATATTGATAGAGTAGAGTTTGTGTTGCCGGAAATGGAACTTCAAGCGGAGGCAAATTTTCCATTGCCGATTGGGTATGGACAAACAATATCTCAACCAGCTACCGTGGCCATTATGTTGGAACTCTTAGACCCTCGTCCCGGACACAAAATTTTGGATATAGGAAGCGGTTCCGGGTGGACAACAGCATTGCTTTCCTATATCGTTGGAGACAAAGGGAAAGTTATATCATTGGAGAGAATAGAGGAATTGTGTAAATTTGGAAAAAAAAATGTTAGTAAATTTAATTTTATTAAAAAAGGTGTTGTAGAATTTTATAATATAGATGGAAGCAAGGGATATCCGGCCAGAGCTCCTTATGATAGAATTCTTGTATCCGCTTCCGCTGAAGAAGTTCCTCAAGAACTCAAAGATCAATTGTCTGTGGGGGGAAAAATGGTTATTCCAGTTTATAATCATTTGCATTATCTTGAGAAAAGGAGTAAGAATGATTTTTATGAGGAAAAATATCCCGGATTTTCTTTTGTACCTTTAATTAAAAAGGGGTAATTTAAAAAAAATAATTTTAGCACTCAGTTCTTGTGATTGCTAATTTTTTTATTTTATGATATTCTTGGGTGTGGATATTGTTTAAAATTTTATTTAAAGACAACACAACTTTTGGTTATGTTGTTTTAAAGCAAAGAAATGATGGATTATTATAAAATATTGGGTGTTGACAAAAATGCTTCCGATGAGGAAATAAAAAAGGCATATAGAAAATTAGCTCATAAATATCATCCGGACAAAGAAGGTGGTGATGAAGCTAAATTTAAGGAAATAAATGAAGCTTATCAAGTGTTATCTGACAGCGCCAAAAGATCTCAGTATGATCAATTTGGACAGACTTTTGATAATGCTCAAGCCGGTGGAGGTTTTGAAGGATTTTCTTCTCATGGTGGTTTCGGAGGTTTTGATTTCAGTGAGTTTACAAAACAACAGGCGGGAGGTGGATGGGATGATATTTTCTCAGATATTTTTGGTGGCGGAGGTGGTACTCGGACAGGTTCGGATATTCAAGTAGATTTGGATATTGAATTTGATGAAATGGTATCGGGAGTTAAAAAAGAGGTTAAGTTATATAAAAATGTTAAATGTGCTGTTTGTGACGGAACAGGTGGCGCTCCCGGAGCGAAAGAAAGTGTCTGCAAAACTTGTCAAGGTACCGGGAAAATCAGAAAAACGATGCAGACTGTTTTGGGTACTGTGGCACAAGAAACGGTTTGTCATGATTGCAAAGGAAAGGGAAAAACATTTTCTGAAAAATGTTCCAAATGTTCCGGAGAAGGTATTGTTAAAGAAGAAAAAAATATCACTGTTGATATTCCGGCGGGAATTAGTGATGGGCAAACCATTTCAATCAGAGGTGAAGGTGAAGCCGGACAAAATGGAGTGCCTCCGGGAGATTTGTTTGTGACTGTTCATATTAAACCACACTCAAAATTTCACAGAGAAGGAAATGACATTCTTTCGGAAGAAAGTGTTTCTTTTACTCAGGCGATCTTGGGGGATAAAATAAGTGTTGATACCGTTGATGGTGTTGTTTCCATCAAGATTCCACCGGGAACACAATCCGGGGAAACATTTAGAATTCGCGGGAAAGGCGTTCCATATTTACGTGGGATGGGAAGAGGAAATCATTTGGTTAAAATAAATGTTGTTATTCCCAAAAAAATCAACAGAAAACAAAGAAAGTTAATTAAAGAATTCGCGGAATTGGAAAAATAATTTTTTATAAAAATTTTTATGAAAATAAGTTTAAGTAAATATGCCGGTTTTTGTGATGGAGTTAATCGTGCATACAAAACAGTGCTAGATATTGTAAAAGACCCAAAAATTAAGAAGCCAATATATATTTTGGGGTCTCTTGTTCACAATAATGATGTTGTTTGTAATATTAAAAAAATGGGAGTAAAAAAACTTAACTTTAATGGTGTGATTAAAGATGTTGAAAAAGAGATTAATAAAAGCATAGGAACACTGGTTATTACTGCACACGGTATAGGTCCGAAAATTTTTGAAATTGCCGAAGAAAAGAATATAAATGTTATAGATACCACTTGCCCAAAAGTTATCAAAGCGCAGAAATTAGCAGAAATATTTTGGAACAGAAATTATAAAATAATTATTATCGGAAAAAAGAAGCACAAGGAAACAATGGGGATTTTCAGGTGGGCAAGAAAAAACGCAATTGTGGTTGAAAGTGAAGAAGATTTTTTGAATAATTTGAATTTTGGCGCTGATGACAAAATCGTTGTAGTATCTCAAACAACTCAAAATGAGGATAAGGTGAAAAAAATAATAAATAAGATACTAATTAAATACCCCAATGCGGAAATACTGGATACCGTTTGTGAAACAACAAAAAAACGACAACAAGAAGCAAAAAAAATAGCTAAAGAAAACGATCTGGTTTTGGTAATCGGTTCTTCCAGTAGCTCAAATTCAACAGAACTTTGGAAAATTGCCAAAAAAATCAACCCGAAAACTTACTTTATTGAAAGAGCGGAACATATTAAATCACATTGGTTTAAAAATTGTCATTCTGTTGGAATTACTGCAGGGGCTTCTTCTCCGCAATGGGTAATTGATGAAATCAAAGAATATCTTCTGGATATTTAGATTATTTTTATCACTTCATATTTCATTTGGCGTGTCAGTTGATTTTAAATTAAAATCGGTTTAAAATTACAGTTGAATGTATTGAGATGATAATGATTATTTATTAGGGCAAATCGGACAATCGCTTTTTTCAAAAAAGAGGAAAGTCCGGACACTCACCATTTATTTTTTAAAATGGTAAAAGGGTAGCGGGTAATACCCGTCTAAATTATTATAAGAGGTGCGAACAGAGACGCCTTATTTTGAAAAAAATAAGGCACCTTGAAAAAGGTGAGTTTCAATAGTAATATTGAAAGTGAAACGGCTAAATCCTTACCTGAATGCAAGACCGTGCTTTGTATTTTTACAATACAAAGAGTTGTCGCTTGATCATATTGGCAACAATATGACTAGCTAAATGATTGTCTATTACAGAATCCGGCTTATAGATTTGTCCTAACAAGTGATTATTATAAATAAATGAAAAAGTCAGAATTATTTTTTAGCGCAATTCAAATACCTGCGGATATACTTGCCATAGTATCGGCTGCGATTTTATCTTTTTGGATTAGGGAAACTTCATTTGTTATACATTTTTTTAACCTTAGACCACTTTCGGGATTGGTGCCTTTTGAACAATTTTTAAGATTGGTAATAATAATGGTTCCTTTCTTTATTTTAATATTTTCTACTCAAGGATTGTATGACATTCGCGCCACCAGAAGATTTTGGAAAGAGGTTTTAAGGGTTTTCTCAGCAACTACCATTGCGCTTATGATTGTTGTTGTCGCTTTTTTCTTAAAACGCGAGTGGTTTTCTTCAAGATTTATAATTCTATTGGCATGGTTTTTGGTTGTATTTAATGTTTCTTTAATGAGGTTTTTTTTGCAACATATTCAGAAGTGGCTTTTGAAAAACAAGGGAATAGGTGTTCACAGAACGCTTTTGATAGGAAGAAACGGTAAAATTGATATTTTAAAAAAGACAATAAAGAGAAATCCGAAGCTGGGCTACAAAGTCGTTGATGTGGTGGACACGGCTAGAATTGGAGTGATAAAAAAAATAAGAAAAAATAAAGGAATAGATGAAATTATTCTTTCCGATGCAACAATCCCGGAAGATGATATTGAAAAACTTATAGATTTTTGCGCAATTAATAACATAGTATATCGCTTTATTCCAACAACTCTTCAAACGGCGCAGTTTGAAATGGGTGTTTTCGCCGGAGAACCGATAATTGAGATAAAACACACACCATTAGACGGTTGGGGAAAAATAATCAAGCGAATATTTGATATATTGTTTGGCTCAATTTTTGCGATTCTATCATTGCCAATATTGGCGGTAGTGGCAATTTTAATAAAAATGGAAGATGGAAGCGGACCGGTAATTTATAAAAACAAAAGAGTCGGTTCGGATGGAAAAGAAATTTTTGTTTACAAATTGAGATACTTTAAATGGAAATACTGTATAGATAAAAAAAATCCAAACTTTAAAAATGCGGTAGAATTTGAAAAAAAACTAATTAAAGAAAGAAGTTTAAGAAAAGGTCCGTTGTATAAAATCAAAAACGATCCGCGAAGAACTAAAATAGGAGCGATTATTGAGAGATTTTCTATTGATGAATTGCCTCAATTTTTTAATGTCTTAAAAGGTGATATGAGTTTGGTTGGACCAAGACCTCATCAAAAAAGAGAAGTTGAAAAATATAAAGAATATCATCGCAGATTATTGACCATTAAACCGGGGATTACGGGGTTGGCGCAAGTTTCCGGCCGTTCTGATTTAAGTTTTGAAGATGAATATAAATTGGATTTATATTATATTGAAAACTGGACATTATTTTTGGATATACAAATAATTTTGAAAACAATAGGTGTTTTATTAAAAAAGAGAAAAAATAATTCTTAATAATGTGCCATATTATTTATGATTTATGTAAATAATGTGGTGTTATACAAAAATATGACAGAACAAAGAGAAAATGGCTTAAATACCACTCATTTTGAAAGTGTCGAAATTTTAAGAAAAGAAAAAGAAATGGATGCTGATAATGCCAAGCGAGAGGCTTTTGGAGAGTTTGATAAAAAAATTTTAGAGCAATTGGAGTATGAAAATTTTAAAAATGCCATGATTGCCATCAGAAGAATGGGTGAAAAAATGATGGCGAATACAAAATTTTCCGAATTGTTGCGAGAAGGTGTTTCCAGAGATTTAGATATAGATATTGAATCTGTAAAAATATTTAAAACAACCGGAACGGTTATGGATAAATATCACAAAATAAGCGCTTGGATAGAGTTTCCAAATGTTTACGGAAGATTGGTTTATATTACTCTGGATATTTTTACGGAAAATGAAAACAAAAGAAATAATGCGGACATTGTTTTTAGAAAACCGGAAAAAGGATTCAATGACTCAAATAACGATCAATTTATAGCCACTTTGGAAGAAGTAGTTTCTATGGTTACTAGAAAGGCTAAGGAGAAAGGATTTGGCAAAGTGTCCAAAAGAGAAGATGTCGGTTATCAAAGAGCGGTAATTAATCCTAAAAACAGCAGGGTGGTTAAATTTGGTAAAGATAAATAGTTTTCTTTGATTCGTTATTGTCCAATAAATAGTTAGATAATTTTGAATATTGTCAAATTATCTGTTTTAAGTCAGATTTCCATTGACTTAGGGAGATATATTTTATAGAATTATATTTGTTGCTTTGCGGAGCGAATTTTAATTCAAATAAACTTTAATTAAATGAATAATGATAAGAAAATAGTAATTGGATTGGTGGGGGAAACCGGAAGTGGAAAAGATACGGTAGCTCATTACTTAAAAAGACGCTACAATGTTGACTTGTTAAGATTTAGTCGTCCTTTGAAAAAAGCTTTGGATTTGTTTTTTGAAAAATCTTCCAAAAAAGATCAATCATGGTTGTATATGGTTTTTAAAAAAAGATTTGGGGATGATATTTTGCATCGTGGACTGAAAAGATATATATCTCAACATTCCGGAATTATGTGCGTCAATGGAATGAGAATGATGATGGATTTGGAATTTATTCGCTCGTTTGAAAACAACTATATTATTTATGTGACGGCTGATCAAAAGTTGCGATGGGAAAGAGTTGTTAATCGTGGTGAAAAAAGTGATGATAGTCAATCTTTTGAAAAGTTTAAAGAGTTTGAGGCAATGGCGGAAACAGAAAAGGCGATACCGGCAATCGGAAAAGAAGCTGATTTTATGATTAAGAATGAGGGCACTATGGATGATCTATTGTGGCAAGTTGATGATGTAATGAAAGAAGTTTTGAGAAATAACAGAGCTTAAATTTTGGTGATTTATATGAAAAATGATAAAAGAAAAAATTATTTGGATTGGGATGAAACATTTATGCTGATGTGTAGTTTGATAGCTAAAAGGTCAAAGGATCCCAATACTCAAACCGGTGCTTGTATAGTTAATGATGATAATGTTGTTTTGGGATTGGGATACAATGGATTTCCTCGCGGTTGTCATGATGATAAATTTCCTTGGTGTCGCGAAGGCGAGACAATGAAAAATAAATATACCTATGTTGTTCATGCGGAGGCTAATGCAATAATGAATGCAAGTAAAGAAATTTCCGGATGTAGAATGTACTGTTATTTATTTCCTTGCAATGAATGCGCCAAAGCCATTATTCAGAGTGGCATAAAAGAGGTTGTTTATGAATCTGATAAATATAAAGATGTGGATATATTTAAAGCGTCCAGGAAAATGCTCAATACCGCCGGAATTAAATTGCGAAAATTTGTTCCAAAAAATAAATTAATTTTAGGAAAAAAATAATTATGTCCAAAATAATTTTAGGATTAGCCGGAGAAATGGCCAGTGGAAAAGGAACGGTTGCTGAATATTTAAAAATAAAATACAGTGCTTCCAATTATCGTTTTTCTACAATTTTAAGAGATGTTTTAATGCGTTTGCATTTGGAGCAGAGCAGAAAAAATATGCAAAAAACATCCACTATTTTACGAAAAGCATTTGGCGATGATTTGTTGGCAAAAGTAATCGCTGAAGATGTTAAGAAAGACAATTCTGAAATAATTGTTATTGATGGCGTTAGGCGCTTGGATGATATTAAATATTTAAGAAAAAATAAAGAATTTAGGTTGGTTTATATTGATACGGGCATAAAGAAAAGGTATGGTAGAATTATAAATAGAAGTGAAAATACAGATGACCAAAATAAAACTTTTGAGCAATTTGTAGAAGAACATAAGGGTGAGCCGGAATTACAAATAAAAGGATTGAAAAAATATGCGGATATAATAATTGATAATAATGGATCAAAAGAAGAGTTGTATAAACAGATTGATAAGATTATTGAAAGATATTGATTCGGTTTTAAATATAATAATCTCAAAATCAATATATGACAAAAATCATAAATGATAAAAAAAAAATAGATGAAGTCTTAAACAGAGGAGTTTTGAAGGAGTTTTTGCCGACAAAGAAAGAATTTAAAGATTGTTTGATGAGTGGAAAACAAATGCGATTTTATATTGGAGTGGATCCTACAGCCAAAGCTCTTCATCTTGGACATGCGCAAAATTTAATGCTTTTGGAAGATTTTCGTAAGCTCGGACATGAAGTGATTTTCTTGATAGGAGATTTTACGGGAATGATTGGAGATCCGGGAGATAAGAGTTCAGCCAGAGTAAAACAAACACCGGAAGAAGTGCAAGAAAACTTAAAAGGCTGGATAGAACAAGTAAAAAATATTCTTTCTTTTGATGATAAGGATAATCCGGTTTTAGTAAAATATAATTCAAATTGGCTGGGAAAATTGAATTTTGCTGAAGTTTTAGAGTTGGCAAGCAATTTTACCGTTCAACAAATGTTGGAACGAGATATGTTTGAAAAAAGAATGGAGAAAGGAATACCAATTTATCTTCACGAGTTTATGTATCCTTTGATGCAAGGTTATGATTCGGTGGCAATGGATGTTGATGTGGAGCTTTGTGGAACAGATCAAATTTTTAATGCTTTGGCGGGGCGAACTTTGTTACAAAAATTAAAAGGTAAAAGTAAATTTGTTATCGCCACCAACTTAATTGCCGATGAAAAAACCGGGCAATTGATGTCTAAATCAAATGGAACGGGAGTATTTTTGGATTTATCACCACAAGATCTGTTTGGAGCGATAATGGCACAGACGGATGGGATGATTAGACCATTGGCGGTGGGTTGCACAAGACTAAGTTTGGAAAAAATAAAAAATCTTGCTCAAGCAAAAAACCCTCGTGATGCTAAACTGGAGTTGGCTTTTGAGATTGTAAAAATTTTTCATGGAAAAAATGAAGCAAAAAAGGCGCAAGAGTATTTCATAAAAACTTTTTCTAAAAAAGAAATTCCCGATAATTTAGGAAAAATAGATATAAAAGAAGGAGAAAGTATACTTGAATTTTTGACGAGAAATAATTTTGCCAAGAGCAAAAGCGATGCGCGAAGAAAAATTGAACAAGGGGGTGTTAAGATTGATAATAAAAAAATAGATGATTGGAACATTATATTATCAAAAAAACATAACCAAAAAATTCTTCAAGTTGGAAAAAAGATTTTTGTCAAAATAATATCTTAATTTTAAATAATGAAAAAATTTAGAAGAAAATAAAAGTCTGTTGTGAGCATTAAATAAGTTATCACTTCACTTCTTTTTGGAAAAGGTATATAATAAAAAAGTAATAAACAAAAAACAAATGCAAGAGACAATCATTTCACTATTTGTTGGAATGCCAAAGGAATTGGCTACTTTTTTAATGGCAATGTTGCCGATAACGGAATTAAGAGCATCAATCCCGGTAGCTATTTTGAAATATGGATTGTCGCCTCTGTCCGCTTTTTTTTGGTCTGTTCTTGGAAATGTCTTTTTGGGAGCGCTGGCTATTTTATTGATTGAGCCGATAACAAAATTTATAATCAAGAAAAGTGAATTTTTGGATAAAATTTGGCGAAGATACATTGGCAGATTGCGGATGAAAAATAAAGAAAAATTTTCCAAATGGGAAGCGTGGGCGTTGGTTTCATTTGTCGCCATTCCATTGCCAATGACCGGAGCGTTCAGTGGAGCGGTAGCGGCTTCTATTTTTCAAATAGATACAAAAAAAGCTATTTCTTTGATTATGCTTGGTTGCATTATTTCCGGGGCGATAGTAACCGGTATAACAGTTTTTAGTTTTAATCTTATTCACTAAAAATATGAGTAAATTGGTTGTGGGAAATTTAAAAATGAATATAATTTCCGTTATTGAGCGTAAAAATTATTTTAAAAGTTTTAACGATATTTCTAAAAAACTTAAAGCAAGTAATGTTAAAGTGGTTCTTTGTCCACCGGCAATTCATTTGGAAAGTTTTGTTAATAAAATTAAGAATGGACAAATTGATTTTGGAGCGCAAAATGTTTATTTTAAAAACAAAGGAGCTTATACCGGAGAAATTTCCCCGGTAATGGTAAAAAATTTTGGTGGCAATTATGTAATTATCGGACACAGTGAAAGAAGGAGATATTTTAAAGAAAAGAACGGAGATATAAACAAAAAAATAGTAATGTCATTAAAGTCAAAACTGAGTCCTATTTTATGTATTGGCGAAACAAGAAAAGAAAGAGAAGAAGGAAAATTAAAAAAAATAATTTCAAATCAATTAAAAGAGGGTTTAAATAAAATTTCCAAGAAAAATATTTCCAATACTGTTATCGCTTATGAGCCGATTTGGGCTATTGGTGCGGGCAAATCTCCCACAGCAGACAACATAATGGAGGTTCAGATTTTAATTAAAAAAATTCTTGTAGATACTTTTTCCATTAAGATAAACAAAATGCCAAAAATATTATATGGGGGTTCGGTTAATTACAGAAATATTGAAGAAGTGTGTTTGAGCGCCGGAATGGATGGAGTTTTGGTGGGCGGAGAATCTTTGCATCCGGTTGATTTTTTAAAAATAGTAGAAAATATTAATAAAAATAATTAAAAAAATATGTTGGTTCAAGTAAAAGATATTTTAAACAATGCTCGTGATAACAAATATGCCGTGGGAGCATTCAATGTCGTTAATTTGGAAACTACGCAAGCGGTTTTGGATGCGGCGAAAGAAAAAAAATCTCCGGTAATTATTCAGGTAACGGAAAAAACGATGGATTATGCCGGGGGTAGAAATATATTTCAGATTATCAAAAATACAGCGGAATATTATTATCCGGAAATTTCCGTTGGTATTCATTTGGATCATGGAAAAAGTTTTGAAGTTATTCAGCGCGCAATTGAAATCGGATTTACTTCGGTTATGTATGATGGTTCCAGGGGTAAATATGAGGATAATTTAATGACAACAAAAAGAGTTGTGGAGTTTTGTCATAAAAAAAATGTTAATGTTCAGGCGGAGTTGGGCAATGTTCCCTATTTAAAAGAAATTGGAATTGCTGATGTGGAGTGGGATAAATATATGACTGATCCGGATCAAGCGGAAGACTTTGTAGAGGAAACAAATATTGACGCTTTGGCTGTAGCCATTGGAAATGCACATGATTTTGCCAAAGAACGCTCAGAACCTGATTATGATAGATTGGAAAAAATAAGGCAAAGATTAAACATCCCATTAATTATGCACGGAGCTTCGGACTGGGAAAAAGAAAAAGTTGAAAATGCCATAGAAAGAGGGATTAGTTGTTTTAATGTTGATACCGCTTCCAGAATGGCATTTATTACAAGTTTGGTGCAAACGATTAGTGATGCTAAAGAAATTTCTTATGATATTAGGGGGCATCTGGGAAAAGCTCGTGAGAAAGTGAAAGAATCTGTAATGCACAAAATGGACATTTTTAAAAGTTCCGGAAAGAATGTCTAGAGTATTTTAACATTCAGAACTATAAATGAATAAAAAAATTTTAGTAATAGCACCGGTGCCTTTTTTTGTTGATAGAGGAACTCCAATGCGAATTTTGGAGGAATCTTTAGCTTTGGAGAGAAAAGGATATGATGTCAGTATAGTCACTTATCACCTGGGAAGAAATATTAATGAAATTGCTCCGGAAAGCAAAATAAAAATATATCGTATAGTTAGGTTTCTATTTTGGTATAAGAAAAAAGAATCCGGACCAAGTTGGCAAAAAATGGCTTTGGATATTTTGTTGATTATCAAAACTTTGCGTGTCTATTTTAGGGTTAAGCCGGATATTATTCATAGTCATCTCCATGAAGGAGTTTTGATAGGATGGTTTGTCCAAAAAATTATTTTCTGGAAAAAAGTAAAACTGGTGGCGGATTTCCACGGAGAGTTGGTTAGCGAGATGAGATCTCATGGATATTTAAAAAACGGTTTTTTGAAAAAAATTTTTCACTTTTTGGAGAAAATAATTTTTTCTATGGGAGATTGGTCTATCGCAAGTTCGGAAGAACTAAAAAATATTATTTATAAACTGAGGAAAGATCATAAAGTAAGTGTGGTATTAGATGGTGTAAATTTAAAAAAGTATAATATTAGCAATAAAAATGATAACAATAAAATAAATATAATTTATTCGGGAGCATTTGTTCAAAATAAGGGAATAGATTTGTTATTGGACGCTATTTTGAAAATATCCAAAACAAGAGATGTAAGCCTAAAATTTATATTGGCCGGAAGTCCCGTTAACAATATCAGCGATTTTATTGAAAGGAATAATTTAAATGAAATGGTTGAAATTATTAGTCCGTTAAATTATAAAGATCTCCCAAGTGTAAATTTGCGAGGAGATATTGCCGTTGATCCGAAAACTTCTCAGGTCGGACAAGCCAGCGGAAAGATTTTGCAATATATGGCGGCGGGATTGCCCGTAATCTGCTTTGATAGAAAAAATAACAGAAAATATTTGAAAGATGCGGGGTATTATGTAAAAAATATTTCTGCCGATGGGATAGTGGATGCCATAATATATCTGCAAAATAATCCAGAAAAACTTAAAATGATGTCCGAGGCTTCTAAAAAAAATATTAAGAAATTTTCTTGGGATAAAACGGCGATCAGCATAGTAAAAGTGTATGACAGGTGTGATAATTAAAATAATGGTAAATAAATATTAAAAACCTTAATTACAGCAACAATTTTAATTGATTTTGAAGGTGGGTGGTTTTGAATTAAGAAACAAGAAAAATAATCAAAAAATAAAAAAGTGATCGTATGTTATTTTTAATAATTATGTGTGGTAAATAATTTGATGTGTGATGCGTGATGTTGACATATTTTTTCACTTATGTATAATAATTAAGAATGATATCAAATGATTTACCATATTTTAAGATACAATTAAATAACTTTTTTAAGACTCATTAGAAACCTTTTTTAGCGAATAAAAAAGGCTGTGATGGGAATTGTTTTTATGTTTAAAAGCAAGAAAGAACTAAAGGTAAAAAAAAGGATAGGAAGTTCCTCGTCTCTATCAAAGAGAAAATTTTTTAAAAAAAGTATAATGGTTTCTTTGCCAAACTTGATTGAGGCGCAAACAGATTCATACAATTGGTTTTTGGAGAAAGGATTTCAAGAACTGATTGATGAAGTAAATCCCATAAAAGACAATTCCGGAAATTTGGAAGTTTCTATTAAGGATTTTTATCTTGATAGTCCCAAGTATCCGGAAGCTATCGCAAAAGAAAAAAACATTTCTTTTGAAGCTCCCTTAAAAGCTACAGCGTCACTATTAATTAAAAAAACGGGAGAAGTTAGAGAACAAGAAATATATTTAGGCGATTTTCCAATAATGACCAATAGAGGAACTTTTATTGTTAATGGTGTGGAAAGGGTGGTTATTCATCAGCTAATCAGAAGTCCTGGAGTATTTTTTACAATGGAATATCAAAAAGGCAAGAAAACTTTTGGAGCGAAAATAATTCCCAATCGTGGAGCATGGCTGGAAATTGACACAGATTCCGAAGGGGTTATCTCTGTAAAAATAGACAGAAAAAGAAAATTGCCGATAACTTCTTTATTAAGAGCATTTGGCATAGAAGACAAAGCGATGCGAAAAGAATTTGCTGATGTAAACACCGGTGATATTGATTATATCGGGGAGACTTTTGATAAAGATGTTTCTACGACCAGAGGAGAAAGTTACAAAGAAATATACAGAAGGATTCGTCCTGGAGATTTTGCCACAGAAGAAAATGCCAAGCAAATGATAGACGGAATGTTTTTTAATCCTGATAAATATGATTTTGGAAGCGTTGGGCGATATAGATTAAATCAAAGATTGGAAATAAATAGGGAAGATAGCAAAGAAAATAGAGTTCTTTTGGTTGATGACCTCATTTTAATAATAAAAGAAATCATTCGTCTTAATAACGATCCGTTAGCTCAGGCTGATGATATTGACCACTTGGGTAATAGAAGGGTTCGTGGTGTTGGTGAGCTTATTCAAAACAAGCTCAGAATTGGAATGACCAGAATGGCCAGAAATGCTAAAGATAGAATGAGTACCTGTGATATTGATATGGTTGTTCCCGGTCAAATAATTAATTCTCGCCCGGTAGCGGCTTCAATAAAAGAATTTTTTTCCAGTTCACAGCTTTCTCAATTTATGGATCAAGTTAATCCATTGGCAGAGTTAGAGCACAAAAGGCGTTTAAGCGCTATGGGTCCCGGAGGATTGACCAGGGAAAGGGCCGGCTTTGAGGTTCGTGATGTTCATCATTCTCATTATGGGAGGATTTGTCCGGTGCAGACTCCCGAGGGTCCCAATATTGGTTTGGTTGGGCAAATGGCTAATTATTCCAGAATAAACGAATATGGTTTTTTGGAAACACCATATCTAAAAGTTAGAAAAACAGTTAAAAATTCTGTAAATCAACTGGAAAACAGGATTTTAGATGAGAATATTTCAGGAATTGCCAAGAAAGGAGAATTTATTGATGCAAAGATAGCAAAGAAGATTGGAAAAAACAAGAATAAAGAAATAAAAGTACTGCCTTTTATTTCTGACAAAATTGAATTTATTGATGCTACGGTTGAAGACAGAAAAAATATTGCTCATGCCGGAATTAAAATGGATGAATTCGGTAATATTTTGGAAGAAAAAGTGGAAGCGAGAGTTAAGGGTCATCCGGAAATGATAGAAGCAGATAGTTTAAATTATGTAGATGTTTCCGCTAAACAATGTATTTCCGTTGCTACCTCAATGATTCCTTTTTTGGAACATGATGATGCCAATAGAGCATTAATGGGTTCAAACATGCAACGACAAGCGGTTTCTTGCGTAAGGCCGGAGGCGCCTATAGTTGGAACCGGAATTGAGGATAAGGCGGCCGCAGATTCCGGGCAAGTTGTTTTGGCGGTGGAAGATGGAGAAGTTATCGCTTCTGATGCGCAACAAATAATTGTGAGAGAAAAAAGTCCTTCAGGGGTTAAAACAAAATATATTAGAAGAAAATATCCCTTACAAAGCTTTGCCAAATCAAATGCATTCACCAGCATGAATCAAATACCGAGAGTAACGGTTGGTGACAAAGTGAAAAAGGGTCAGCTTTTGGCTGATGGAGCATCTACTGATAATGGTGAAATAGCTTTGGGTCAAAATGTTTTAACAGCTTTTGTCCCATGGGAGGGATACAACTTTGAAGACGCTATCATAATATCTGAAAGATTAGTGCAAGACGATAGATATAGCTCAATACACATTGAAGATTTTTCTATTGATGTTAGGGATACGAAATTGGGGGCGGAAATTGTTACTAGAGATATTCCAAATATTGGAGAAGAAAGATTAAAAAATCTTGATCAAGATGGAATAATAAGAGTTGGTGCTGAAGTTTCTTCGGGAGATATTTTGGTTGGAAAAATAACTCCTAAAGGAGAAGGAGATTTAACGGCTGAGGAGCGATTATTAAGAGCAATTTTTGGAGAGAAGTCCAGAGATGTTAAGGATTCTTCTTTATATCTTTCTCACGGAAAACATGGAAAAGTTGTTGATGTTAAGATATTTTCTCGTGAGCAAGGAGATAAGTTGTCTACGGGAGTTATAAAAAAGATACAAGTTTCCGTAGCACAATTTAGACGAATTGCTGTTGGTGATAAACTTGCCGGAAGACACGGCAATAAGGGTGTTGTATCTAGAATTGCTCCTGTAGAGGATATGCCCTATTTACCTGACGGAACGCCAATAGATGTTATTTTAAATCCTTTAGGGGTGGCAAGTCGTATGAATATCGGTCAAATTTTGGAAATTCATGCCGGATGGGCAGCTTCAAAGCTTGGATATAAATTGGCAACCCCGGCATTGGACGGTATAAGCGAGAAAAACATTAAAGAAGAATTAAAAAAGGCGGGTTTACCGGAAAATGGAAAAATTCAATTGGTTGATGGAAAAACCGGGGAATATTTTGACAACGAATCAACAGTGGGAATGATGTATATAATGAAATTGAACCACTTGGTTGATGACAAGATGCATATGAGATCAATAGGTCCTTATTCTTTAATTACTCAACAACCATTGGGAGGGAAAGCTCAATTTGGCGGACAAAGATTTGGAGAAATGGAAGTTTGGGCATTGGAAGGATATGGAGCGGCATACTCACTTCAAGAAATGTTAACCATTAAATCAGATGATGTTCGTGGACGTTCCGGTGCTTATGAGTCAATTATTAAAGGAGAAAAAATAAGTAGCCCAAGTATCCCGGCATCTTTTCATGTGCTGGTTAGTGAATTAAAAGGATTGTGTATGAATGTTGAATTGACGGGAATAAAAAAACAGTCTTTAAAAAATAAGTAACCCCATAATATTTTTGGTTGGTTTTAATCAATGATTTTAACTAACTTTTCCCAAAATATATGCAAAATAGTACAGGTGTAAGTGATTTTAAAGGAATTCGTTTAAGTCTTGCCAGTCCGGACAAGATATTGGATTGGTCCAGTGGTGAAGTGACTAAGCCGGAAACAATAAATTACAGAACCCAGCGTTATGAAAAAGATGGTCTTTTTTGTGAGAAGATTTTTGGACCTTCAAAAGACTGGGAGTGTTATTGTGGAAAATATAAAAGAATTCGTTATAAAGGAATAATCTGTGATAAATGCGGTGTGGAGGTAACACGATCAAATGTTAGAAGGGAAAGAATGGGACACATTAAACTAGCGGTACCCGTTTCTCATATTTGGTTTTTGAGAAGTGTTCCGTCCAGAGTTGGTTTGGCGCTTGGATTGTCGTATCAAGAGTTGGAAAAAGTTACTTATTTTTCCGCATACATTGTGACTGACATTGATGAAGAAAAAAGGACGGAATTTATTCAAAGAACGGAAAAAGAGTACAGGTCCAAGATAAAGCAAGCCAAAAACGACAAATCCATTGATACTGAGGAGATTAAAAATCAATATGAACATATAATTACGGCAATAAAAAACCTCAAAGTATATCAAATTTTATCGGAAGTTGATTATTTTAATTTATCATCACGAGCGGGGCAGGTTTTTAATGCCGGCATAGGAGCGGAGGCAATCAGAAATCTTTTGTCTAACTTGGATATAAATAAAACTGTTAAAGAATTGAGAAAAGAATTGGAAGAAGGAAAGAAAACAAAAATAGCTAATCAGAAAATTTTAAGAAGAATTAAATTATTACAAGGATTTAAAGACGCTAAACTGGAATTAGAGTGGATGTTTCCGACAATTATTCCCGTTATTCCACCGGACCTAAGACCAATGGTTGCATTGAATGGTGGAAGATATGCGACTTCTGACTTGAATGATTTATATAGACGAATTATAAATAGAAATAATCGTCTCAAGAAATTAATTGGTTTAAATGCCCCGGAGGTTATTACCAGAAACGAGAAAAGAATGTTACAAGAGGCGGTAGATTCTTTGTTTGATAACAGTATGAGAAGATCGCATGCGTCTGTAGCGGCGTCAACCGGACAAAAAAGAGCCCTTCGTTCTTTGGCGGACTCTCTAAAAGGAAAGCAAGGTCGTTTTAGACAGAACTTACTTGGAAAGCGTGTTGATTATTCCGGAAGAAGCGTTATTGTTGTCGGACCACATCTCAAATTACATCAAGTGGGATTGCCTAAAAAAATGGCATTGGAGTTATTTAAACCGTTTATTATCAATAAGCTGATTGAGAAAGAATACGCTCACAATGTTAGAATGGCGGGAAGAATGGTTGATATGGAGTCAGAAGAAGCATATGCGATGCTTGACGACATAATCAAAAAGCATTATGTATTATTAAATCGTGCTCCAACTTTGCACAGATTATCTATTCAAGCATTTCAGCCGGTCTTAATTGAAGGGAAAGCAATTCAAGTGCATCCAATGGTTTGTGCCGCTTTTAATGCTGATTTTGATGGAGATCAAATGGCCGTACATGTTCCTTTAACAGATAAAGCTCGCGAAGAAAGCGCCAATATGATGCTTTCTTCAAAAAATCTTTTAAAACCTGCCAGTGGTGATCCGATAACAACTCCTTCTTTGGATATTGTTTTGGGAATATATTATTTAACACACATAAAAGAGAATATAAACAAAAAAGACATAAAGGTTTTTGCATCAAAAGAGGAGGCCATGTTGGCTTATCAAAACAATTATATAAAAATAAATTCTAAAATAAAGGTTGATATTGAAAATGAAATAAAAGAAACTTCTATTGGAAGAATAATGTTTAATGATTTATTGCCAAGAGAATTTGGTTTCATAAACAAAGAATTAACCAAAGTAGAACTTAAAAAAATAGTTTCTCAGCTTATTGAAATCGTCGGTCAAGATTATACGGCAAAATTTGTTGATGATGTTAAAAATCTTGGTTTTAAAATGGCGGGAATTTCCGGAATTAGTTGGGGTATGGACGATTTGGTTGTTCCGAAAACTAAGAACAATATAATTTCCGAAGCGGAAAAAGAAGTAGAGAAAATTATAGAGCAATATAATGCCGGATTATTAACAGCTGAGGAGAAAAAAAATAAATCTATTGAAATTTGGAATGAGGCTAAAAACAAAATCACTGAAGAGGTTAGAAATTCACAGGACAAAGAAGGACCTGTTTATGCAATGGTTTACTCAAAAGCCAGAG
>CAZRUH010000008.1:0-798 GCA_964603325.1 uncultured Bdellovibrionales bacterium
ATTTACAGAAAAGCTTAACCAAACAAGAAAAACAAAGTTTAGATCATATTTTTTCAATCAAAAATACTAGAAAAGTAAGAAGTGATTTTGTAGTTCAATATCATAATAGATATTTTCAATTAACTGAAACTCAACCAACCACAGTTTACAAAAAGGATGAAGTAGTTATAGAAGAACATTTGGATGATAGTATTCATATTTGCAAGAAAACAAACCATCAAGATAAATACCTTAATTTCATAGAATTAAAAGAAAAACCAAAAAAAGAAGTTGAGATTAAATTACCAGCATTAACAGTAACTAAAACACAATACATTCCTCCCACTAATCATCCTTGGAGAAGTTTTCAATTTAGTAAAAAACAAGAAAAAATTAAAGTTTAAAAAATTAATAAATTTTCCTAAGTATGACATTTTAATTTGTAATTGACATTCGGGGGTTTTTATTGAAAAATATAAAAATTTCTGATACACTAAAGATTATGAATATCGGTTTAGTTCACGGAAGATTCCAACCTTTCCATAATGGCCATAAATTTTTGGTTGATGAAATGCTCAAAGAATGTGATTTGGGCGTAGTTCTTATTGGTTCTGCCATAAAAAAGGATGAGAAAAACATATTTGATCTTGGGGCAAGGAAACAAATGATTCAAAATATTTATGGCAACAACGAAAAACTTCTTGTTGGGGCGAACATAGACTTAGATTTACCTTATGCAGAAAATGCTCAGTGGGATGTGGTTTTTTCGAGTTGCGTGCTTTCATTAACTGGACATTTACCAACGCATGTTTATACTGG
>CAZRUH010000008.1:808-22220 GCA_964603325.1 uncultured Bdellovibrionales bacterium
CAGTGGGAAAGAGTAAAACCGAAGCTTAGAAAATTTAAAAGATATAACGGGATTTCAGCAACAGACATAAGGAAATTGTTGAGTGAGAAAAATTTTGATGCGGTGAAAAAGTTTGTGCCGGAAGAAGTTTTTAGGGTAATTAAGACAAAATAACAACCGCTATTTTCTCAAAGCGAGCGTGCGATATTGTTAGAAATTATCACGCGCGTGGTGCGTGTAAATTAGTCCATATTTTTAATAAAATGAGTTCGAGCTTGGTTGTAAATATGCACCAATAAACCAATAAAAAGACGGGCGTTAACGCCCGTCTTTTTTAAAAAATATATTTTTCTTACATTTTTATTTCCGGACTAAGATTTTGAATTTGTTTTTGAATTTGTTCGGTTTTTTGCATTTGCTCCTTCAATATTTTGCATTGGTCGGTGAAGTTTATGTTGGTCGGTATATTTAGGTCAATTTTTGATACCGGCTCGCAAGTTATTTTACCGGCGCTTTCTTTGGATTCTATTTTTTGGATGGCGGAATTAAAATCGTTGGCATCATTTTTTTGCCCATATTTATTTTGCAACTCTTTCATACAATCTTGATTCATTTTTTGTCCCGTAGAATCTCCTTTTTTCCAAGAAAACATATCTTTATCCTTGATTACGGAAATCATAGTGGTGTCGCCTATCGTTGTTTCCGTTTTCATTTCATTTCCTTTAATATAAGTAACGCTTTTGCCTCCTTCAATATTTGCCACGCATTTGATTGGCGTTTCTTTTTGCAAAAGGTTTTTTAAATTGAATTTCTTTTTGGATGATATGTTAGAGGATCTTTCCGGGGAAACATTTGTTCCTTTATCTTCATCATTTTTGCATCCGGAAAGAAATAATACACTTATCATCAATAATGAACCGATGATAATCGTTTTTTTATTTTTCATATTTTTTTTGCGTTGAATTATGAAATTACAAATTTATTATAATATATTTTATTGGTTTGTAAAAATCTTATTTTAAAAACTGTTATCAAGATGATGCAAAATTATAAATGATGTTCTTTTTTGTATTTTTTCCACTGGCTCTTTGACCAATTTTTTGGCTTTTTTGTAAATATTGTCGTTTGTCCGGGGTGAGGGTATTTGCTTGGAGATGCATAGTTACTTTTAAATGTGTCATTTATAAACATATTTCCTTTGGCATCAAATACTTTTTGAGTGAAAACGGTTTTCATGGCTCCGCCGGCTCCTCGGGAAACAATGTGCGGTCCATCAACTTTAACTTTCCTTCCATCATCAGTTCCGTAAAACTTAAAAACCAGTTCTTTTTTGTCTAAATTTATGTTTGTTTGGATCAGGATATAACCCGGTGTGTTGTTTATAAATCGGAGATCCGGTTTTGGAATGTAAACGGTAGCATCAAATCCTTGAGGGTTGTAATAATGGACCGGGTAGGCATGATTTTTTCTTGCGGTGATTTTTAGACCGCTGTAAATTGCGGCGCGAAAAACGGTTGTTGATACTTGGCAAATTCCTCCTCCAAATTCAGGAGTGGTTACATTGTTTTTAATAACCAGTTCCGGCTTATATCCATGTTCTCCATCAACCGGTCCCAAATTTTTTACAAACGAAAACTCTTCACCGGGTTTAATTAGAAGGCCGTTAAAACGACTTGATGCTACTTTAATATTATGAATTCTGCTTTTTGTGGAGCCACTAAAATTTGATTTACCTTCACCGATCAATGTTTTTATGCCAAGATTATTGGTGTTATCTGCGGATACTTCCGGTGGGACAGTATCAAAAGTTATGGGAATAGTGTTGTTGTTGAAGTTATTTTTGTTGGATAGAAATTTTATAATAGTCCGAGTGGTTTTTTCAGTATTTATTTTCAGTCCGGGTTGTCCCAGTGAGAATGCGATTACTTTGCGATCATCAATTTTAAAAGTCGGATTAATCGGATTTTTATTGAGTTTGTTTCCAAGTTTTTTTAAATATTTTTCAATTGTTTTTTTATTGATAATTAAAAAATCTTTTTTTTGCATGGAATAGGTGTGTCTAATTGGCATTGTTAGCGAGCAAAAAATTTTATCAGTGGGACAATAGGTAATATTTTCTATTTGAGATTTGTATTTTGGACTGTAAATCAAGGAATATTTGTCAGTTATCCATTTGGAGAACTCTTGATCGGGGATGGAGATTTTTTGCTTATTATTTGTTTCTAGAAATATGTTTTTTTGCATCACAAAAGCATTAACCATTGAAGGATAATTTAAGAAAACAAAAAATAAAATAAACTGAAAAAATATCAGTTTTTTTGTTTTAATCATAAATATTTTTTACAAAAAAATCTTTAAAATTTATCACAAAAACAATTTCGTTCTGTTTTAATTATAGCATAAAAAAAACAAATATGTTATTATTACAAAAAATGGTTTTGTTTTTGACTATTGACAAGTAGCGTGATTTGTGCTATGGTTAAGGGTCAAAAACAAAAAGTCTCCTTGAGGGGCTGAGGATGGGCTCTCAGTTTTTCAGGGGGACAAAAAAAGAGGGGGCTGGTCACCCCCTCAAGGAGGATGTCATGAACATGAGGATGGCGCTTTTGGGCGCAGCTCTGCTATTGCAGAGCTGCGCCCCGGTTGTCGGCGTTATTGAGGGCTACAAAGCCCTCAATGACGCCACGGATCACCGTGCCGGCCAGGTAGTCGGCACGGTAATTGGAAAGGTCGGAGAGGTTGTTAGCAACCTCTCCGACACAGAGAGGAGGAAGGCATCTAAGTAGGATGCCTTCCTCTCCCCCCCCCGTCAAGCAGTGGTTAGGCTTGGCGGGGTTTTTTATTTTTTTGATTGATTTTTGAAGCTAAATGCGGTACTCTGAAATAGGTAAGTGATTTAATATAAATTTATGTCGGGACATTCAAAATGGTCAACAATTAAACATAAAAAAGCGATTCAAGACGCCAAGAGGGCGAATGCGTTTACCAAGTTGGCGAATATGATTTCGGTGGCGGCTCGTGAAGGCGGTGGAGATTTGGATACAAACTTCAAACTAAAAATGATTATTGAGAAAGCCCGTTCTGCCAACATGCCGAAGGATAATATTGAGAGAGCCATAAAAAGGGGTACGGGAGAATTAAAGGATGGTGAAGAAATAAAAGAGATTTTTTATGAGGCGTATGGTCCGGGACAAATAGCAATGTTGATAAAAACAGCTACTGATAACACCAACAGAACAGTGGGAGATATTAGGCATATTTTGACAAAATCTGGAGGAAAAATGGTCTCCAAGGGATCGGTTTCTTTTCTTTTTAAAAAAGTGGGAGAAATCGTCATTACGATCTCCAATGTCAATATTGAAGAATTGGAAATGCAAGCCATTGACGCCGGAGCTGATGATATTAAGTTGGAGGGAGATCTTCTTTTTGTTTACACTAAACCGGAAGATTTGCAAAAAATAAAGGAAAAATTGGAGTCGGGTGGAGTTAAAATAAATAATGCCGAATTATCATTTGTTGCCGATCAACAATCAAATCCAACAGAAAACGAAAAAAGAAAATATGAAGAATTATTGCGAAAGCTTGATGAGAATGATGATGTTGTTGATATTTACGATAACTCTTAATATTTGTTTATTCGCTATTGCTATTTGTTTTTAAGACAACAATCTTTTTAAATTGATTATTGAATTTGAAAAATTTTTTAAATCGGAAAGGACGGTTGCTTAAAAGGAAATAGTTATTTTGGATTTGGATAATTCGGTATGGGGTCTTGACAAATTTTTTTGTATATAATATCCTATACCTTAGGTATAGGTATTATAAATTAGTGTATTTTTTAACAGATAATCGGAGTTTAAGTATCGGCTTAAATTATTGATTAAACAATAAGTCGGCTTAATTATTAAAACCGGTAAATCAAAGCAACTTAATAAGTGATTTTTTTTGAAATAATAATATTCAAAAATCAATAAACATTAAATTAAGAATTATGAAAAACGTCAAAAAAAGAAAAATAAATAATAATGTTAAGATAAACGCAAAAAGAAAGATTATTGTCGGATTAAAAAAGGCCAGAAGCAGTATAGATAGAATTTTGCAAGTTTTGGAAAATGAGAAATTGAAAGAAAATAAGAAAAATGATAAATGTTTTTCAATAATTCAACAAAACTTAGCGGTTATTGGTTTGCTGAAATCGGTAAATATGAATATGTTGGAAAATCATCTGGATAGATATATTGAAAAAACGGGAAAAACTCCAAAACAAAAAAGAGATTTAAAAAAGATGCAAATGGAAATTGTTAAAATTTTACAAGTAGCACAAAAAAAGTAATTTTAATTTGTTAAGATTTACAAATATTATGAACAGAAAAACAGTGGGAATAATTTTAGGAGGACTTTTGCTTGGTGGAGGTTTTGTTTTTATGCGTCAAGCAAAATCAACCGCTTACAATAAAGAGAGTGGCGAAAACATTGAAAAGGCGGTTGTCGTCAAAAAGAGTATTGGAAGTGAGACGGTATTTTTGAAAAAAAAGGGGGTTATTCAAGGAGAAAAAGAAGTTTATTTATCGCCCAAAGCATCCGGCAGAGTTTCTCAAATATATGTCAAAATGGGAGATCATGTTCGCAAAAATCAGACCTTGGCGGTAATTGACGGATCAGAAATGATTTATCAGTCAAAAATTGCTTTGGCGGGATTTGATTTGGCTAGAAAGGCAAGCAAAAAAACGAGAGAATATTTTGAAAATCAAATTTCTCAAGCGAAAAAAGCGCGAGATTTGGCAAAAGACGCCTATGATTACGCTAAAAATTCCGGAGATGAAAACGAGATTGCAAAAGCCAAAGCAAACTATGAATTGGCGAAAAAAGCCGTAAAGGTTGCTGAAAGTGGAGGAAATTTGCAAATATCTGTAGCTAGAGGAAAAAAGGATGTTGCAAAAAATCAATTAAATTTAAGTGATTTAATGGTTGACAATACAAGATTAAAAGCTCCTTTTTCCGGAACAATCGCAAAAGTTGAAGTTGAAGTTGGAGATATGGTTTCTCCGGAAAGACCAATGTTTTTGTTGATTGGTGATAATGGCAAAGAAATTCAAATATCTGTTTCTCTAAAAGAATTGAAAAGCATTGACAAAGAAGGAGAAGTAAAAATTTCTTCGGAAAATAAAAGCGCTATTGGTCATATTTCGGAAATCAGTTCTGTGATAGATACGCACACCAGAAAAGGTTTGGTAAAAATTATTTTAGATCAAGATAGCAATCAATTTTCTTTGGGGGAGTATGTTAATGTTTTGTTGCCACAAAAAAATAATAACGAGGGTGGTATTTTTATTCCGCAAGAAGCCTTGGTTAATTCTTATTATGACAAATTTGTTTTCGTAGTTGAAGATGGAATTGCAAAAAGAAAAAAAGTTTCAATAGAGAATATTTCCGATAAGTATATGGAGGTAAGAGGAGATCTGTCGGTAAACGAAGATATTGTGGTGCAAGGGCAACAATATTTAAATGATGGAGATAAGGTTAAGGTTAATTAATAGTTAACGATTTATGAATATGAATGATAAAGCTAAAATTGGTTTTTTCGGTAAACTTGCCACTTTTTTTATAAAACACAAAGAGCTTGGCTTGCTGACTTTTATCGGTATTTTTTTGTGGGGAGCATTTTCTTTTGTTGTAATGCCTAAACAATATAACCCGGAAATTACCGCTCCCGCCTTTCAAATAACAACAAAATTTCCCGGAGCCAGCAGTGAGGAAGTTTATCAACTGATAACCAAAAAAATGGAAGATCGGGTAAAAGAAATTCCGACAGTTGATAAAGTTATGTCTCAATCTTATGACGGAGGAGCCAGCGTGGTAATTGTGCAATTTTATATTGGAGAAGATTTGGAAAAAGCCAAGATAACTTTAACGCAGAAGTTACAAAGCAATATGCCGGACAAGCCTCTTGGAGCCGATAATCCTCAAATAAAAACCATTGATCCCGATGATGTACCGATTATGGTTCTAGCATTAACGGGAAAAGATTTATCAAGCGCTTCTTTGCGAGCGTTGGCTTTTGATATCGGAGACAAGATTAAACAAATCAAAGGTACTTCCGTGATTTCTGTTTTTGGCGGGAAAACAAAAGAATTGCGGGTGGATATTGATCCGACAAAATTAGCGCAAAACAACCTGACTTTACAACGAGTAATAAATACAATTAAGGGCAACAATATGTATGTCCGCGCAGGAAAGGTGGAAAACGATGGAAATAATTATTTTGTGGCTACCGAAGGAACAATTAAAAATGCTGATGATTTGGCAAATATTGTTCTTAATCAAGAAGGTGAAAGCATTGTGCGATTGTCAGATATTGCGAAAGTATCTTATCAAGACAGTGAAACAAATTCTTTGACTAAATTTTGGCAAAGAAATAATAAAGACAAAGACGCCGTTTTCATTGCTGTCTCAAAATTAAAAGGAACAAATGCTACCACTATTACCAAAAACATAAAAAAAGAGGTGGAGGTTTTAAAGAGAAGAAACGAAATTCCAAAGAATGTTTCGGTAAGAATTGTTCGTGATGAAGGGCAAGTTGCAAAAGAAGCGACAATGACTCTATCAAGTAATTTAATTAGTGCTATCGTTATCGTGGCTATTATCGTATGGCTTTTTCTTGGTTGGAGGAGCGCTTTAATTGTTTTGATTTCCATTCCTTTAACTTTGTCAATAGTTTTTGGTGTTGGTAATTTTGCTAACCAGACAATAAATAGAATAACATTATTTGCTTTGATATTGTCATTGGGGATTTTAGTGGATGCAACAATAGTTGTTGTGGAAAATATTTTTAGATTATTAAAGGAAAACCCCTTGGAGAGTAGGTTTAATCTTATTGCAAGAGCGGTTGATGAAGTTGGCGCCGGACTGGTTCTGAGCACAACTACTGTGACTTTGGCGTTTGTTCCGATGGCATTTGTAACCGGCATGATGGGTCCTTATATGGGACCGATTCCATTTTTTGTTCCTGTAACCCTGGCATCTTCTTTGATTATTGCTTTGGCAATAATACCGTTTCTTTTAAATTTTATCACCTCTCGCAAATCTTATAAAAAAGAAGAAAAAAACATTACTGAAAGCAAATCAAAAAGTAATTTATTCTTACGCGCTACGGAAAAACTTCAGAAAAAATATGCCCATTTATTGATAATTTTATTAGAGAGCAGTAAAAAAAGAAAAATTGTTATTTTTACGGCAATAGTGTTATTGGTTATTTCTTTGAGTTTGCCGGCATTTAAAATTGTAAAATTTAGAATGCTTCCTAAAGCGGACAAAGAACAGTTTTATATTTATCTGGATTTACCGCAATATGCGTCTTTAAAAAGGACTGATAAAATTGTTCAAGATACAAATAATTTTATAATGAAAACTTTGGGAAAAAATGTAGTCAGTATTCAAAGTTATGTTGGAACACCGCCGGTGGTTGATTTTAATGGTTTATTTAAAGGTTCTGATAGTAGGAGAAATGAAAATCAGGCAACGTTGAAAATAAATTTAATTCATCACAAAAAAAGAGATATTACTTCGGAAAAAATTGTTTTACAATTGCGTTCAAAGTTGAATAAATTTTTGGAAAAATATCCTGACGCAAAAGTTAAAATAATTGAGGACCCGCCGGGACCACCGGTTATAGCCACTTATTTTTTGAAAATTCAAGGAAATTCAGATAAGCAGATAAATAGCACTTTAAGCAGTTTGGAAGATTTTTCAAAAAAATTGGATGGTGTTGTAGATGTTGACACTACCAGAAATGAGATGACAACAGAATATTTTTTGCGAGTTAAGAAAGAAGAAGCTTCAAGAGCGGGATTAAGTGTTTATGATATTGCTATGACGCTAAGGACGTTGTTGAACGGAGAAAAGATTACAATGTATCACAAAACGGAAAAATCTTCAGTAAATAATGTTCCTCAAGAATACATAACGGTTTATACAAATAAAACGGAAAGAGATAGTAAATCAGATTTGGATAATATATTTTTAACAAATCGTTATGGTAAAAATATTCCTTTGTCCGCTGTTGTAGAATATGAACAACAACAAAATCCGCCGATTATTTATTCTGATGAAAGAGTAAAAACACAATATATTATGGCTGAAATGGGCGATAGAAGTGTTATTTATGCCATGATTGATACTTTGGTTTATTTGGTAAAAGATTATCGTCCGTTTGGAGATAATACAAGAATATTAAACTGGAATTTGTTTGGAATTACTTACGAAAATGTAAAAACGAGAAGTAATATAGCCGTTTTGCTTGATGGGGAATGGAAATTAACATTGGAAGTTTTTCGCGACTTGGGCATTGCGATGGCAATAGCATTGGTAATGATTTACTTTGTTTTGGTTGCCAGGTTTCGTTCGCTGGTTAGTCCTTTATTGATTATGGGAACAATACCATTTTCGTTTATCGGTGTAATGCCCGGATTTGCCATTTTGGGATTTACTAATAATCTCTACTTTAATGCTACCAGTATGATTGGTTCAATCGCGCTATCGGGTATTGTGGTAAATAATGCTATAATGTTATTAGAATATCTTAATCGTTTAAAGGAACGAGGGTATAAATTGGAAACAGCCATTGTTAAGGCCGGAAAAACAAGATTATTACCAATAATGCTTACTTCTTTAACGACCATCTTTGGTTCGTTAACGATTATTTCTGATCCTGTTTGGGCGGGATTGGCATGGGCGATAATTTTTGGATTGTCATTATCGGTTTTCTTGACTCTAATTATCTTTCCGATAATGTATTATCGTTTTCAAAAAAATGATTGGAACATTGAACAATAATTATTAACAATAAAAAATATGAAAAAAGAAAAAATTTATCGTTTAAATGTAAAATATTGGAATATTCCCAGGGTAATGTATTTGATTGGAGGATTGTTCGTTTTCGCTTCCTCGCTATTGGCCCTATTGGTAAGTGTTTATTGGATATTCTTTACTATGTTTGTTGGATTAATGTTTGTTAATTTTGCCATTACGGGATATTGTCCAACCGCTATTTTGGCGGATAAAATTGGCATTAAAAGAAAATAAATAATTTACAAAAATATTATGCTTTTGTATTATTGTTGACTTGGGGTTTGTTGTGTGCCAAAATTGAAGTGTTGTTGAATTCTTTAAAAAACAATATGAAAAAAACAATTATAATTATGGGAAGCATTCTGGCTGTGTTGCTGGTAATCTTTTTGGTTGCAAAAAGGGATAGAGATGATTTTTCTTATGAAAAAGGATTTGTTAATAAGGGAGATGTTAAAAAAACCATTGGCGTTGATGCAAAGGTCGTTCCGGACATATATGCCGATATTTCCTCGGAACTTCCCGCAACCATCAAAACCGTTGAAATATCAAAAGGAGATAATGTAAAAAAGGGTCAAGTTTTGTTTACTTTAGATGAAAGCTCTTTAAATGCTCAAATTCAGAATGCCAAATTGTCATTGGAAAAAGCGAAGTTGGCGGAAGAGAAATCTCGTAGGAAATGGGATGATTTAAAGCCGGAAGAAAGGGAATCAATAAAAAAAACGACAGAGCAGGCAAGACAAAAGCTGGCTGAAATTTTGGCGCAAAAAGATAAACTGGTGGTCGTTTCTCCCATAGATGGTCTCGTTGTCAAACAAAACGCCAGAGTTGGAGAAGTTGCCGGAAAAAAAATAATCAGAATTATTCAGCAAAATTCTTTGAAGTTGGAAGCGTTAATTCCGGAAGTTGACCTTTCTAAAATAAAAACGGGAAATCAAGTGTCTATAAATTTAGATGCTTATCCCGACAAAACATTAAAAGGGAAAATAACGGAAATAGACAAAACAAGCACTGTTAATCAAGGAAATACTTATTATAAAGCAAATATTGATTTAAACAACAACTCCGAAAGAGAGATGTTGTTGGATGGTATGAATGCTGATGTAAATATAGAAATTAACTCCAGAAAGAATATTAAAGTAATTTCCAGAAAATTTTCCAAGAGGGATGACAATGGTTATTTTGTTTACATTATCGGAAGTGATCAAAAATCTTTTAATAAAAAATACTTCAAAGAAGGGTTGATCGGAGATAACAATGTTGAGGTTATATCCGGATTGAATTTAAAGGAAGAAATTGTTTTGCCAAAGAGTCAAAATTAAAAACACACAAATGTTCAGCAACATAAAATTAGCATTATTTTTGGCAATGAAAACTATTTTTCGTGGTGATAAAGGCGCTTTGTTTTTGACTGTTTTTATAATGCTTGTTATTTTTTTAAACCTATTGTTTATGGATTCCATATTTGCCGGAATTTCTCAAACGATGGACAATGGAAAAATAAACTATCAATACGGAGAAGTAATTATTGAGCCAAAAACCGGAGATAGATATATAACGCAAACTGATGATATCGTTAATTACTTAAAAGATTTTTATTGTATAAAAAGTATCACTTATCGCTTGCGAACCGGAGCAACTCTTTTAAATGATAAAAATGGAGATGGTAGAGATGTTGCCAAGTTCTCAGCCGGCGTAATTGGAATTAATCCCACCATTGATAATAAAAGCATAGATATAAAATCAAATCTTGTTAGTGGAAGGTATTTGAAAAACGATGATTATGGAAAAGCAATACTTGGCACAGACATTGCCGGAGGATATGGAAGTTCCGTTTTTCCTGATGATTTGGAAGGTGTGCGAGTTGGCGACACTGTCACCGCTGAGTATGGAAATGGTATTAAAAGAGACTATGAAATAGTGGGAATTTTTAAAACGAAAAATTTTGATACGGATTCAAAAATATTTGTGACCAAAAAAGACTTGAGTAATATTTTGGGGACAAGCAACGAATCCAGTGAAATCATCGTTCGTTTATCTGACAGAAATTTATCTCAAAAAGTCGTAAATTATTTTAATAAAAAGTATTCCGGAAAATATGATATTGCCGATTGGAATGATAAACTTGCTTTTGGAAGAAGTATAAACAAATCTTTTGATATGATTGGAAATATTCTGAGAATTATCGGTTCTTTGGTTGCCGGTTTGGTAATTTTTATCATTATATTTGTTGATATTGTTAACAGACGAAAACAAATTGGAATTATGAAAGCTATTGGAATACCACAATCAGTAGTGATTTATTCATATATTATCAGAGGAATGTTTTATACATTGTTGGGAATAATACTCGGTTTTTTGACAATGAAGTTTGGTGTGATTTCTTTTTTTAGAATACATCCAATAGATTTTCCTATGGGTTGGATGGTGCCTTTCGTAAAAATGAAATCCCTGCAAATGAGTATTATTCTTTTTATTGTTGCCGGATTGATTGGTTCATTTTTTCCAACCATAAAAGAAGTTAGAAAAAAAATACTGACTTTGATGAAATAAATTTATGCCAAAAACAATTTTGCGAGCGAAAAAGCTAATTAAGATTTATAATGAGAATTCCGCCAGTCCGGTACACGCTTTGCGGGGGGTTGATTTTGAATTGCAAAAAGGAGAGTTTGTTGCCTTGCTTGGGAGAAGCGGTTCCGGAAAATCAACATTTTTGCACCAATTGGCCCTTTTAGATTATCCAACTTCCGGATATATTGAGATAAACGGAGTGGATGTTTCCAAATTGAGTCAAGCCAAGAGAGCGAGATTTCGTTTGGACATTTTGGGGTATGTTTTTCAAGATTATGCTTTGATGCCGGAATTGAATTTATACGAGAATATCGCTTTGCCGATGATGGCTTTGGGCTATTCAAAAAGACGATATGACAAAGATGTTAAAGAGATTATAAAAAATGTTGGATTGGGAGGTCGTGAGAATAATTTACCTTCACAACTTTCAGGAGGAGAACAACAAAGAGTTTCTATTGCGCGGGCAATTGTTAATAAGCCGGAAATTTTATTTGCTGATGAGCCGACAGCAAATTTGGATACGGAATCGGCAAAAGTGGTGTTGGAAGTTATGAGAGAATTGGTTAACAAATATGGACAGACCATTATTATGGTAACCCACGAACCGGATGATAAAAAATATGTAGATCGTTCAGTTTGGTTAAAAGATGGCAGACTTGTTAATGAAGAATAGATTTGTGTTAATTTTTTGTAATATTAATTTTTTTAAATAATGTTTTTCTGAAAAATATGAAAATAGAAAAAATCAGAAGAGATTTCCCCATATTAAAAAACGAGGATATCATTTATTTTGATAACGCTTGCCAGTCTTTAAGACCACAAACCGTCATAGATGCTATAAATGAATATTATCAAAACTATTCGGCATGTGAAGGAAGGAGTATGCATAAATTTGGCGAGAAGGTTACGAGAAAATGCAAGGAAAGTAGAGAGATTGTAGCCAAGTTTATTGGAGCAAAAAAAAAGGAAGAAATAATTTTTACTCGTAATGCTACGGAAGGAATAAATTTGGTTGCTAAAAGTTTAAAAATGAAAGAGGGGGAGGGGGTACTATTGTCAGATAAAGAACATAATTCCAACTTGATTCCATGGCAAATAAAGGCAAGAAAGGAAAAACTGTTTTTACGTATTTTGCATTCTTGTGATGACAATACTTTTGATTTAAATAAATTTGAACAAATTGTCAGCGGTGAAAACATTAAGTTTATTAGTATCGTGCATACTTCCAATTTGGATGGCGTAAGCAATCCCATTGCGGATATAATTAAAATTTCTCATAAATATGGAGCATTGGTTCTAATTGATTGCGCGCAATCGGCATCGCATCAAAAAATAAATGTTAAAAAACTGAATGTTGACTTTGCGGTTTTTTCCGGACATAAAATGTTGGGACCATCGGGAATCGGCTTTCTGTATGGAAAGTATGATTTATTGAAAGAAATGGATCCGTTTATGGTTGGAGGTGATACGGTTGAGTTTTCAACATATGATGATTTTAAATTATTGCCTCCACCAAATAAATTTGAAGCGGGATTACAGAATTATGCCGGAATTATCGGTTTGACGGAAGCAATCAAATATTTGCAAAAAGTAGGTTTTAAGAATATTATTAAGCAGGAAGCTAAGATAAATAAAATCATAACTGATGAGTTGTTGCAAATTCCCGGAATAGAAATAATTGGTCCGAAAGATTATCGCAAAAGAGGAGGAATAGTTTCTTTTACGGTTAAAAATATGGATAATCATCAAGTGGCTTTAATGCTTGATTCGGTAAAAAACATAATGGTTAGGTCCGGTCAGTTTTGCGTGCATTCATGGTTTAATGATAGAAAAATAAAAAACGCCGTGAGAGTTTCTTTATCATTTTATAATACAGAAAAAGAAGCATATATTTTAGCGGAAAGTTTGAATAAAATAATTAAATTAAAATAACATCTGTATTGCAAGCATTATTCATATTTGTTAATGTTGCTTGCAAAATAGATATTTCTGAGTTTATGTTTTGTGTAATAGCTTTGATTATTTTTTCCATTTTGGGAATTTTTAGCGCTACGCATAGGCAATTGGCCAAAGAAGCGTTGGAGTGTGTTTTTAGAAGAATAACTTTACGACCGTGCAATACCGGATTTGACAAGAAAATTAAGGGAAAAATTGTCGGAAAAATTTTGAGTAAGTATCCTAATTTGGCGGAATTTGTGAATCGTTTTTGGGAAGTTATTTCCTGGGTTTTGGTAATCATATTTTTCACATCTTTATTTTTTAGCGTCAGAAGTGCTTATTATCTTATAAAATACAAAACCTGTGATCCTTCAGAACCGCAAAATTGCATTTTTACTCCACATACGATAAATGACGGATGTGATGATAGTCATTTATAATCAATCGGTTGTTCGCAAACAATAAAAATGATATAATTTATGCGAGTTTAATAATTTTTTAACATAATTTACATATGAATGAACAAAAAAGCATTGAACGAGACATACATTATTGCAATAAGAAAGATATGTTTGAAGGCAGTAAAGGTTTCACTTATGTATTGAAAGAGGGTGATGTGGCTGATAAAGATTATATTGAAACCATTCGGTCGTTTGTGGAAAATTTATATAATGAAGAAAAAACATTAGAGGCGGGGCAAGAATTTGAAGTTTTTGTAAAAGCGAGCGTTCCCGGAATAGAAGAAGGAATAGCATATGGTTTTTCTGAAAAATTAAATAAAAATCCCGCTTATATTACCTTGGTTTCTGATGGCGTTGATATTGAACTGCCAATAGATAAGATTGAAAAAATTGAGGTGAAGAAGATTTAATTACTTGCCAAACGGCGATTTTTATTGTAGTATCTTTCGTAGATAATTCATTAAATGTGCACATTGGTTTTCGCTAAACAATTTTATGTCGGGACGAGTGTGTGGCAATGCTATGGCTTTAACAACAAAGCAAAAAGAAAGAGTAACAAAAAATATTAAAAGACATGACAAAGACACTGGGTCGCCGGAGTTTCAGATAGCTCTTTTTACGGAAAAAATAAAGAGATTGACAGCTCACTTAAAAAAGAATGCGAAAGATTTTCATTCCAGGAGAGGCTTATTGAAAATGGTGGCCAAGCGAAAAAAGTTGATGGAATATTTAAAGAGAACAAATGAAAAGAATTATAAAAAGATTGTAAAAAAACTAAAATTGAAAGGGTAGTTGGGTTTAAAGCGAATGTTTAGACATTCGCTTTAAATTTTTAGATAAATATGTCAAAAAATAAAGAGCAAAGAATTGGCGTTTTGGTAGATGTGCAAAATATGTATTATACCGCTAAAGTTTTATATAAAAAAAAGGTTAATTTTAAAAATATTTTAGCGGAGGCCATTTCGGGAAGAAAGTTTATCAGAGCGATTGCTTATGGTGTAAAAACGGAAGGTGGTTTGGAAGAAAAATTTTTTGATGCGCTGGAGAAGCAGGGATTTGAAGTAAAAACCAAAGATTTGCAGATTTTTGCCGGTGGAGCGAAAAAGGCCGATTGGGATGTTGGAATTGCAATAGATGCGGTTAAGCTTTCAAGAAGTTTGGATGTTATTATTCTGGTATCCGGAGATGGTGATTATGTGCCGATGATTGAATATGTTAAAAATACTACCGGTTGCCGAATGGAAGTAATGGCATTTCAACGGTCCGCCAGCGCAAAATTAATTGAGGTTTCCGATGAGTTTACGGATTTGTCAAAAAATACAAAAAAATTTTTGATATAATTCATAGATAATATTTTTTGAATTATTAAAACCGCTTTTCAAAAGAAGCGGTTTTTTTTGGTGCCTTGGGAGAGACTCGAACTCTCATGGGACAAGCCCACTAGTTCCTAAGACTAGCGTGTATACCAATTCCACCACCAAGGCAACATCAAAACAAGTTAATCTTATAGTATTTTTTTTGATAAATCAATAGATTGCGTTTCAAAAATTAAAATGGATTATTTATTTGAAAAAATTTTTTCGGGGCTCAAATGATTTTATCTTTTTTTTAAAATCACTATAATTCATTATACCCAAAGTCAATAACTGATAGAATTTTCTTTTTAAGTAAAATCCAAGCATTTCTTCCAACTCAACTATTCTAAATGGAGCGTTTCCAAATCCAACTTTTTCAAACGACAAAAACCCATTATCTTGAATATTTTTAGCGACAAAAAACGAATGAATTGGCTTATTATAAGCAATACTGATAATTTGAGCAATCCCAAAATTATCCGGGCTCAATTTTTGTTTAACGTATTCTTTTAAATCTTCCTTTGTTTTTTCATATTCTGCGTTGAGTTGGTAACAATCTTGGTTTTCAAAAAGAGAATTTGTGTTTCCCCATAAGATTAAATCATCAAGTAAGTTTGGTATATTTGTTGCAGAGAATATGGTTTTATGGCAGTTTGTATGTCTGTATATTTTGCCGGTTATTCCATCATCTCGCACTCTTTCTTTTCTGGAATTTGCATATAAACCAACTTTTACCACTCTGGCAACTTCCGGAGGGATTTCAGCTGAATTATTTTTTGAACCTAAATATATATACCATTTCCCATTTTTTTCAAAAACACCTTGTGGATCTGATTCCGAATTATCAAAGCTCTGTTCAAATCCACGACGAGAATGTGGAGGTTTGATGATATTGTTTTCTTTATTTATCATACTTTACTTTATAATGGATATTATTCTTTTTACTTCATTTTGTAATATTTCGCCATCATATTTCCCATGATGACGGATTGATTTTCCGTAAGTGTTTTTTCTTTGATCAAGGTGTATATTTATCAAAATAGAGCGATTCTTTGTTTGCGCATATATATGAAAGCGAGGGAAACCATTTCTTGATAGTGGACGAATAAAACTCATTTTTTTGTCAGCGGTGCATTGTTGAAATATATAACCGGCGCTTCGCAGGATAATTGCGGGATTTTTAGAAATGTTTTTAAATTTTATAATCATAATTTTTTCATATTTTACAGGCGTCATAATTCTACCTTATTGAAAGACATAATTCAATGTCCCGAGACAGTAAATAAAATTATTGCATTTTTCATTTTTTGCTTATTTTTTGTATGTGGAGTGGAGTTTTTAATTTTTAGATGCTCTTGCGTCAATGGTGGATTTGTGGTAGCATAATTTCGTTGGGAAGAGTTTTTGGGTTAAATTTTTTGTAACAATGAATATTAGCGACAAAGATAAAAAAAATGAGCAGAAAGTTTATGTTGCCGGCAGTGTAAGCGGTTTTTTTCTTGAAATAGTAAAAATTTTTTTAATGGCGATTTTTATTATTTTGCCGATAAGAATGTTTTTATTTCAGCCGTTTTTTGTTCAGGGAGCAAGCATGGAGCCAAATTTTGAGGATGGACAGTATTTGATAGTGAATGAATTTGGATATAAAAAAACAGATTTGGGGTTTTTTACCGTTGAGCCGAAAAAAAATCTTGAGAGAGGCGAAGTGGTGGTTTTTCGGTATCCTCGTGATCATAGGGTATTTTTTATAAAAAGAATAATAGGATTACCCGGAGAAAAAATTAAAATCAGTGATGGGAAAATAGTTATTTATAATAAAAAAAATCCTAACGGTTTCACTTTAGCGGAACCGTATTTGCCTAAAAACATAAAAACGCTGGGAGATATTGATTATCAAATCAAATCTGATGAGTATTTTGTTTTAGGTGATAATAGAATGCATAGTTCAGATTCAAGGATCTGGGGTCCCGTAAAAAAACAAGAGATTATAGGGAGAGTTTTTTTGAGAGCTTGGCCGTTGGATAAGGTCGCAATTTTCAAATAGTTAAGTTTTAAATGTATATTTTATGCCAAGAAAAGCAACTAAAAAAAGAAATGTGCGTACTCAGAAGAATATTGTTGGCAAAAGAAGGACAAATAAAGCGAGAAGCGGAAGAAATGTTGCAAAAAAAAATAAAGTGGTGGAGCCGTTTTTGTTGCAAACGGTGCGTGGTATGAAAGACATTCTTCCCGGAGAGCAACTTTACTGGAATAAAATAAGAACGGTTTTGGACAGAATTTATCCCAAGTATGGTTTTCAGAGAATAGATACTCCCGTAGTGGAATACGCAAACTTGTTTGTTCGTTCCATAGGAGAAGGGACCGATGTGATTGATAAAGAGATGTATCGTTTTACGACAAAAGGTCGTGATAAGGTGGCATTGCGTCCGGAGCTTACTGCCGGGGTGGTTAGAGCGTACATTCAGCACGGTATGACTGTTTTGCCAAAGCCGATAAAATTGTTTTCGTTTGGTCCGGTTTATCGTTATGATAGACCGCAAGAAGGCAGATACAGAGAGCATTGGCAAGCTAATTTTGATATTTTTGGAGAAGATGACGCTATTATGGATGCACAGTTGATTCAGTTGGCATTTAGTGTTTTAAATTCTTTGGGAATTAAGAATGTTCAATTTCAAATAAACAGTATAGGATGTGCGGATTGCCGAAAAGATTACTTGGATGTTTTGACGGCCTATTTTGAATCCAAAAAACGCAAGCTTTGTCAAGTGTGTAAAAAGAGATTGAAAAGCAATCCCTTAAGAATATTGGACTGCAAAGAGGATAAGTGCGCGCAAGTGTCAGCCGGAGCCCCTCAGACTGTGGATCATTTGTGTGATAATTGCCGAGAGCATTTTAAAAATTTGTTGGAATACTTAGATGAATTAAACATCCCATATGTAATAAATACTCAACTGGTTAGAGGGTTGGATTATTATACAAGGACGGTTTTTGAAATTTGGTCTATTGCGGAAGGAGGGAAAAAATCTCTTGGTGGAGGTGGCAGATATAATAATCTGATAAAAGAACTTGGTGGTGAAGATACTCCGGCAATAGGGTTTGGGTTGGGATTGGAAAGATTGGTATTGGAAATGAAAAGGGCGAAAGCGAAATCTTATGAGCCACCGACTCCAAAGGTTTTTATAGCTCAACTGGGAAATCTTGCCAAAAAGAAAAGTCTAAATTTGTTTTCCAAGATGGAGAAAGGTGGAATTTTGGTGGCTGAAAGTTTTGGAAGAGGGGGATTAAAAAAACAATTGCGAACGGCAAATAAATTGGGAGTGGGGATTACTTTAATTATCGGACAAAAAGAAGCCCTTGATGATACTGTAATAATTAAAAATATGGTGAGCGGTTCTCAAGAAGTTGTCCCTCAGGAAAAAGTCATTCCTACGGTAAAAAAAATATTGAAAACGAAACAGATGACAATAAAAATAAATAAGAAAAAATAACTCATTTAAACATAATAAAAAAATGGAAAATTGTATTTTTTGCAAAATAATAAATAAAGAAGTTCCGGCAAAGATTTTATATGAAGATGATGATATTATAGCGTTTAATGATGTTCACCCCATTGCACCTGTTCATATTTTAATTATTCCCAAAAAACACATTGAATCGGTTAATGATTTTGGGATAAATGATATTAACTTGATTGGGGGAATGATTTTAATTGCCAAAAAATTGGCGCAGGATGAGGGTATTGCCAAAAATGGATATAAATTATTATTTAGAGTTGGTGAAAATGGTGGACAGGAAATTTCCCATGTGCACATTCATCTTATCGGAGGAGCAAAGTTGGATGAGGTCATTAAGCCGGTTTAAACCGTAGTCGGAAATTGAATAAAATATGAATATATCGGAATATAAAGTTTTATATTTCCAAATATTCATGTTTTATAGTCCTGTAAAATATGAATAATTTAGGTTAATTAAGAAAGGAGGTTTTTTTATGATTCAAGTAGTTAAGAAGGACAAAGAGAATTCTGAAAGTTTGATTAGAAGATTTTCAAGAAGAATTCAACAGAGTGGTATTTTGAAAAATGCCAGAAAAGTTAGATTTAGAACTTCTAAGAAAAATAAAAAACAACAAAGAGAAGAAGCTTTGTATAAAGTAAGAATAAGGAAAAAAATAGAGAAGTTAAAAAAAATGGATCGTTTCAATGATGAAGCTCTGAAAAATATTAAAAAAAGAATGGATTAAAAAAATCATTGTCTTTTACGCGCGTCCGAATAAATTCGGACGCCAGTTAAGGACAAAGAAAATATGACAACAAAAGAAAAAATAAAAAAAGAACTGGTGGAGGCTATGAAATCCGGAGATTCTCAAAAGAGAGATACATTGAGAATGCTTGATAGTATGATAAAAAATGAAGAAATTTTGAAAAACAAAAAAGAAGAAGGTCTTACAGAGGAAGAAATATTGGCAATTATTAAAAGAGCGGTCAGGCAAAGAGAGGATAGCGTAAATCAATATAAGAAAGGTGGTAGAGTGGAGTTGGCGGAAAAAGAACAAATTGAAATAGATATTTTAAAAAAATATTTACCGGAAGAAATGAGTGAAAAAGAATTAAGAGATATTGTTAAAGGTGTTTTGGAGAAAGTTGTTGATATTGATTTTGGTAAAATTATGGGTATTGTTATGTCTAAAATCAAAGGAAGGGCTGATGGTAATATGGTTAGAAAAGTTGTTGAGGAAGAAATTAAGAAAAAATAATTTATGAATATTTTCATAGAGATAAACAATAGTATCGGTTGTGATATTGATAAAAAAGGGTTAAAATTAAGCATAGAAAAAACAATTAAAAAAGTTGCCGAAAAAACAAAAATAAAAAAAACGATAATTGTTAGTGTCGGACTGGTTTCACTCAAGGAAATTAAAAAACTAAACAGTAAATATCGTCAAAAAAATTATCCGACGGATATTTTATCGTTTGCAAATTGTGATAATAAAGATAGTATTTTTGAAAATGACAATGATAAATTTTTTTTGGGGGAATTGGTGGTTTGCTGTGAAGATATAAAAAATTATTCAAAAAAGAAAAATATTTCTTTTGAAGCGGAAATTTTCAAGATTGTCAGTCACGGAACATTGCATTTATTGGGATTTAGGCACGGCAAAGAGATGTTTAAAATACAAAATATGGTTTCTGAAGAAGTAGTTAAAAAAGTTTTGAAATAACTTTTATTATGTATCAAAATAAAAACAGGAAATTTAGAAAAAGTTTAAAATATGCTTTCCGAGGATTATCTTATGTTGTTAGAAATGAGAGAAATTTCAGAATAGAGTTGGGAGTTGCTTTTTTTGTCATATTGGGAGCATTTATTCTAAAATTAAAGTTATGGGAATTAATCGTAGTTTTTTTAATAACCGGCTGGATTTTGGTAGCGGAGATGATTAATACGGCGTTAGAACGAGTGGTTGATATTCTTGAGCCCAAAATTCATCCATTTGCTCGTTTGATTAAAGACATAATGGCGGCCGCGGTTTTGTTTTCTTCGTTGTTTGCTTTAACGATAGGTGGAATAATTTTTATTCCTCATATAATAAAATTAATAAGAAGTTTCTATGGCTAACGATATAATTGTTGGATTAGATATCGGCTCCGCCAACATAAAAGCGGTTGTTGCTGAAAATGATGACAATTTGAAAATTGTTAGCGCGGAGGTTATCCCTTCAGCCGGGGTTAGACGCGGATCAGTGATTGATATTGAGGAAACTTCGCAAATAATAACAAAGTTAGTTAAAAAAACAGAAAAAAAAACAGATCTCAGCTTTAAAAGTGTTGTTTTGGGTGTAGGAGGAACGGAAATTAAAACACAAGAAGCTAAAGGAGTGATTGCTATCAGCAAGGCTAATGGTGAGGTTGGAGAAGGAGACATTGAAAGAGTTTTAGAAGTCGCTCAAAGTGTCTCAATGCCTGTAAACAATGAGATAATACATGCTATTCCAAAAGAATATAAGTTGGATGACCAAGAAAATATCAGAAATCCTTTGGGTATGCACGGGATTCGCTTAGAGGCTGATGTTTTGATGTTGGAGGATTCCTCAAGCCACTTAAATAACTTGATTAGAAGTGTTGAACGCGCAAATCTTAGCGTGGATAGTTTGATAATAAATTCTCTGGCATCAGCATCAATAGTTCTGGATAAAAGCCAAAAAGAATTAGGTGTAGCCGTTGTTGATATGGGAAGTGAGACAACAGCAATTTCTGTTTTTGAAGAAGG
>CAZRUH010000009.1:0-21945 GCA_964603325.1 uncultured Bdellovibrionales bacterium
ATAGCTTTTGTTGTGGTTGGATTGCCATTGTTGTTTTTCTATCAAAAACGAAACAGGAGAGAAGAATAAAAACTTTTTAGAATGAAAACAAAGAAATTAACATTGGTTTTAATTTATGATAGTGAAAAAATTCTCTTGGGAATGAAGAAGCGAGGTTTTGGCGTGGGAAAGTGGAATGGTTTTGGTGGAAAAGTGGAAAAAGGGGAGAATATTTTGGACTCGGCAAAAAGAGAACTGTTTGAGGAAAGTAATCTTGAAATAAAAAGTAATAGGGATATCAAAAAGAGAGGAGTGATAAGTTTTCGTTTTGAGGACAATCTGAAGAAAATTTTGGAAGTAAATTATTTTTCTGTTGATAGCGATAAAATAATTGGCACACCCAAAGAAACGGAAGAAATGATGCCCAAATGGTTCAAATTAAACAAAATACCTTATAACAAAATGTGGCTGGATGATGCTGATTGGATGCCATTGTTGTTGGCGGGGAAAAATTTCAAAGGAGATTACTTGTATTTGGAGGATGGAAGCAAAATTTTGCAAAAAAAACTAGAGATTGCCGGAGATTTGACTTAAAACTTTTTGAACATCATTTAGTGTTTTTATTTGAACGGCTTGATAGCGGAGCTTCTTTGCGTTCGGATAACCTTTTAAATAGGAAGCAAAATGCGAGCGAAAGATGAGAAATCCTTTTTCGCCATAATATTTTTGAATAAGTTTGGCATGGTGAAAAATGTCTTTTATTTTTTTGTTTTCAGAAATGGAGACATTTTTTTTAATTTCATTAAAAATCCAAGGGTTTCCCAGCGATGCTTGTCCAATCATCAAAGTTTGGCAACCTGTATTTTGCGCATAAAAATTTGCATCTTTAATGGTTTTAATACCGCCATTGTAGATTATGGGAATTTTTAATATTTCCTTTAATCTTTTAACAATTTCCCAATTTGGTTTTTCAAAAAACATTCCTTTGAGAGTGCGGGCGTGAATAACGAGTTGATCAATACCAGCCTCTTCTAATTTTGGCGCAAAATTTAAAATTTCTTCCGGATTTTCTAAGCCAAGACGAGTTTTAAGGGATAAAGGCAAGGAAATTTCTTTTTTGATTGCTTTGATTATTTTTACCACTTGAGGAATATTTTTAATTTGAATGGCTCCATAGCCGGCTTTTTGCGCTTTTCTTACGGGACAACCCAAGTTTATATCAATACCCGTTGGCTTTATTTTTTCTTGTATAATTTTAGACGCTTCCGCCATAGAATCAGGATTATTTCCGAATATTTGTACCCAATAATTTTTTTCTTCTTCGTTGAATTTTTCGGATAATGCCAAAGATCTGTTTTGAGGATTGTTTTTTTGACGCACTAAACCCTCGGCGCTGATCATCTCACTCCAAGTAATATCAGCCCCGTTTTCTACGCAAATTTGACGGAATGCTTTATCGGTAAATCCCGCCATTGGCGCTAAAACAAGTTTAATTTTTTCAGTTGATTTAAACATATAAACAGGTTATCATAAAAATGCAAAAAGGAGAATTTGTTTGAAAAGATCACTTAGCTCAGCCGGTTAGAGCGTCGCGTTGACATCGCGGAGGTCGGTGGTTCAAATCCACTAGTGATCACATAATTTAAAAATCAAAAGATATGGAAAGCATCAAATTGGAAAAAGGTGATCAGCAAGAACAAGTAGCTCAACTCCGAGAATTGTTTCATAAATACGGAAATATGTATCAATTGCCGGGAATGTCGCCGGAAGAAACGGAAAGAATTTTTCAAGAAAAATATTTGCCATCGGTTGAGAGATTTATTCAGGCAGATAAATTGGATAGTAACACTGATTTGGAGCAAATTGAAAAAGAGAATAAAAGAAAAAAATTGATAGTTAGAAAAACAGAGTCAAGTTTTTTGCATTTAAAAAATATTATGTTGGAGGGATCTGATTTTGAGAAGTTGATAATAGCTGAATATATTGATGAGTTGGATGCGGTTAGCTCCACAAAAGAAAAAATGGAATTGATAGATTTGGGATTATCTGGTAAACAGTCACCAAGTGTTAGATTAGCATTTCTTGGGAAAATGATAATTTTAGAACAAGCAGAGGATTTTGATGAAAATGATATAGATGAAGAAGTAGATAAAAGTATTGAGCATTCAATTAGAGAGATGGAGAAGTCAATGTCAAAATATTTTTTTTGGCAATATGTATTGTTGACTTGGGGTGGTTCTGTGAACAGACTTAAAAAAACAACTATAAGAGAACTGGAGAAATCTTACAATAATCATAATCATGCTTTTGACAAAAGATTAAGAATGCTCATATTAAGATGTTTGTTAATCAATGATAATGAAGGGAGATATAGAAATGAAAACAACTTAAAGAAATATGTTTCTTGGTATGAAGATGAATTTAATTTTCAATTATACCAAATTTTCAATTCGGATTTATTAAAAAAAGTTGATAAAGACAAAACGGGGGGAGAATTTGTTTTATTTGGCAAAAACTTAAGACAAAAAGTTGTTGGTAGAAAAATGAATATCTTAGCATTTGAACAATGGAGGCGCGCTTATGAGAGTCCGGAAATTTGGCAAGAATTCGGATTTGATTATGTTCCCATAGAGCCGATAATATCTTTTAAAAATATGGAAAATAATAATGTTCGCGTGAGCGCCGGAATTTTGGGGATAACCTTGTTTGAGTATGTGAGAGTTTTTTCGGAATATATTCAAGATGATGTTTTTAAAAAAAGAAGGGATATTGTGGATGTTTTAAGAAAGATGAATATTGATTTTTCCAAGACAGCTAATGGACATTTGCACAATAATAATTTTTGTTTAAAATTTGAGCGTACTCCCAAAGGAGAAATTGATTTAGACAAATCTCCGAAAGTTTATTTGATTGATTGGGATCATGCCGGAACATTGGATTAAGTTTTATTATTAAGTATGAAAATAGGAATTAATGCGTCATTTTTAAGAAAACCGGCAACCGGCATTGGGCAGGTGGCTTTGAATTATTTAAAGACTTTGAACGAATATCCGCAAAATTCTAAGTATTTTGTTTATACGGAAGGTGAAAATAATTTAAAATTGGGTGATAATTTTATTAAGAAAAATTTTTTGCCACCATACAAGAGAGATGATTTAATTCGTAAAATTTGGTGGGAAAAAATTTGTTTGCCAAAAAAAGTAAAGCAAGACGAATGCCAAGCATTTATCAGTTTGTATCAATGCCCAACAATTTTTTCAAAAAATATTAAGCATACAATGGTTGTCCACGATATTATTCCCAAGATTTTTCCGGAGTATCTAAATAATTGGCGCAAGAAAATTTATTGGAAACTAACCGAACGGGCGATTAAACGAGCAGATAAAATTATCGCAATTTCCAAACATACTAAAAATGATTTGATAAAATACTTAAAAATTACCACGGAAAAAATTGAAGTTCGTTATTTGGATGTTGACCCTATTTACAAAAAAGAGATTTCTGAAAATGAAAGTGGTAGAGTTTTAAAAAAATATAATTTAAAGAAAGGATACATTTATTGCGGTGGCGGTTTGGAGAAAAGAAAAAATGTGGAAATATTATTAAAGGCATACAAAACTTTAAAAAAATCTCAAACGAGGGGAGGAGAAATTCCAAAATTGGTTATTTCCGGAAAGTTGATGCCGGAACTGGCGCCATTGGTGACAGATGTGGAAAAATTGGTTAAAAAAAATGGCCTGGAAAATGATGTTAAATTGTTGGATTTTGTTCCGCAAGAAGATTTACCGTCCTTGTATAAAAATGCGAAAATATTTGTGTATCCCTCTTTTTATGAAGGTTTCGGTCTGCCGGTTTTAGAGGCAATGAACTGTGGTGTGGCGACAATTTGCGCAAAAACATCTTCTTTGCCGGAAGTTGGTGGTGAGGCGGTATTATATTTTGATTCAAGTGATGAACGGGATTTGGCGGACAAGATAAAACTATTTTTAGATAATGAAAATTTGCGTCAAACATATATTAAAAAAGGAAAAGTGCAAGCAAAAAAATTTTTATGGAAAAATTTTATAAGATAATAAAAAATATTAAAGTTGATAAGCTGTTAAACATTAAAAATTATTTGTTACTGGGCAATTTTGTGTTAGTAGTTGCTTTAATAGTTTTGGAAAATTTAAATATTTTGCCGTTTAGAAATATTGGCGATTTTGGTTTTTTTGTTGCCTTGATTTTTATTGTCGCTTTATATCGTCCCGGTTGGACTTTTTTGTTTTTTGCGGGAACGATAATGTTGGAAAATATAAATTTAGCGCCTGCGGAATTCGGTTTGATTTTGCGACCATACCAGCTAATCGGATTATTGACTTTTTTGGCGGTGATGGTGCGTTATTTTACCGGTAGATTGGGCTTTGGATTGCCAAAAATATCCGGGGTTGATATCTTGGTTTTGGTTTTTGTAATGGCGGGATTTTTCAGCAGTATTTTTTCATTAAACAAGGGGATTGCTTTTAAGCAAAGTTTAATTATATTTTCTTTCGCAATAATCTATTATTTGACCAGAATTTTTGTTCAAAGATTGTCCGATATAAAAAAAATTTTACCGTTTTTTTTGGAATCATCTTTATTGGTTTCTGCCTATGGCATTTGGCAGAATTGGATATTTATGAAAGGCGGTAATCATTTTGAGATAATGCCGGGGCGACCAAATGCCACTTTTTTTGAGCCTGATTGGCTGGGAATGTTTATAGTGTTGGTGATAAGTGTTGTTTACGCAATGATTTTTTATTTAATGCATCTTAGCAAGAGCAGATCGGAGATTTTAACTCTTGATTTTTGGAAGGTGTTTTATAAGCGCATTTTTGTTTATGATGACGAGTTTAAGAAAGTGTTTTTTCATAAAATTTTGGCGGTACTTTTTGTAGTGCTTATTTTAACCGTTTCCCGAAGTGCCTGGGTTGGGGTGGTAGCAATAACAATTTTGTATATTGGGTTAGTATTTTACTTTTTTGGGTTGATGAATAAAGAATGGAGAAAGGTGAGGGAAATTTTTATTTATTGGCTTGCAACAATGACCATTTCGTTTTTAGTGATTTATGTTTTCGGTTTGACTAATTTTGAATTGGGAAAAAGATTGCAAAGCACGGGGGGTAAACAAGAAATAACAATAAGTTGTTCTCAGAAGCGGGTTTTACCGAAAGAAATTAAAAATATTTCCGAATTGACAGAGTATAAATGTCGGCATATAAATTTGGAAGAGATTGAAAGTGAGAAAAAACGGGGGAATTTTGTTGCGAAAATTTATCGCAATGATCCCAATGTAAATATTCGCGCGGAAATTTACAAAAAATCATGGAAGCAGATTATACAACATCCGATATTGGGAATTGGCTGGGGTGGTATTTCTCAGGTTTTGGGAAAAGATGAAAATGGCAACGGATTAAATTCCAGTAATATTTTTTTGGAGGTATGGCTGGGTGGCGGTGTGATTGCTTTTTTGTCTTTGACAATGATTTTTATTTTAATATTTTCTGAAAGTATGGTTGGCTTGTTTAGAATAAATGAAATAAATTTTAGAAAATTGTTTCATTGGAGAGGAAGTGGAAATTTTGATGAAATAATGGTTAATGATAAAAAGCCGGGAAAACTGGATACGGGAATTGCAAAAAGTTGGAATTTGTTTATGCTGTTAAGCGGAGTCGCTGTTTTAATTCCAAATCTTTTTAATGCGGGAATTATGTTGGGATTTCTGTGGGTTTGGTTGGGAGTGGTAAGTTTAAAAAATAATAATTGATTATAATATGGTGGAAAAAAAAATCATTGGAATAGACATTAGAAATATCGGAAGAAAAAAAACCGGTAGTGAAGTTGTTGTTTTGGAGTTAACTAAAAATATTCTTAGAATTGATAAAGAAAATCAGTATATATTGTTGACGGATACTGATGATGAAAAAATAATTTCTTATATTAAAGAGGTTTTGGAACTGAATGACAAAAAAAACGTGAAAGTAGTTTCAATCAATGCCGGCAATAAGTTTACTTGGGCTTTTTGGAAGTTGCCGATGTGGGTGCGTAAAAATCATTTGGATGTTTATCATACGGAGTACATCTTGCCGTTTTTTATGCCGGAAAAAACAAAATTGATAACACATATCCATGATGTTTCTTTTCGTGTTTACAGAAAATTTATTTCTTGGAAGGATATTATTTTTTTGGATATTTTGATTCCGTGGACAATTCGCAAGGCGGATAAAATTATTGCCGTTTCAAGATTTACCAAAAATGAAATTTTAAAATATTACAAAGTTTCTTCGGAGAAAATAGATATTGTTTATAATTCCACAAATTTATTTAAAAACGATGCATTAAGCGAGGAGGAAGTTAGAAATAAATTCAATCTTCCGGAAAAATTTATTTTATATATGGGAACACTGCAACCCCGCAAGAATGTTGCCAAACTTATAGACGCTTATGCGAAAATAAAGGATAAAATTCCCGGAATTAAGTTAATTATTGCGGGAGATAAGAATGGCTATAATTTTGATAAGAAAATAGATAAGATTATTGAAGAAAATAAATTGACTGACAAGGAGGTTAGATTCGTGGGGTTTGTTGATAAAAACAGTAAGTCAAAGTTATATTCGCTGGCATATGTGTTGGTGTCCCCGTCATTTTATGAAGGATTTGGATTGACGCCACTGGAAGCGATTGAGAGTGGCGCGCCGGTTTTGGTTTCCGATATACCCGTGCACAGAGAAATTTATAAAAAGTCGGCATTGTTTTTTGATCCAAATAACCTTGATGAATTTAAAAATAAATTGTATACTATTTGCAAGGATAAAAAAGTTAGAACTGGCTTAATTCAGCGTGGATTTGCTAGGGCTGGTTTTTTTTCTTGGAAAAAATCAGCGAGAAAAATGTTAAATATCTATAAAAATATTTAAATTTTTTTGCTTGCGGTTTAATTTTTTATAGGACATTATTATGAATTTATTTAAGAAAAAAGAAGAAAATTTGTCATCAGAGGAAAATGGCAATAAGAAAAAAATTGGGAATTGGAAGATTTTTTTGTTTATTGTTGCGGTGTTATTTGTTTTTGGAGGGCTGTTTTTATGGAAAACAGGTAATGTTTTGCATAAAATTACCACTAAAGGAAATATTTTTAGCAGTATCGCCAAATCACTACCCGGCAGTAAAAATGAATTAAAGGGTGAAAAAGATGGCAGAATAAATATTTTACTTCTGGGGATGCGAGGAGAACATGTTGATGGCGGAGGGTTATTGGCGGATACAATTATGGTGGCTAGCATTTTCCCGGAAAAAAAGGAGATATCTTTAGTTTCCATCCCGAGAGATTTATATGTGACGGTCCCGGGAACAAACGATAAGCAAAAAATCAATGCCGTTTATTTTTATGGAGAAGAAAATGAACACAACGGTGGAGGAATAAAAAATATGAAAAAAATTATTGAAGAAATTACCGGACAGCCGATACATTATGCCATAGCAATAAATTTTAAAGGTTTTGAACAAGCTGTTGATGCCATCGGCGGACTGGATATCCATCTAAATGAGCCATTTAGTGAGCCGTTGCAATTTCATCAAGAACATGTTTGCGATCCAAATGTTTTTACCGTCAAGTCGGGAAATTTTGAGGTTAAGAAAAATGAAAAAGGAAAAATAGTTGCTCAGTACCCTCTTTGTTATAATCACGATGAAGAGTGTGGCGGTGTGTTTAGTTTGCCGGCCGGAAATATTCATTTGGATGGAGAAAAAGCTCTTTGTTATGTTCGCTCCAGAATGACATCTACTGATTTTGATCGCGCCAGAAGACAGCAAGAGATTATAAAGTTGTTTAAGGAAAAGTTGCTAAGTACCGGGACATTGACTAATTTTAACAAAGTTAACGCATTGTTAAACAGCCTTGGAGATAATGTCAAAACCGATATGGAAGGTTGGGAAATGAAAAAACTTTTGGATATTTATAAGGATATGGATGATCAAATAACAATCAAACAGAAAGTTTTAGAAAATTCCGAAGAAGGATTGCTTTATGCTCCACAAAACACCTCTCCTCAACAAGGATATATTTTATTGCCACGAGGCGATAATTATAACCGTATTAAGGATTTGTTTTCAAATATTTAACTTATTGATTTTTAATAATTTATTTTGTTATGTCTGAACCGGTTCTTTCCATAATTGTAAGTAACTACCGAAATCCGGAGCTACTAAAGCTTTGCATTCAATCAATAAAAGATAATATTGAGGATATTGATTATGAGATTATTGTTGCAGACAGCGCCACCGAAGAGGATACTGAATTGATGATGAAAGAAAATTTTCCGGATATTATTTTTCTGCCATTTAAAGATAATGTAGGTCTTCAAAAACTGATTAAAGAAGGTATAAAAAAAAGTAAAGCAAAATACATTTTGATTCTAAACGGTGATATTTTAATCAAGAAAAAGTCGGTGGAAAAATTATTGAGTTATTTAAAGGATAATCCGTCAGTGGGTATGGTGGGTCCGAAATTATTTGGTTTTAATGAAAAATTTCAGCCTTCTTGTTTTCGTTTCTATAAGCCAATCACTATTGTTTACAGAAGAACATTTTTGGGTAAATTACCCTTTGCAAAAAAGCATCTGGATTATTTTTTAATGAAAGATTATGATCACAAAAAACCTAAAGATGTTGATTGGTTGATGGGATCGGCGCTAATGGTTTCCAGAAAAGCGATAAAAAAAGTTGGACCGATGGATAGACGTTTTTTTATGTATATGGAAGATGTAGATTGGTGTCGTCGTTTTTGGGAGAATGGTTTTAGAGTTGTCTATTGCCCACAATCGGTAATGTTGCATTATCACGGGAAAGGAAGTGGTAACAAAGGATTTGTTTTTACCATATTTAATAAACTGGCTTGGATTCACATATCAAGCGCAATAAAATATTTTTTGAAATATTTTGGGAAGAAAAATCCGAGAACTAAAAATGGTTAAATTTTAAATTTATGAAAAAATCTGAAAGAGAAACAAAAAATGTTATTGAAAATGATAATCTTGCTAAGGAAAATAATGGTTCCAATATGATTTTGAATTATTATTTTAAGATAGTTTCTTTTTTATTGTTACTATCTTTGGTTTTTTGGTTTGGATATAAAAAGGGTGAAGAAAAAAATCCAATGCTAAATAATATTTCTGCAACTGTAGAAAATGGCATCAAGAAAGATAATGAAAAGGTGGATTTTTCTTTATTTTGGAAAGTGTGGAGTTTATTGGAGAAAAAATATGTTGATGCTGATAAATTAACTCCCCAAGATTTATTATATAATTCAATAAAGGGAATGATGTGGGCCACAAAGGATCCGTATACCGTTTTTTTAGAGCCAAAAGAAGTAAAAGAATTTAATAGTGAAATTGACGGAAAGTTTGAAGGAATTGGCGCTGAAATTGGCATTAAACAGGGAGTGCTGACTATTATTGCTCCCCTAAAAGATTCTCCGGCGGAGAAGTCGGGACTAAAGGCGGGAGACAAGGTTATAAAAATAAACGGTGAATCAACGGCGGAGATGACAATAGATGAGGCAGTCAACAAAATGCGAGGAAAAAAAGGAACGGAAGTCAAATTAACTGTTTTCAGAAATAATGGAGAAGATAAAACCAAAGAGATAACGATTACAAGAGGAATAATTGAAGTAAAGAGCGTTGATTTTGAGATGAAAAACAATATCCCTTATTTTAAAATTGTTCGCTTTGGGAATGATACGGCAAAACTTTTTAGAGAATTAACCAAAAAAATTCCCGCCAATGCGCCCGGAGTCATTATAGATTTGCGGAATAACCCGGGAGGATATCTAGATGCTTCCGTTGAGATGGCCAGTTTAATTTTACCCAGAGGAGACGTTATAGTTATTGAAAAATATAGAGACGGAAAAGAAGATAAATTGTATTCTTATGGCTACAAAAATATTTTAAACAAAAAGAAGATAGTTGTTCTTATAAATGAAGGAAGCGCCAGTGCATCGGAAATTCTGGCCGGGGCATTAAAAGATGATGCTAAAGATAGAGTGACAATTGTTGGCAAAAAATCATTTGGAAAGGGTTCTGTCCAGGAGTTGATTAATCTGCCAAACGGTTCGGCTACAAAGATTACAGTCGCAAAGTGGTTAACTCCAACCGGGGAGCAAATCAATAAAAAAGGAATCTCTCCGGATATAGAAGTTGATTTAACCAACCAAGATTATGAAAATGATCTTGATCCTCAACTTGACAAAGCTTTGAAATTGTTAAAATAAGTATGATTGGAATATTTGATTCCGGTGTGGGAGGGTTATCCGTTTTAAAAGAAATAAAACGGTTGTCGCCAAATATTGACATTGTTTATTATGGAGACATAAAGAATGCTCCTTATGGAGAAAAAAAATTAACGGAATTAAAGAAATTAACCAGACAAAGTATAGAGATTCTTCAGAAAAAGGGAGTAAAAAATATTTTTAGCGCTTGTAATAGTGTTTCCGTTTTTATGTTGGATTTTAAGGGGAAAGATTTAAAAATTATGGAAATGATTGGTCCGACAGTTTCCGGCGTGATAAAAGTCGGAAGAATTGGAAATAACGGAACTGCCATATTTGCCACTCCGGCAACAATTAATGCCGGTATCTATCAAAGAGAGTTTTTGAAAAACGGATTTGACATAAAAACATTTCCCTTTCCAAAGCTTGCCGGGGCAATTGAATTCGGGGAAGATTTAAATAAGGTGGAAAAAATTATTAACAAAAATATTGATGGTAATAACTTTCAAAATATAAGCAATATTATTTTGTGTTGCACTCATTATCCTTTTGTAAAAAGTATTTTTCAAAAAGTCTTTGATAGTCGCAACATAAAAATAAACATAATAGATCCATCGCAAATAGTCGCAAAAAAAGTTATTGAAGAATTTGGGGAAAAAGGAAGTGGGAAGTTGGAATTTCTAATTTCCAAAGAATCTGAAAATTTTAGAAATATGATTACTGAAATCTTTAAAAACTACGATTATTCCATAAAAGTGGTTTAAAAAACACGGGATTTCCCGCGTTTTTTTAAGAAGCCTTATTCATTGTCCGAATGCATTTTACGCAAATCTTTCTTTTTTTTCCGTTAATTTTTTTATTCTGAATATTTACTTTAAATTTTCTTTTAGTGGCAATATTGGAATGACTTCTGGAATGTCCGGATTTGGTTCCACGACCACAGATTTCACAAGTTCTAGACATAATATTGTTTTCTCAATTTATTAAAAAAATCAAAACAAGATTTATTTAATCCTTGCTTTATTACAAAGTTTACCTTATCATAATAGTTGGAACTTGGCAAGCACTATTTAATTTTTTTATTTTAATAATATGTCAACCGAATTAGTTTTAATTGTTTTTCAAATAACTATTTTGATAATGTCTGTTGTAATTCATGAGGTTTCTCATGGGTTAATGGCCTTTAAGTTGGGCGATTCTACGGCGAAATATGCCGGAAGATTGACGCTAAATCCCATTAAACATCTGGATCTGTGGGGATCATTTATTGTTCCTTTATTGATGATTTTTAGTTTTGGGATCGGTTTTGGATGGGCTAAGCCCGTCCCCTATAATCCATATAATCTAAAAGACCAAAAAAGAGGTCCCGCGTGGGTGGCGTTATCCGGACCAATGTCAAATATTTTGGTGGCAATGTTCTTCGGTTTAGTCGCCAGGTTTATGCCTCTAAGCGCAGTCGTTAAAACGGAAATTGCCAGAAATATTTTTGATTATCACAATTTGAGCATATTGCTTGCCGGATCATTTACGGCAATATTCTTTTGGCTTTCCATGATGATTTTAACAATAAACATTTTTTTAGCTGTTTTTAATTTAATTCCGATACCGCCATTGGATGGGTCAAAATTATTATTTGCTTTTGTTCCCATGAGCGAACAAAAGAAGATAGCATTAGAGCAATTCGGCTTTGTTTTTTTGCTGATGTTTATTTTTTTATTCTCAGCCCCGTTGGGATATTTGTTAAGTGGTGTGTTATCTTTGTTTTTTAAATATTTTGTTGGTATTTAATATTTTTTTAGGATATTATGAATAAAAATAAAAAAGAAAAAAAAATTGTGGAGCTGTCAGTTGTTGTTCCCTTGTATAATGAGGAGGATAATGTAAGGGGTTTACATCGTAAAATTTTGGAAGCTTGTCAAAAGATAAACAAGACCTTTGAGATTATTTTTGTTGATGACGGATCTAAAGATAAAACCGTAGAAAGATGTCAAAATCTTAAGCCATTGAAATTGGTAAAGTTTAGAAGAAATTTCGGGCAAACGGCGGCATTTGACGCCGGATTTCAGGAGGCAAAAGGAAAAATTATTATAACAATGGATGGTGATTTGCAAAATGATCCTGCCGACATTCCCAAACTTTTAAAAAAAATGAAAGAAGGGTATGATGTTGTTTCGGGCTGGAGATATAAGCGAAAGGATCCTTTGAGTAAAATAATTTTTTCCAGAGGCGCTGATAAATTAAGAAAATTTTTTATTCGTGATAAAATTCACGATAGTGGTTGCAGTTTGAAAGCATACAAAAAAGAATGTTTTGATGACCTGGAATTACACGGAGAGATGCACAGGTTTATTCCCGCGCTATTGGAGATAGATGGTTTTAAAGTGGGCGAAGTGAAAGTTTCTCATCATCCTCGCATTTACGGTGTTACAAAATATAATTGGAAAAGAGCGATAAAGGGATTGATAGATATGATGTCTATTTGGTTTTGGCGCAAATTTGCCAATCGTCCCTTGCATTTGTTTGGTTCAATGGGAATATTTTTGACATTGCTTGGTGGAGGAATTATGTTTTGGATGTTTATAGAAAAAGTTTTTTTCAACGCATCCCTTCAGGAAAAAATTTGGCCAATGATTGGTGTATTGTTGATTTTGGTTGGAGTGCAATTGTTTGTTTCCGGATTATTAGCGGATATTTTAGTAAAAAATTACTTCAAAACAAAGGGATCGCGAGGATATTCCATTAAAGAAATAGTTGAAAAATAAAAAATGGTATGAATGAGAAAAATAAAATATGGTTTTTTTTGTTGGTAATTTTGCTGTTAGGCGCTTTTTTGCGTTTTTATAAGTTAGGTGAAAAATCTTTTCGCGCAGATGAGTTTTTGGGAGTGAATACGGTTTATGGATACTTGCAAACCGGTGAATGGAGGAGATGGGATTTTAATATGGGCAAGCCATATGTTGACAAGCCATATTTTAAAACATTTTTTGATTTTGATTTTCGCAATAAAGATAATAAAACATATACCCGCGCGTGGATATATAATTGGCAAGTGGCGCAAGTATTAAGAATTTTTCCAAACAAAGAGTATTCTTACAGAATAGTTAGCGTTGTTTGGGGTATTATATCAATATTGTTGATTTATTTTATAACTTTTAAAATAACCGGCAAAAAAATGATAGCGTTAATTTCGGCATTTTTGCTAGCGGTAAGTATTGATAGCATTGAATTCAGTAGAAAAATGAGAATGTATGCGATGTTTATGCCAATATTTTTTGTTTTTACTTATTATGTTTTTTTGTTTTTAGAATCAAAAAGAAAAAGCAGTTTGATTGTCATTGAAAATATGCGAAAGAAAACGGGGTTGAATTTTATTTTTATCGCTCCTGTTGTTTTATTGGGGTTGTTAAGTATGCATTTGCACCTATTAACGGTCAATATAGTTTTTGTTGTTTTGCTTTATTTCTTGGTAATGAGTATGATTTATTATAAAAGGAAAGGTAATTTTAAAAATAAATACGTTGTTTATTTTTTAATAACCGTTATTATTGGTTGGTTATTTTCTTTAAACAATAAGGTTTTTTTGGACAGTCTTGGTTTTCAGGATCATTTTTCTTATTTTGAAAAATCTTTTGCCGATTATTCAAGTAGCATAATTGCAATTTTACTTTTATTGACAGGAACTTTTTATTTCTTTAAGAATAAGAACAAGGCAGGAATTTTTACTGTTTCTTCTTATTTTTCAATATTTTTTGGAGCAATGTTTTTGTGGGATAGGAATACGGGAAATCAGTATCTTTTTTTTGCGAAACCGTTTCAAACAATATTAATTGCTGCGGGAATTTTTTTCATTGCTGATTTTTTGAAAAATAATTCAAAAAAACATGTTCGTAAAATTTTTATAATGACAATCATTATTCTGTTGTTAGTCACTCCAAATTTCGCTTATTTCTTTCAGGATGAAAATACCTACAAACAAACTTCTCGTTCGGGAAATCCCAATTACAGAAAAATTTTCAAATATGTTATCAAGAAAAGAAGCTATAATGATGTTTTGATAACCAGAAATTTTAGAAATTTCTATTGGGCGGATCAAAAAATGTCGGTGTATTCTTTGGGCGGAGAGCGAGCAAGTAAAAAGGAGAAAAAACTTACTCTGACAAAATTAAAAGATATAATAAAGAAAAATAAATCCGGTTGGTTGATTTATTCGGATAATGATGAGAGTTTTATATCCAAAGATGCCAAAAATTATATTGAAAAAAATCTAAAAAAAATAAGCAATCCCTATGTTCGTGGACCAATTAGTGTTTGGCGATGGGGAAATAGCAATTAAATTTTAAAGAGTAATTTATGAAAATAGCATTGGTTCATGACTATCTTGTGCAATATGGCGGGGCGGAAAGAGTTTTGGAAAGTTTTACAGAAATGTTTCCGTATGCGCATATTTATACTATTGTCTATGACAAAGATGCTATGCACGGCGTTTTTGAAAATAGAAATATCCACACTTCTTTTTTGCAGAAAATTCCTTTTGCAAAAAAAAGACATCGTTTATTTCCGATATTGATGGCGTCAGCGATAGAACAGTTTGATTTTTCAAAATATGATGTTATTCTTTCTGATTCTTCCAGTTATGCCAAAGGTATTATTACCGGACCGGAAACAAAACATATTTGCTACATGCATACACCGATGAGATATGCTTGGGATGATTGCCAAAAATATACCGAAGACTTTAATTTTCCAAAGTTTATTAAGAGAATGGCGCCATTTTTTATGAACTATATTCGTCTTTGGGATGCCATGAGCGCGGAGCGAGTTGATAAATTTATTGCCAATTCAGATTTTGTGTCTAGGCGGATAGCCAAATATTATAGAAAAAAATCAGTAGTTATAAATCCTCCGGTTAATGTGAATAATTTTTATGTTGAAAATAACAAAAATAAAAGAGGAGATTATTTTTTAATGGTGGGAAGATTGATAGCTTATAAAAGACATGATATCGCCATTAAAGCTTTTAATGAACTGGGATTACCATTAAAAATAATCGGACGAGGCCCGGAAATGAAACGACTTAAAAAAATGGCTAATGATAATATTGAGTTTTTGGGAAGAGTTGATGATAAAGAATTGCCAAAATATTATGCTAACTGCAAAGCGTTTATTTTTCCACAAGAGGAAGATTTCGGAATAGTGGCAATTGAAGCAATGGCGTCCGGAAGACCGTTAATTGCTTATCGTGGGGGAGATATTGTGGAGCATTTGGAGGAGGGTAAGACGGGAGTTTTTTTTGAAAATCAAAAATCAGAAGATATTGTAAATGTTGTTAAGAATTTTAATGAAGATAATTTTGATGGAAACTATATTCGTGCCAAATCATTAAAATTTGATAAAGAAGTTTTTAAAAAGAAAATCAAAGAATTTATGCAAAAAGAAATTTTGCAAAACTAAAATTGTGTAATTGAATATTAAGTTGGTGGAGAAGCGTGGTGATTGGTTATGAAAATTTAAGCGTTATTAAATATAGGGGGTGAAAGGAATAAAAATTGTAAAGTTAAAATTTATGATAAATGTTGAGAATGAAGCCAATAAAATCAGTTTGTTGAATAAAAAAGTTGCAAGAGGTTTTGAAAGAACGGCCAATGAATCCATCCGGGAATATTCTGAACGAATTTTGAAAAAATTAAACTTAAGAGTAGAAATAAAAGAAGGCGATCGAGAAGTTATAAATAGTGGTGATTATGATTTGGTTATGGCCAATCATCCATGTTCTTTGGATTTGCTTTTTTTAACTTTTTTATTCGGAAATGAAAAAACCGCTTTTGTTGTTCAAAATAAAAGATCTCTTGTTTTAAAAAAAATATTTGGCTCAAAATTTATTTTACCGGTTCCGGTCAGTAAGGAAACGGAACAAGATTTTTTAAGGGAGTTGAATATGCTTTTAAAAAATAATTTTCGCATAGTTTTATTTCCAACAGGTGGAATAGAAATAAAGGAAGCATATCCAAGGATTTCTTTTTTTTCTCAACGGATTTTTGGTAGTGAGATTTTAATGCGCAGAAAATTACTATCTTTAAAGATTGATCCTTTGGTAGGTGTAAAAATACAAAAACAAATTGGAAATACGTTGCAAGGAATAGAAATATTGCCGGAAATACATTACACTGTTTCTCAAAAAGAAATCTCAATACCAATCAAAGTTAATGATATCATAGTTAATAATGGCGAAAAGGAAATATTTGATAATATTTTATAAAATTGAGCATTTTATAAAATATTTAGAAACAAGACCATTTAGATATTGGTTGTAAAATATAAATAGTTGTTGATTGTAAAAACATTGGTAAACATAATTTGTCCTGGGGAATGGGAGCTATTGTTTGGTTTGTGTTTTTTGGTTAGTGTAATCTTGGTTTTTTATTTATTTTTTTTAACTATGCTATATATAATTCCATTTGCGGTTTCTTTTATATTGAGCTTGGGAGTGATAAGTGTTTTGTTATTTTTTGAAAAAAAAGGTTTTTTTGAGAAATTTTATTCTGCGAAACACAGAAAGAGTAAGAGGCATATACATAAAAACAGAATTTCCAGATTTGGAGGAGTGGCAATTATTTTGTCATTTGTCTTTACTGTTTTTGTGGATAAAAATTTAATAATCAGCAATGTTTTGTGGGGAATAATATGGGGAAGTTTAATTATTTTAATAATTGGCTTGTGGGATGATTTTAAAGAACTTAGTTGGCGAGTGCAATTATTTTTTCAAACCTGTATTATTGGCATATTGTTTTTGTTCGGGGTAAAGGTGAATTATATTACCAATCCGTTTGGGGGTGTCTTATATTTTGATACGGATATTAAAAAAATTATTGGAATGTTGATTGTGATGCTTTGGGCATTAATTTTGATGAATGCCGTAAATTGGCTTGATGGAATAGACGGTCTGAGCGGGGGAGTTTCATTGATTGCCATTTTAACGATATTTTTTTTATCATTAAAACCGGAAGTAAATCAGCCACCGGTAGCTATTATTTCCGTAATTTTAGTAGGTGGTTTGTTGGGATTTTTGGTTTTTAATTTTTTTCCCGCCAAGATTATGGCGGGGACGAGTGGAGCGTTTTTTATGGGCTTTGTTTTGGTGGGATTATCAATTTTTGCGGGAACAAAAATTGCTACAACATTATTAGTTATGATTGTGCCTATAACAGATTTTTTTTGGGTTATTGGCAGAAGGATTTCCATAGGGAAATCAATTTTTAGCCCGGGAAGAGAACATTTACACCACTTCTTGTTGGAAATTGGATGGAGCCAGAAAAAAATCGTTTTCTTTTTTTATATCATCACAATAATGATGTCAATTTTTTCTTTAATTATAAATACCGGCAGTAAAATATTTCTAACAATTATGGTCGCCACAGTGTTATTGGCAAGTTATCTTGTGATAAATAAAAAATTTTATTTTAAAGTATGACGACAATTTTAAAAATATTATTTTTAAAATTAGGTATGAAGTGCGGTGTGTTTTTTTTATTTGCGCTTGATGATTATTGAGGGTTTATTTTTAAAATTGAAAAATAGTGAAGTAGTTTTTTAATATTAAATTTTTTGCCAAAAACTGAGAGAAATTTAACAAACTTGTTTTTTCAAGTAAATGTATTAAAATAATATTGAAAGAGGGATATTATTTAAAAAATTTTTTATGAGTTTAAAAGTTTATAAATGGCTATTAATGATTGGAATGCTGGCATCTTTGGGTGTCTGGTTAGCCGTGCTTTTCAGTGTGGATCCGTATGAATCCGGAGTTTTGGGTCAAATATATTTTTTTGCAAGTTTTTTTGTTTTCTTAATCGCCATTTTTGTTAATGGCTTTGTTCATTTGAGGAAAAAATTTTTGGGTGAAGATGTTGCCGTGAAAACTATCGGTCTAAGTTTCCGACAAGGTTTTTTGTTGTCTTTTTTAATGGTTTCTCTGGTTGGTTTGAATATGGGAGGATTTTTAGTCTGGTGGGTTGGCTTATTGGTGATAGCGGGAATTTTTTTAATTGAGTTATTTTTTTTAAGCAGAGAGGAATAAGAATTATTTAATATTTTTTTGCTTTACGACATGAAAATTCAAATTAAGAAGGTTGATAAAAATGCTAAAATTCCGCAATATGCTCATGATGATGATGCTGGAATGGACTTATTTTCAATAGAAAATTTTGTGCTAACGCCGGGAGAACGACGAACTTGTAAGACCGGAATAGCAATGAATATTCCAAAAGGTTTCGCCGGTTTAATTTGGGATAAAGGCGGAATTGCCTTGAATGGAGGAATTAAGACCATGGGGGGAGTTGTTGATAGTGGTTATCGGGGAGAAGTTAAAGTGATTTTGAAAAATTTATCCAACAAAGATTATGAAATTAAGAGAGGTCAAAAAGTGGCTCAGATGCTAATTCAAAAAGTGGAGCTTCCCGTCATAAAGGAGGTAAATAATCTTGATGAGACATCTCGGGGAGAGGATGGTTTTGGTAGCACCGGGCTGAGGTAATTTTTTAATTTACTTGGCATTTTGTTATATGACGAGAAATTTTGCGTTAAAAGGTAGAGAATTTAACTTAGTGATAAAATAGAAATCAAATAAATATTAAATTTATTATGAGAATTTATGTGCGAGTCATTCCTCGTTCCAGTCACAATAAAATTACGAAAATTTCCGATAATGAGTATCGGATTAAACTGACGGCACCACCGGTTAACGGCGAGGCAAATAAAATGCTGATTAAAGTTTTGGCAAAGCATTTTAATGTTTCAAAGTCTTCTTTAAAAATTATTGGAGGAAAATCTGCCAAAACGAAAATAATTGACATAGGGTGATTTTATAAATTAAGGATCTTAAAAAGTAATTTCTTCTCAAGTACATTTTTTTCGTTTTTTAAAAATTAAAAAATTATCATATTGATAAACGATTTTAGGAATTAAAACATTTGCGTGATTTATTTTGAAATAACGGGTTATATTTTTTTGTTCTTATTTTTTTATTTTCATTATCCAAGACAAAAGGAATATGTATTTACAATTTTTTGTTTTATTCACGATCGTGAATAAAACAAAAATGATAAAGTGGGAGAAACATTGTAAAAAATGTTGTTGATAAATAAAAAATAAGAAGCGATTAGATATGTGTAAATAAAAATTTCTGGAATTTTTATTTTAAAACATAGTTTTGGGTAATGGTTAAAATGAATTGTAAAAAATAATTTATGATAAAAAATGTAAATCTGGATAAATCAAAAATATTTTTGATACTGGTTTTAAGTTTTATCGGCGGAGTGGCGGGGAGGTCCTTTCTAAAAATGGACTTGGTTGATTTTCTGGTGGTATCGGTCGTGATAATTATCATTTTGACAGTTTGGTATAAGAATAGAGTGGCGTTATTTATTGTTGTGATGATTTTGTTTTTTATTCTGGGGGCATGGCGGACAAATTTGAAATTATCAGAAATAGATACCGCAAAAGTGAATAAAGAAAAATTTTTTGGAGTAGTAGAGATTGTAAAAGAGCCGATAAGAAAAAACGGACATTGGGAAATAATTACATCATTGCCGAATAAAAGTAGAGTTCTGATAAAGTCGTATTCTTTGGAAAAATTTAATTATGGCGATGAAATAAATTTATCTTGTGTGTTGAATAAGCCAAAAAATTTTAGTGATTTTAATTATCAAATGTATTTAGCAAAAGATAGTATCTATTATCTTTGTAAAAAAGCAAAAATAGAAAAAACAGGAAAAAACAAAGGAAACAAAATCTATGTTGGTATTTTGCGACTTAAAAATTCAATGGAAACGGTAATTGAGCGAACAATTTCACAACCGGAGGCGGGTTTAGCTAAAGGACTTTTGTTTGGCGGTAGCAGTCATTTGCCGGAAAAACTTAAAGATAATTTTTCGCGGACAGGAATGACACACATTGTGGCTGTTTCCGGTTACAATGTGACAATAATTGCGGAGTATTTGATTTATATTGGAATTTTTATGGGGCTTTGGCGAAAACAAGCATTTTATTTGGCGTTAATTGGAATTTTTGTTTTTGTGGCAATGATTGGTTTTCCCAGTTCGGCGGTGAGAGCGGGAGTGATGGGTTCATTGTTGTTGTGGGCAATGAAAAACGGACGATTGGCTAATGCTAATAATGCAATTATTTTTTCCGGAGGAATTATGCTGTTAATAAATCCATTGTCATTGCGTTGGGATATTGGTTTTCAACTTTCTTTTTTGGCAACATTGGGAATTGTTCAAATGTCGTCAATTTGGGAAAATTATTTTAATGATAAATTGCGCTCAATTGGATTGACAGAAATTATTTTGATGACCATCAGTGCGCAATTATTTGTTTTGCCGATAATTGCTTATAACTTTAAATCACTATCAGTAATTTCTCTATTGGCAAATCTGTTTATTTTGCCCATAATTCCATTGACAATGTTGTTTATTTTCTTGACCTCGTTTTTGGGACTGATTTGGTTCCCGTTATCTTTGGTTTTTTCGTGGTTGTCGTATATTTCATTGCGATATGAAATTGAAGTAATTAATTTTTTGGCAAAATTTTCTTGGGCAAGTTTGAATATGGATAGTTTGCCATGGTTTTGGGTAGGCGCTTATTATATATGTATAATAAGCGGTATTTATTTTTTTAAAAAAAGAATTAAGAAAAAAATTATATTTTAATCAATAATAAACCTGTAATGAGTAATAGAAAATTAATTTATACTATTTTGGGAATTGGAATAATAACCAGTTTAATTTTAGCAATGATTATTTTTCATTTAAAAAATAATCAAGAATTAAAAGTGGTTTTTTTGGATGTTGGACAAGGTGATGCGATTTTGATTGAATCCGGCAGTAATCAAATAGTGATTGATGGGGGTAGAGATGAAAATGTGCTGTTGGAAAGACTGGGGGAGTCTATGCCTTTTTGGGATAGAACTATTGAGGCTGTAATAATTACTCATCCGGATTCTGATCATTTCGGTGGAATTATAGGAGCTTTAAAAAATTATCAAGTAAAAAGTGTTATTAAAACAAACGCCGAAAGTCATTCTCAATTATGGAAAAAATTAAAGAATATAATTGGAGAAAGAAATATCCAACAAGTTGTTGCTAAAAGTGGTTTAGAAATAGTATTTCCTAATTCGGCAAAAATACTTACGCTATTTCCTTTTGGAGATGTTCCCAAATATCCAAAAAACACTAACGAAACCAGCATTGTTGCAAGATTGAAATATGGGAAAAATAGTTTTTTATTTACCGGAGATTTGCCAAGTAATAAAGAAGAAGAATTGTTAAAAGCAGGAATAAATGTGCAGAGTGATGTTTTAAAAATAGGTCATCACGGGTCTAAATTTTCCACAAGTGATAATTTTTTAAAAGCGGTTAATCCAGAAGATGCCATTATCTCTGTTGGGAAAAATAGATACGGACATCCAACGGAGGAAGTTTTGAAAAAATTAAAAAGACGATTGATTAGAATTTGGCGAACGGATCAAGATGGAAATATTGTGTATCAATGTCAAGCGATAAATCAAGACTGCAAGGTTTTTTCTGATTAAAGGTGATGATTTTTGTGGATAACTTTTTAGCGAAAGGTTGACAAATTTTATTAAAGTGGGATAATTCAAATGAAAGTTTTTTCTAAAAAAAAAATACAAA
>CAZRUH010000010.1:0-20246 GCA_964603325.1 uncultured Bdellovibrionales bacterium
GTATCGGTAATTTCTGCGGATTGTTTGTTTTTTTCCGGAGATAAATCTTCCAGAATTTTTTCCACATCATTATTTTTTTCTGACAATTCAACCTTGTTTTCTCCTCTTTTTGCGTATGAGTAAATGGAAAAACCAATCAAACAAACCAATAAAACACTTACAATTATACGGATATTATCCTGAATCCAGTCTTTTATTTTTTGCGTATTTTTTAATTCCTCTTGCTCATTCTCTTTAATTTCATCATTCATATGATTCACCTCTCTTTCTAGCAAAAAATTGTTTCAAACAATTTTTTGAAATAATTAATTGTTAAAGAACAACTTTCGTTGAAGTTGTTAGCTGATGTTTTCAGCTTAGTTTGCTTCCTATCTCTTATAATCTATAAGATTTAAGCAAACATCTTCATTGTAATATTGTAGGTTAGTATAGGCATATAGTCAATCTAGACAAAATCTTTTTTTATTGTTTAATATTTTTTATTGTTTATGTGAAATTTGCATAAACGCCATTTTTTTTGCAAATCTTTTTTAAATTTTACTTTTGTTGTCGGGAAAAAGGAATTTACCAGTTGCTCCAGTTCTCTTTTTTGTTCGGGAGATATTTCAAAAAAAACAACAATTTTTTTTAAGAGAGCTTCTTTGTGTATGTTTGCGAGTTGACTCAGGAGTTGTTTGTAATGTTTTAATCCATTGCATTCACTTAACAGTGCTTTTCTTGGCTCAAAATTTTTTACATTTTTTGGGCAAGAATTATAAATTTCTTTTGATAAATAGGGAAGATTGGCCACAATAAAAAAAGTGGTTTTCTCTTTTTGAAAAAAATTTTTTTTAATTAGGGGTTGAAGCAAATTTCCGTGCAGTAAAATTACATTTTTTGACAAACCATGGACGGAAGCATTATTCTTAGCAACATTTAACGCCTTTTTTGACGTATCTATTCCATAAAATTCAATATTTTTTTCGGTGATATTTTTTGCCAAGGATATTATAATGTTTCCCGATCCGGTTCCAATATCAATGATTGTTTTTCTTTTTAATGTTTTGGCGGATTCCGCCAAAACATTTTCTACCAACAATTCTGTTTCCGGACGAGGAATTAAGACATTCTCGTTTATTTTAAAATTAAGATTAAAAAACTCTTTATTTCCCACTATATATGCCAAAGGTTCTTTTGAAATTTTTCTTTTAATATTTTTTTCAAAAAAATCAAGTTCTTTTTTGTTTAAAATGTAATCATAGTGACACAAAACAAATTCACGCGATTTTTTAATGGAGTGCGCCATAATTAATTCCAGATCAATCGGAGTAATATATTTTTTGTATTTTAGCAATAATTTTTTAATGGTAGGCTTTTTTTGCATATTTGGATTGTTAAAAATTATTTTTACAATAATATTTTTTTATATAAAAAGCAATTTTTATGCGTTAAATTATTTGACAATAACATCAAAACAACTCTTTTCCTGATATTTAAAATATTATTATGAAAAGTTTTAATTTTAAAACTTCTTTTTGATAATCCAACCTTCTTATGGTAATCAAGCCCATTTCTGATAATTGTTTGGTTATATTATCATTACGCTTAATTTCATTAAAAATGCAACGCTCATTCAGCATCAAACCTTTGCCTTTTTATCAGCTTTAAAAAAATTTCTATCGGTGTTTTTCATATGTTGTTTCAGCTTTCAGTGTTTATAGGTTTGTTTGATTAATTGTTAATCAAATATCTTAACTCATTCCAGTATCGCTTTAGATGATTTTTTGATGCGTTTTATTGACAAATGTCTACAGCATTATATAATAAAGCCGAACGATGAATCTTTGCCGGGACGTCGTTTAGTAATTAGTTAGTAAGTAAAAAAGTATGACAGAAGCAACAAAAACAGATGCGGAGTTCATCGAGCAAATTGTAAAAATGCTTGTTGATAACCCGGAAGCTGTAAAAGTGGAAAGAAAAGTAGATGAAATGGGCGTTCTTGTTAGCCTGGATGTTGATCCAAAAGATATGGGGATCGTTATCGGGCGAGAAGGACAAACAGCCAAAGCTCTTAGAACATTATTAAGAGTTATCGGCGCAAAAAATAATGCTCGGGTAAACTTGAAGATTAATGAGCCTGAAGGAACTGAAAGAGCTACAAAAGCCGAATCGGACAGTGCTTCAAATGAAAAAAAGAGTATTGATGAGGTTGTTGAGGATATTGAAAAAATGTAATCGCAATTTTGTTTTTAACTTAAAAACCGCCAACAAAAGGCGGTTTTTTGATTGAAAATAAAAATTAATTTACTGTCAATGTAATAGATAAATTTGTTAATTAATAATATTGTGAATAAAGATAATGACAATAGCAAAAATGTCGCATTATAAAGACTTACTATAAATGGAATTCAAATATTAGAACAATTGAGATTATTAGCCAGATAAACTAAAAAAACAAAAGCGTTAAAAATGAAAAAAATAATGTGTGCAAAGAAATGAATCGTGGCAACAGAGTGAAAAAACTAAAAAAAGCGGTTTATTTATAAAATTAAAAGATAAATAATTAAATAAGTTAAAAACAAAACAAATAAAAAAACAAACTTAAAGAAACGAACAGAGATTAAAAACAAACCACCAACTATAACAATAGCCAAAAAACAGAGCATTTCTTTTATCGTTTATCTTTGGAAAAGTTTTCAACTTGGAAAAAACAAGAAATTTCCGAAACATTTAAATACATTAGGAGAGACGTTGAAATTTGAAAAAACAAAAAAAGCGAATTGCATACCGTCCCGATGAGGAAATGACAGCAATTCATAAATATTTTATAACAGTGCTTATTAATTTGTTGATTAAAGGAAGTGAGATTGACAAAAAATTTGTCTCTCACAAAGCAAACTGTAAAAATAGGCTGATTGTTGTTTCTAAGTACAGATTCAGTAGGTATTTTTACAGAACTGACATTTTAAATTTTATGATAATATCAATTGTCATAAAATGGCGGACATCATTTACCGCTTAGATAAAAGCGTGTGAAATGATGATAGAAAAAAAGGTATTGTTATTTCTTCAAAGATATTTTTTTCACAACGAAGGAGACGGCTTGATTGTTGATGGCAATGACGTTTCCTTTTTGGCGAATCCGTATTCTTTTTATGAGTTGGATTTGCCACTGGAAGAAATATGCGAGGAATATGGTATAACGCATACTCGCTATATGGATGATCTTATTTTTTCTTTCTCCAAACCGATTGGAAAAAAAAGAAAAGGAAGAAAATAAGGGAGATCATTAAGAGCGCCGGACTCACAGTCAATCACCAAAGGAGCAGGGTGATTGACTTAAAGCACCTAAAAATAGTTCAATTTTTAGGTATTGGGATTGAGTTTGGTGGTAGGTATTTGTTCCTCGTAAAATTAAGCGAAGAATACGAGAAATGATTGAAAGGCAAATCAGAGAAAATGTCATTAGAGGACATGATGCTCTGCTTTGCGAGATAAACAAATCTTTCATAGAGGTTTCTGAAGGAAAAAAAAGAAGGCTTTATGAGAGGTTAAATAATATTATAAATCGCTAATTCAGTTTTTTTGCGATTTATGATATTTGAAATGTTGTAAAAAAATTATATAATATAATTAAAATAAAGTAATTAATTAAGTTTTATTTCTATGAATGAAAAACATTACCAAAGTTTTGAAAAAAATAAAAGAGAATATGCTAACAGTCGGGAGGAAGAAAAAAAAATGAAAGATGCTGTGGAAAGATTTATTCTGGAAAACAAAAACCTTATCAGTGATTGGGAAAAAATATCTTCAGAACAAAAAGAATTATTTTTTAAAAGAGTGCTTAGAGAAGGTGTTGTGCGTAGATTTTTAAAAGAAGAGAATTCTATCTATAAATATATTAGGTCTGTAGTAATAAGACAATTGTCTGTACCAAATGAAGAAAACGAGAATACAATAGCGTCTTGGATAAAAGAAAGACCGGATGTAATGAGCAAAATTTATGAAGGAGATTTGGGAAGAGGTATGGATGAAGAGTATGAAGAATTATTTAATCAGTCCGGAAAAATGTTTTTACCTACTGAAATTGAAGAGTATGATATTTTAACCGGATCGGATATGGAAATAGCATTAAAAAACTTAACAGAATATCAGAAAAAAATATTAGTGCAAAAATTTGCAGATATTGTTTCCGATATAAAAAGAAAGGATGATAATTTGGTAGAATCTTTGTTTAAACATGCAAACAATTTAAAAAATATCGTGGAAATTGATAATTTGTCAGGAGATATTTTTGGCAGAAAAGACTTATTTTTGCGCGTACTTAAACAATGTGGCAACAGAAAATTAAGAGACGTAAGTAGTCGCTTTGAGTATGGAAATAATGCCGGAAAAGCGATGTTTTATCGGGAATTTCCTTTGAATATAGATAATTTGACCGAGGAGGATAAAAAGGTATTATCAGATTTTGAAGATGAATATGGCTTTTCTTGTCCAATTGATGAAATTAGTGAATCGTCTTGATTTAGATTGCACTTGTATCAAAAAATACTTTCAAAAAATCTAACCATTTTCGTATGTGGAAAAACAAATAGTTAAAAATGTTGCAATTTAAATCAAATTGATGTTTCGTTTGTTGAACATCTTAATAATTAGGAAGCGGGATAATGTTGCAAGTTATCCCGTTTTTATTTTAGAGAAAACAAAACAACAATGGGAAAAGTTTTTTAAAAAACAGTTGATGCAACAAATTTTTTATTACATTACTTAGCACTCACACTTGACGAGTGCTAAACATATGATATAATGAAACTGAAAGGTTTTTTGAAACTAAAAAATGATATATGAATTTGCGTCAAGAAAAAATCTTAAGAAGCATCGTTGAGGAATATACCTTAACGGCTACGCCAATAGGATCAAAGATTTTGGTCGAAAAGTATAAAATTGACGCCAGCCCGGCAACGATAAGAAATGAAATGGCTTATTTGGAGAAAAAGGGATTTTTGCATCAGCCACATATAAGTGCCGGAAGGATGCCGACGGATAAGGGTTATCGTTATTTTGTAGAAAAGTTAATGAATAATAAGTCTTTAAGCTCGTGGGAGCAAAAGAAGATGCAAAAAGAGCTTTTAAGATTAAAGGCTGAAAAAAACAGATTGATTAAAACAACAGCGAAATTACTATCGGGATTGAGTGGTAATTTGGCCGTCAGCGGAAATTTGGATAGAAGCGAGTTTGTGGATTTTGGAATGAAAGAACTTTTTGAGGAGCCGGAGTTTCAGGAATTGGATGAAGTATGTCGGTTAGCAGAGGTCTTGGATTATGTTGATGAAATGTTTGACAAAATTTCCAAAGAATTAAAGAGTGAGGAAACAAAAATATTTATCGGAAAAGAAAATCCCGTAAAAAAAATATCCAATTGTTCAATGATAGTTTCTCCCTATCATTTAAAAAGTGGTGAGAGAGGAATTTTGGCTTTAATTGGTCCGAAAAGAATGAAATATGCCAAAAACAAATCGTTGCTGGAATATATCAAAAAAGTTCTTGGCGGTGTCGGAGTGATCATTTTAATAATTGTGAATTTTTAAAAATATGAAACGAAAAGAAATCAAAACAAAAGACAAAAGTTATCCGAAGCCGTGGCCAATGTTGATTACGGTTAAAGCGGTAATAGTCAATAAAAATAGCGATATATTGTTATTAAAAAGGGCAAACAACGAGAAAACGCATGCCGGAAGTTATGATTTGCCCGGGGGAACGCTGGAAAAAGGAGAAACAATCAAAAATGCCTTAAAAAGAGAAATAAAGGAAGAGACCGGATTAATGGTTGGTGATGTTGAAATAATAAAAGTAAGCGAATATCCGATAAAGCACAAAAAATTTAACGAAATAAAAGCGCTAAGATTTATTGTTGATTATCCAAATAAAGATTTTGAGGAAATAAAACTGAACAAGCGAGAACACGGTGAGTTTGAATGGATAAGTTTTGATGACGCAATTAAAAAATTATCGGATGATGGTTTTGAAGGAGAAAAAAAAGAAACAATTATAAGCGCTAAAAAATATTTGGAAATGAAGGAAAGTTTTGAAAATTGGAAAAGGTGTTTGGCGGAATTTGACAATTACAGAAAAATGCAAGAGGAGGCAAAAAAGGATACGGTCAAATATGCGACAGAAAATCTTGTCATTCAGATTTTACCTGTGATTGATAATTTTTCCAGTTCGGTAAAACATATTCCCGACAGTGAAAAAAATGGAGCTTGGGTGCAAGGAATAATGTATATAAAGAAGCAACTGGAGGATGTTTTGAAGGATAATGGTGTGGAAAAAATTGATGTTAGCGTTGGGGATAATTTTGATGCAATGACATGTGAAGCGATAGATGATAATGAATGTAATAATTGTAAAAAGAAAAAGAAGTTTAAAAATAAAATAAAAAAAATAATTCTGCCGGGATATAAAATAGGAGATAAAATAATAAGACCGGCAAGAGTTGTTGTTGAATAGTAATCAAATTAACAATTTTTCAGCTTATAGCAACTATTGCTATCTGTTGAAATAAAATAATATGTCTAAAATATTAGGAATAGATCTCGGAACCACCAACAGCGCAATGGCTGTTGTGCAGGGAGGAAAACCTGAGATTATTGAGAATAAAGAGGGAAACAGAACAACACCTTCAATGGTGGCGGTTAATAAAAATGGTGAGAGATTGGTTGGCTTATTGGCTAAAAGACAAGCTGTCTCCAATCCGGAAAATACTTTATTTTCTGTAAAGAGGTTAATTGGTAGAAATTTTGACGATCCGGAGGTTCAGGAAGATATTAAATTAATGCCCTATAAAATAGTTAAGGGTGAAAAAGGCGAAATAAAAGTAAAAATGGGAGATAAAGAATATACGCCACGAGAAATTTCAGCAATGATTTTGCAGAAACTTAAAGCTGATGCTGAAGATAAGTTGGGAGAAAAAATTGAAGAAGCGGTTATTACCGTCCCGGCGTATTTTGATGATTCTCAAAGAAAGGCAACGAAAGAAGCCGGAGAAATCGCCGGCTTAAAAGTAAAGAGAATTATAAATGAGCCGACGGCGGCCGCTCTTGCTTACGGATTTGATAAAAAGAAAAATGAGAAAATTGCCGTTTATGATTTGGGTGGTGGAACATTTGATATTTCTATTTTGGAAGTGGGAGATGATACCGTAGAGGTTATTTCTACAAATGGAGATACCCACTTGGGAGGTGATGATTTTGATCAAGTTCTAATAAACTGGATTATTGACGAGTTTAAAAAGCAGGAAGGTATTGATTTGAGTAAGGATAACTTGGCATTGCAACGAATCAAAGAATCTGCCGAAAAAGCGAAAATTGAACTTTCCACAGCACAGGAAACAGAAATAAATCAGCCTTTTATAACTACTGATGAGTCCGGACCAAAACACTTGGTAATGACATTAACTCGCGCCAAATTGCAAGAATTGGTTGGTGATTTAGCGATTAAAACAATGAATCCTGTTAAAAAGGCGCTTGAAGATGCTAAACTGGAAGTTAAAGATATTAATGAAGTAATTATGGTCGGTGGCATGACAAGGATGCCTTTAATTCAAGAGGAAGTTGAAAAATTCTTTGGTAAAAAGCCAAATATTTCCATGAACCCGGATGAGGTGGTAGCGCTGGGAGCAGCTATTCAAGGTGGCGTTTTAGCCGGAGATGTGAAAGATGTTTTGTTGCTTGATGTTACTCCGCTAACATTGGGATTGGAAACAATGGGTGGAATATTTACTCCATTAATTAAAAGAAACACGACAATTCCGACAAAAAAATCCCAAATTTTTTCAACGGCGGTTGACAATCAACCAAGTGTTGAAATTCATGTTCTTCAAGGAGAAAGAGAAGTTGCTGAAGGAAACAAGAGTCTGGGTAGATTTATTTTGGATGGAATCGCTCCGGCTCCGAAAGGAGTTCCTCAAATTGAAGTTACTTTTGATATTGACGCTAACGGTATTTTAAATGTTTCAGCTAAAGATAAGGCAACCGGTAAGGAGCAGTCAATAAGAATTGAAGCGTCAACGGGAGTGACAGAAGAAGAAATAGAAAAAATGAAAAAAGATGCTGAAGCTCACGCTGAAGAAGATAAAAAAAGAAAAGAGTTAGTTGAGGCGAGAAATATTGCCGAAAGTTTAATCAGTACCACCGAAAAAGCATTAAAAGAAGCGGGTGATAAAATTTCTGCCGAAAAGAAAAAGCCTGTTGAAGAAAAAATGGAAGCATTGAAGAAAATTCTTAAAGATGACAATGCCGATTCGGAGGCTATCAAAAAAGCTACCGATGAATTTTCTGCAGAAGCGCAGAAAATTGGAGAAGAGTTGTATAAAGTCGGTCAAGAAAAACGGAATGATGGGAATCAGAAAGATGCTCAAGATGGAAATGTAAAAAACAATGTGAAAGATGCTGAAGTTGAAGAGGAAAAAAAAGATAAAAAAAAAGAAGATGAAAAATAATGTTATGAAAAGATAGTATTGTTTGTTTCTTTAAAAAACCACCGGTACCGGTGGTTTTTTATTTTGACACAAGTAATTAAATTGAGTAAAATTATGCTAATAGATAAACAAAAATAAAATTATTTGAAATTCTAACTTTAAAAGTTGGAGTTGTTGTTTTATGTTTAAAAAAATTAAAAAAATTCGCCACAAATTGACGGGAAAAATTTTTGGCAATATGTCCAAAGATATAGGAATTGATTTGGGAACAGCAAACACTTTAGTATATGTTAGTGGAAAGGGAATAGTTATCAACGAACCATCAGTGGTTGCGATAAATAAAAAAACCGGACAAATTTTAGCAATTGGGAAAAAAGCCAAAGAAATGGTGGGAAAAACTCCCGGGCACATCGTGGCAACAAGACCGTTATTGGATGGTGTAGTAAATGATTTTGAGGTAACGGAGCAAATGCTACGGTATTTTATAGATAAAGTTCACCAAGATTCTTTTTCCATAATTCCTCGTCCCAGAGTATTGGTTGGAATACCATCAGAAGTGACAGAGGTGGAAAAAAGAGCGGTTATTGACGCAACTATAAATGCCGGAGCCAGAGAAGCTTATATTATAGATGAACCAATGGCGGCGGCGATTGGAGCATATTTGCCGGTAACCACAGCGGCTGGAAGTATGATTGTTGATATTGGAGGAGGAACATCTGAAATTGCGGTTATTTCTTTGGGTGGAGTTGTTTCCTCTCGTAGCTTGAGGGTCGCCGGAGATGAAATGAATGAGGATATTATCAAATATTGCCGAGACGAGTTTAACTTGCTTATCGGAGAGAGAACGGCTGAAGAAATTAAAATAGCTATTGGAAACGCCTATCCCCAAAAAAAGAAGTTAATTATGGTTGTTCGTGGTAGAGATTTGGTAAGTGGCTTACCGAAAGAAATTAAAATAAACGATGAACAAGCACGAGAAGCAATATCTCGTTCCGTAAAGATAATAATTAACAACATAAAAACCATTGTTGAGGACACTCCTCCGGAATTAGTTGCGGACATTATGCAAAGAGGAATTATTTTGGCTGGAGGAGGAAGTTTGATTAGAGGGTTGGATAAACTTATTGCTAATCAGACGGGAATGTCTGTTCGCACAATGGAAGATCCGTTAACGGCAGTTGCTCGTGGAACGGGCGTGGTTTTGGAAGATTTGGAAAATCTGAAGGAGGTCTTAGTTGCCAATCAATATGATGATAGTCCGTTAAAATAAGGCGTAAAATTCTGTAAAAACAGAATATATGAATAAGTTTAAAAAATCTTTTTTTGAGAAAACAACTAAACTGGCGGTGGTTTTTTTTGTGGTTTTTTTTATAACAATAATTTGGAATCCGTATTCAATATTTAGTGGTTTTAGAAATGTTTTATTTACAATTACTTATCCTATTCAAGAGACTCTTTCAATTTCTGCAAACAAGATATTTTATTTTACGGAAACGATTAGTCATATAGGTAGTTTAAAAAAAGAAAATGAAGATTTGATAATTAAAAATACTTATTTAACGGCGGAAAACGCTAAACTGAAAGATGCTCTGAGAGAAAATGAAATACTTAGAAAAGAAATCGGATTATTACCGAAAAAGAAATTTAATACAACAACCGCCTATATAATTGGAAAAAACTTATATGGGAATAATGGTTGGTTGTTGATTAACAAGGGAAGTATTGACGGCATAAAAAAAGATATGCCAATAATTGTTAGCGGAAATGTTTTGGTTGGAAAGGTTTCGGAGGTGTTTTTACATAACTCCAAGGTTAAAGTTGTTTCAAATTCCGATATTTCCATCAGCGCAACGACTGCAGAAACGGGCGCGATGGGGATAGTTGGAAGTAAGTATGGATTGGGCACGGTTTTGGATATGGTTGCTCAGACAGATTATTTAAAAAAAGGAGACAGTGTTATCACATCTGAGATAAGTCAAAATATTCCTCAAGGATTATTGATAGGAAAAATTCAAGAGATATACCCATCAAATGATCGTTTATTTAAGATGGCTACATTATCAATGCCGATTGATTTGCAAAAATTAAGAGTTGTCTTCGTAATTATAAGCAAAAAATGAAAAAGACAATCATAAGAATAATAATATTATTAAGCGCCGTTTTGCTCCAGGTAAGTTTTGTAAACATACTTACTCCAAGTAATTATAATTTAAACATAGTGTTGCTATTGACTGTTGCATGGATATTTATTGTTGATTTTGAGAAGATATGGTTATGGATTCTTATATTGGGAATATTGACGGATATAGTTAATGGCAACATGGCGATAAATATTTTTTATTTCTTAACATTAATTTACTTGGTTAGTTTTATATCAAAAAGAATCTTAATAGATCGTTATATGTATAAACTATTTTTGGCAATTTTTATTATCTCAGTATTTTTTTTAACAAATATGGTTGTTGATATGTTTGCAAGTGGTAAATTTAATATCGGTTTATTTTTGGAACAAATTAAAAGTAAAATATTTTTAACTATTTATTTTAAAAATATTTTAATCAATGCCGTGGGATTTTGTTTGGTTTATTATGTTTTAAATAAAATTGAAAATGAAACAACAAAATCAAGAAAAATGAATTATGATTTATAATAAATATAAAATTAAAAAGGGGAATGAATTGGAAGAAATTGGAGAATCGGTTATTATGTCCGGAAGAGAGGTGGCACAAATAGAAACTCCCTTTAATAAAAAAAAATTAAATATATTTTGGTTTTTTATCGTAGCAGTAATGATATTGCTTTTTGTAAGAGTTTTGTTTTTAACGATTGCAAAAGGAGATTATTATAGTGCAATATCTAATAAAAATAAAACGAGGACAATATCCGTTAAGGCCCCGCGAGGTAAAATTTATGATAGATTCGGAGAAGTTTTGGCATCCAATGTGCCCAGATTAGATATAATTGCCATCGGAAGCAAAGACGATAGGCGAAAAGAAGAGTTTAAAAAAAATGTGCAAGCGTTAGAAAAACTTTTTCCTCAAAAAAAAGATGAAATTGAGGAAAATTTGAAAAATATATTTTTTCAGGATAAATACATAATTTTATTAAAAAACATCTCACAAAAAGAAGCCCTGTTATTTTTAGAAAACAAATCAAATTTTCCAAAACTTCAAGTCAAAAAGATGGCTATCAGGAATTATGCGGATAGTTTGATATTTTCTCAAATTATCGGATATGAAGGAAAGATAAAAAAAGAGGAATTGCTCAAAAATAAAGATTATTTACCAACGGACTCTATAGGAAAACAGGGCTTGGAAAAATATTATGAAAAATATTTAAAAGGAATTCCGGGAGAAATAAATTTAGAAGTTAATTCTGTTGGAAATGTCATTAAGGAGGTTGGTGTAGTGGAACCGAAGCGGGGAAGCGATTTGGTTTTAAATATTGATGCGAAATTACAGAAAAAAATATTTGACAGTTTATCGGAAACGCTTGAAAAAAAGGATTTGAATGCTGGTGCCGCGATAGCGATTAATCCTAACAACGGAGAAGTCTTGGCGTTGGTCAGTATTCCAAGTTATGACAATAATTTATTTGCCGGAGGAATATCAAAAAAAGATTATTCCAATTTGATATCCAACTCTAACGATCCGATGTTTGACAGAGTAATTGCCGGTGAATATCCTCCCGGTTCCGTTTTTAAACCGTTGATGGCGGTAGCGGCTCTTACGGAAGGAGTGATAAATGAGCATACTCAAATTGAAAGCAAAGGAGGCATTAGAGTGGGTAATTGGTTTTTTGGTGATTGGAAGATTCATGGTTTTACTGATGTGCGTGAAGCGATAGCAGTATCAAGTGATGTATTTTTTTATTCTGTTGGTGGCGGTTATGGTAGGATTAGAGGAATAGGAATTGAAAATATAAAAAAATATGCTAACAAATTTGGTTTGGGTGAATTGACGGGAATTGATTTGCCCGGTGAAGCTAATGGATTTATTCCCACTCCGAAATGGAAAGAGCAAAAATTGGGTGAAAAATGGTATATTGGTAATACTTATCATGCATCTATAGGACAAGGATATGTGACAGCGACACCCTTGCAATTAGTTAATTATATTGCTAGTATCGCAAACGGAGGAACATTGTATCAGCCAAGAATAGTTTCGCAAATAAAAGGTGATGGCAAAAGCATTTACAACAAGAAAAAAATAATCAGAAAAAATATAGCGGATCCAAAGATTTTGAAAATAGTTCAGGAGGGGATGAGGATGACTGTCACCAATGGTACGGCAAAGATGTTAAATGATTTAAATGTAAAAGTTGCCGGAAAAACGGGAACAGCTCAATACGGAAAAGACAATGAAACATTTGGATGGTTTGCTTCATATGCTCCTTATGATAATCCCAATATAGCATTAGTTGTTTTAGTGGAAGGACAAAAAGAGCATGGCTATAATGCGGTGCCGATAACCAAGGAAATTTATGAATATTATTTTAAAAGCAAATAATTATTTTTATGGATATAAAAAAAGAACTAAGTATATTCAAGGAAGAGTTTGATATAGTTTTGGAAAAATTTTTTAATGATATTATTGAAGAGAGCAAGAAAAAAGACAACTTAATCGTTGGCGCTTTAAAACATGTTAAAAGGATAACAATGTCCGGAGGAAAAAGATTGCGACCGGCTTTGATGTTTTATGGATATATGGGGGTTGGTGGTGATAGAAGAAAGGAAATTTTACAAGCGTCAATTAGTGTTGAGTTGATTCATACTTTTCTTCTAATTCATGATGATATTATTGATCGTGATAACAAACGACATGGGGTTATGACCACTCATCTAAAATATGAGAATATGCACAAAAGTCTATTTTGGAATGATAGTTCTGAGCATTTCGGCACAGCTATGGCGATAATTATTGGTGATATGGTAGCGGCACTTGGAAATCAGGCTCTATATTGTTCAAAGTTTAAAGCGGATATATTAATTAAAGCACTGCGCAAACTTCAAGAAGTTGTTGCCAATACCGTTATCGGAGAAGCAAAAGATGTTCTAATTAGTTTCAGGGGTGATGCTACGGAAAAAGAAATTTTGGATGTTTGCAACTTAAAAACAGCTAAATATACTATAGAAAGTCCATTGCAATTGGGGGCAATATTGGCCAATGCTGACGAAGAATTGTTGAGACAAATATCTAAATTGGCGATACCGATGGGAATAGCTTTTCAAATTCAAGATGATATTTTGGGTGTTTTTGGTTCTGAGAAAAAAATTGGAAAACCGGTTGGTTCGGATATTGCGGAAGGAAAACAAACCATTTTGGTTTCTCAAGTTAGAAAAATGGGAGATAAAGATCAGGTAAGGGAAATAAACAGTATGTTGGGAAAATCTAAAATAACCATAGATGAAGTTGAAAAGTTTAGGAATATTATTATTGAGACGGGATCCTTGGATTATGCGAAAGATTTAGTTAAAAAATATATAAAAAAAAGCAAAGAAGAAATTTTAAAGGTTGATTTAAATAAAAAAAGTAGAGAATTTTTGATGGGAATTGCAGATTATATGATGGAAAGAGAATTTTAATACGGGAGAATAAAAATAATAAATATTTTGAAAATTAAAATATTAAAGTTGTAAATTTAATAAATCTATGATCAAAAGGCGTAAAACAAAAAAAATAAAAATTGGAAATATTTATATTGGAGGAAACGCTCCAATAGCCATACAGTCAATGTGCAATACCGACACTTGCAATGTTAAGGCAACGGTAAGGCAAATTCGTAAACTTATACAAGCGGGATGTGAAATTATTCGTGTGACGGTTCCCAACTTTGAAGCGGCGAAAGCTATTGGAGAAATTAAAAGTCAAATAAATATTCCCTTGGTGGCGGATATTCATTTTTCCGCTGATATTGCGCTGGAAGCAATTCATCAGGGTGTAGATAAGTTGCGAATTAATCCGGGTAATATTGGTTCTGAAAAAAAAGTGGCCATGCTTGTCAAAGAGTGTAAGAATAATAATATCCCAATAAGAATCGGGGTAAATGCCGGCTCATTGGAGAAAGATATTTTAAAAAAATATAAAGGAGTGGCTACCGCAAAGGGAATGGTAGAATCGGCGTTACGACATATAAAAATTTTGGAGAAGAATAATTTTTATGACATAGCTATTTCAATGAAAGCATCTGATATTGAAAGAACGATAGAGGCTCATCGTATACTATCAAAAATAGTTGATTATCCTCAACACATTGGGATTACGGAAGCGGGAACAACTTTTCGCGGGACAATTTTATCTTCCATAGGATTGGGAGTTTTGTTGTATGATGGAATTGGAGATACTATAAGAGTTTCTTTGACCGCTGATCCCGTTGAAGAAATAAAAGTTGCTTGGGAAATTTTAAAATCTTTAGGATTGAGAAAAAGAGGAATTTCTGTAACAAGTTGTCCAACTTGCGGAAGGACGGAAATTGATTTGATTTCTTTGGCAAAGAAAGTGGAAAAAGAATTGGAAGGATTAAATAAAGATATTAGAGTGGCGGTAATGGGTTGTGTGGTAAATGGTCCCGGGGAAGCGCAAGAAGCTGATCTAGCGATTATTGGCGGAAAAGGAGTGGGCTTAATAATGAAAAAAGGAAAGCTTCTAAAGAAAGTTGATGAAAAGAATTTATTAAAAGAATTTATTAAAGAGATTGAAAAATTTTAAAATTATGGAAAATTTTGAAAACGGGAATAAAGAAAATTTTGATAAGGATATAAAAAAATTGGAGGAATTACTGAAAAGAATTAAGGTTGATATGAATTCTTTTTTGAAAGGAGAAAATTCACGAGATATTTTGAAAAGAAGATTTCCCGAATTGGCAACGAGTGTCGGCTGGGAATATTTAAATAACAAAAGGAGGAAAAAATGAATGGAACGGAAATTTTTATTAAAGGTGAGAAAATAAAAATTCCCGACTTTTTGCTTTCCGAGTTTGAGTTGGAGGCAGATAAGTTGATAGACTGTTTGAAAAACGAGGGATTTTGTTTGGAGGATTTTATTTTCAAAGATGAAGTTCGTGAATCCATAAAAGAAAAATTTCCCAAAATATCCAGGGAAGTTGGTTTTGAGTGGCTAAAGCAAAAATTTCTTCTTACTTTAAGAGAAAGTGAGAAGTTTCCTTGTCCACGTTCAAGAGCATGGATTGCCAACGAAAAACAATAAAATTTTGAAATTTTTAGAGATTTTCATTCAATGAATGAAGAGCTCTTTGTTTATTAAAACTACTTATAAATTTTATGGGATTCTTCCAATCGCTTAATTTTGTTCTAAAATCTCCCTCTTTCCAATATCCGGGCAAAACAAGCCCGTTCCATTTTCCGGTATAAATTGCGAAATGTAAGTGAGCTTCTTTCCAGTAACCATTTTCCGGACTATTGGATTTTCCAACAGTACCAATTATCTGATTTAACTTTAGAGAATCTCCTTTTTTTACAAAACGTTTTTGCAGGTGAGCATAAAGAGAGAAGAATACTTTTTTTGTTAATGGATTTTTGTGGGCGACAATAATTATATTCCCCCAATTTTTTTTGTTTTTATCTCCCGGATGAATGGTAGAATAAACAACCCTACCTCTACCAATACAAAAAACTTTTGTATTTGCCGGACAATTAATATCTTCTCCCAAGTGAATTCCCCAATAAACATTATCGTAGTAACATTTTTGTTTAAAGTGATAACTGTTAAGATGACAATGTTTTAAAGGCAAGGCTAATTTTTCGGTATAAGGATAAGCCATATTATTAGCAATGATTTTGTGTTATAATAAACAGTGTTGTGTTTTTATTATAATAAAAATGATTACATTATGCTAACAGACACTCATTGTCATCTTAATTTTAAGGATTTTAAAAATGATGCGAATGAAATTATTAAAAAAAGCTTGGGTAATAATATTCAGTTGTTTAACATCGGGGCGGAGCAAAAAGGCAGTTAGTGGTTGGTAAAAAAGATGAATATGAAAATTAGATTTATATTTCACAATATTGTTCGGGATAAATTTGAAAAATTGTATGTTTACCAAAACATTCCAACAATTAAAAAAAACTGATACTAATACCGCTGGTGGCAAGGGGGCATCTTTGGGAGAAATGACTAGCGCAGGGCTTCCTGTTCCTTCTGGTTTTGTAGTTTTGACTACTGCCTTTGAAGAGTTTTTGAAAATCAGCGATTTAGGACAAGACATTAGTTCAATATTAAAAAAAGTAGATCATAATAAAGTACACACGGTTGAAAAAGCCTCAGAAAACATTCAGAGTTTGATTTTGAATACCAAGATACCCCAAAATATTCAAGATAAAATAAAAAAAGAATTTGCCAAACTTGATACTCGCTTTGTGGCCGTGCGTTCATCTGCTACCGCCGAAGATAGTCTAGGTTACGCCTGGGCAGGACAACTGGATTCTTTTCTTAATGTTGATAAAGTTAATTTAATAAAGTCTATTCAAAAATGCTGGGCTTCGTTATTTACCCCGAGAGCTATTTTTTATAGATTTGAAAAAGATTTACAAGACAAACATATCTCCGTGGCTGTAGTGGTACAAACTATGGTTAACTCTGATAAATCCGGAATTGCCTTTTCAGTTCATCCCGTAACAGAAGACTACAATCAAATAATCATTGAGGCTGGTTTTGGACTTGGCGAGGCAATAGTTTCCGGTTCTATTACGCCTGATGCTTATGTGGTTGAGAAAGAGGATAATAAAATTATTGACATCAATACAAATAAACAAAAAAAGGCTTTGTATCGCAAACAAAATGGTGGCAATGAATGGAAAGATTTAGGAGAAAAAGGCGAGAAACAAGTTTTGAATAAAAAAGAAATTTTGGAGCTAGCTAGTTTAATTAAAAAAATAGAAAATCACTACAAAATACCACAAGATATAGAATGGGCACAAGAAGATGGAAAATTTTTTATTACCCAAAGTCGTCCGATTACTACTTTGGGGAATAAGAATAGAAATAATGATCAAAATTTGCATTTACAAAATATTGAGCCAGAATTATTTCAAAAATTTATGATTCGATCGTTTCCCTTATCTTTTTACGAGATTTGGTATAAAGGGGAAAGAGAAGGTTTGCCAAAAATTTGTAATAGTATGATGTTTTTTGAGCCAATGTTTATTTATACCAAAGATAAAGGTACGCAAGTTTTGTATAATATGACGGATGAGATGCAAATACCCTTTTTTCTGATAACTTATTTTAATCAACATAAAAATAAATTTAAAAATTTAATAAAAAAATATTTAGAAAATTATTACAAATTAACTAAATTAATTGATAAAAATTATTCTGATGTAGTAAAAATTAAAAAGATTTGCACGATGTTTGCTGATATGCTCCCAATTTTAACGATGATGATTATTATAGGAAAAACTAACAATAAACATATAGATAAAAATATTATCAAATTAAGTAATGATGTTCGTCATAAAGCAGAAGATTTTGTTGGTCTAGTTATTGATACAATATTGAAAACTGCCAATGAATTATTGCCAAAAAAATATAAAAGCTATGTCTATTTTTTGACTCAAAATGAAATTATTAATCAAAAATTACCTTCTATTCAAGAATTGAAAAAACGTCAACAAGGTTATATCTACTATGATTATCAGGTTTTTTTAAAAAAAGATTTAAAGCAATTTTTAAAAAAATATAATTTTAAAATTATAAAAGAAAGAATAAATAAAAATAAGCTAATCAAGGGCCAGGTTGCTTATAGTGGAAAAATAAAAGGTATAGTAAAAAAAGTTTTTGAGGTAGATCAAATTGACAAAATAAAAAACGGTGATATTTTAGTGGTATCTATGACTACACCGGATTTGATAGCTGGTATGAGAAAAGCATCAGCTTTTGTTACTGATGAAGGAGGGATAACTTGTCATGCGGCGATAATGGCAAGAGAACTCAAAAAACCTTGCATTATTGGAACTAGATTTGCTACACAAGTTTTAAATGACGGTGAGCTAATAGAGGTAGATGCGGATAATGGTGTGGTAAATATTTTAAAAAAAGCTAATACTATTCCTTTGACTTATAATAACTATCAACATTTTACTCAAACAAAAGGTAAAGTTTCTTTTGGTCGTTCATTTGGATTTTTATGGCATATCAAAGACATGGAGGGCTTAGTAATTTACGATGGAACTAAACGAAGAACTTTCATTAGCAAAAGAAAAATGCAAGAGTCTTTAAATGAGGGCAATTTATTATATTCACAAAAAGGATTTCTTTCAAAACTCAAAAAAGAACTTAAAAATAATTATTTAAAACTTAAAAAAACAATAGAGCAAATAGAAGAAACTGGTTTAAATAAAAAAAACCTTGAAAATTTTATTCAATATATCGATGAACTATCTCGCTATTATAGATACACCGATTTCTTTTTTACTGACAAATATTTTAAGTCAAAAAAAATTACAAAGAAGGAAATGGAAGAATTTGAACAAATAAAACTAGATGGTCGTAAATATATCAATGATGCAACTTATACTGAAAATTGTTTTACTAATAGACTATCAATTCAAGCTTCAAAAAAATTTAACATTGCACTAAAAGATATTATAGAATATTCAGAAGGAGAAATACTTAATTTATTTGAAAATAAAAAAATAGATATAAATACTATTAACAGAAGAAAAATTGGTTATATAATTTATGCTGATAAAAATAAAAACATAAACACGATAATCGGTAAAAAAGCACTTCATCTTATAAGCAGCTTTGTACCAACAACAAATGCCCCTATTCTCAAAGGACAAATAGCCTCTGCGGGAATAGCAAGAGGTAGAGCTCGAGTTATTCATGTTTCCACAGACGATTTTGACAGCATCGCTAAAGTCAGAAAAGAAACAAAACAAGGAGAAATATTAGTAACTGACTCAACTATTCCTGAAATAATTGAGGCTTGCAATAAAGTAAATGCTATTATCACAAATCAAGGAGGAATGATGTCCCACGCTGCCATAGTAAGCAGAGAACTAAAAATTCCTTGCATAGTTGGTGTAGCTAATGCAACAGAAACGATTCGTACGGGAGACCTATTGGAAGTTGATGCTAATAAAGGAATAATAAAAATAATTTAATTAATATTTTGTATAATTCTAATTATACAAAAAGTCAAAAAACCATATGAATGAAAATAAATCATTTGAGGCTTTTGGGATACGCCACAGTAAATCAAACTATGATACCTATGTAACACAAAAGGAAAGAGGGGATAAAAAATTTAATCCAGCTGATCAAGTCTATCCAGATTTATCAAAAGAAGGAATCAAATTGGCTAAAGAAAAGGCAATTGAATTTTTTGATAATCTAAACCCGGAAACCGATAAACTATTTTTTATCTCCAGCAATGAAGCTAGGGCTATAGCCACAGCAGATATTTATCGGCAAGAGGCTATAAAACAAGGTTTTGAAATAATGAAACCCGGTAAAACCAACAGTAAAATATCTGACAAGGAAACAAATGGTTATGTGCGCACCAGCAGAGCATTATCTTTAAATACCAAAGATTATGCACTGCATTCCATATTTGTTGGTGAATTACCAGAAGAGATACAAAAAATAATTGCTGATGAATTGCCTGATGATGTAAAAGGAAAATGGCTAAAAGCAAGAGAGATTATCAATAATGCTCCAGCCGAAATCAAAGCTCAAGGATGGGGCGAATTATTTTACAAATATTCAGAGGAAATTAAAGAAATATTCCCCGGCATAAAATCAAGCGAAGATTTGGAAAAACAATT
>CAZRUH010000011.1:0-19794 GCA_964603325.1 uncultured Bdellovibrionales bacterium
CAAAAAACAAACTGTTTTTTAACCCCTTATCGGTAAGCCGGTAGGGGGTTTTGATTGGGGGAGTTCTGATTTGTATTAGATAATAATATGTACGGTGTTGATTTTTTGTTTTTATCAAGTAGATAGAAATTGTTAAAATTATAAAATTGAATTACTTGACATATTTTTTTACAATGCTATTATGTTTCTGTGATTGATGAAGTAGATATGGAAATTTGTTGTTTGATGGGAGTGAGATGATAATTCTGTTTTTGTGTTGCATATTTTTATTTGATATGCTAGAATATTCTCAGGAGGTTTTTTTATTTCTGTTTTTCAAAAAGGAAATAAATAATTAATTAAAAATAAGTAAATACGAAAGTGGGATTTCTTTCGTGTTAAAAAATTTATGGCAGATAAATTTGAAAGAACTAAACCACATGTTAATGTGGGAACAATTGGTCATGTTGATCACGGAAAAACTACATTGACTGCGGCAATGTTGCATGTTTTAAGTTTAAAAGGTTGGGCGCAACCAAAAAAAGTGGAGGATATTGATAATGCTCCGGAAGAAAAAGACAGGGGTATTACTATTGCCACCGCTCATTGTGAATATGAGTCCGAAAAGAGGCATTATGCTCATGTAGATTGTCCCGGACATGCTGATTATATTAAGAATATGATTACGGGAGCGGCGCAAATGGATGGAGCTATTTTGGTGGTGAGTGCTACCGATGGACCTATGCCGCAAACAAGGGAACATATTCTTTTAGCTAAGCAGGTGGGTGTTCCGAGTATAGTAGTGTTTATAAATAAAGTTGATATGGTTGATGATGCTGAATTAGTTGATCTTGTTGAGGAGGAAGTTAGAGAACTTTTGACAAAATATGAGTTTGATGGGGAAAATGCTTCCGTTATTAGAGGTTCTGCCATAAAAGCTTTGGAAGCTAAGAGCGCAGATGATGAGGCGGCTAAACCTATTTTTGATTTGTTAAGTGCTTTAGACGAAAAAATTCCGGAACCAAAAAGAGATACTGAAAAACCTTTATTGATTCCTATTGAAGATATTTTTTCAATTGAAGGTCGTGGGACGGTTGCTACCGGAAGAATTGAGAGAGGTGTGGTCAATATAAACGATGAGGTGGAAATAGTTGGTCTTAGGGATACTCAAAAGACTACAGTTACGGGAATTGAAATGTTTAACAAGCAACTTGACAAAGGAATGGCCGGTGATAATGCGGGAATTCTTTTGCGTGGTATAAAAAAAGAGGACATTGAAAGAGGTCAGGTTATCGCTAAACCCGGCTCCATAACTCCGCACACTGAATTTGAGGGTGAAGTTTATGTTTTAACCAAAGAAGAAGGAGGAAGGCACACACCATTCTTTAAGGGATATAAGCCACAATTTTATATAAGAACTACCGATGTAACGGGGGAAGTTGAGTTGCCGGAAGGAACGGAGATGGTTATGCCCGGGGATACTGTTAATTTGAAAGTTAAGCTTTCGTCTGCAGTTGCCATGGAGGATGGTATGAGATTCGCCATTCGTGAAGGAGGAAGAACTGTAGGTGCCGGAATTGTAACTAAGATTATAAAATAGTTTTGAGAAAAGATAGTCTTGCCGATTTTTCGGCAAGACGATTCTTCTCTTAAAAAAAGAGGGGTTAATTTTGTGTAAATATAAATTATAAAATGGTTAAAAAAGCAGAAGAGGAACAATCAAGAATTAGAATTAAAATTAAAGCTTATGACAGTAGAGTGGTTGATCAATCAGCAAAAAAAATAATTGACACCGCCATGAGATCTGATTCTAAGATTTCCGGTCCGGTTCCGTTACCGACTGAAATTCACAAAACGACAGTAAATAAATCAACATTTGTTCATAAAAATTCCAGAGATCAATATGAAATAAGAATACATAAAAGGTTGATAGATATACTGAATCCGAAGCCGAAAACCATTGACGATTTAACCAATTTGGAATTACCGGCCGGTGTTGATATTGAGGTCAAAATGTAAAAGAAAAAACTAGTTAAAGTCCATTTTGTGTTACAGTGGATACTCAACTAGCGAGATATTTTCAGAAAAACTAACAGTAGTTTTCACTGGCTCGCGAAAGACCAGTTTTTTTGTTGGAATTATTGATAAATTATTTGTTAAGTAAAAAATATGCGGTTTATATTAGGTAAAAAAATAGGAATGACAACCATATATGACAAAGAAAAAGGAGCTTTGAATATTTCTTTGATTGAGTGTGTGCCAAATAAGATCAGTTTAATTAGGAAAAAAGATAAAGATGGATATAATGCGATTCAAGTTGAAATTAATAAAACCAAGAAAAAAACATTAAAGAGGGAATTTAGAGTTGATGATGAAGATTTAAAAAAGTTTAAAATAGGGGAGAATATTTCTGTGGAGATTTTTAAAATTGATGATACTGTCAATGTTTCCGGAATAACAAAAGCTAAAGGATTTCAGGGAGTTATGAAGAGGCATGGGTTTCATGGTTCACCGGCCAGTCACGGACACAGACATGATCATAGAGCTCCGGGATCAATCGGAAGCGCTTATCCGCAACATGTGATTAAGGGAAAAAAGATGGCGGGAAGAATGGGAGGTAGAAAAGCGACAATAAAGAATTTAAAGATTGTTTATGTTGATAAGGATAACAATTTAATGGGCATAAAAGGAGCTGTCCCTGGTGTCAATGGTAGAATTGTTGAAATTTTTATTGATTAATATTTATTTTTAATATATAGAAAGATGAAAATAGCGGTTTATAACTTAAAAGGAGAACGGGTGGAAGATATGGAAGTATCAGAAAATGTTTTTGGCGTTCCATCAAATAATAGTTTATTACATCAAGTGTATGTTGCAATAAGTTCCAATAAGAGAGTGGCGGTAGCGCATACTAAGGATCGTAGTGAAGTTGCCGGATCGGGAAGAAAGCCATGGAAACAAAAAGGAACGGGAAGGGCGAGAACAGGATCTGTTAAAAATCCCATTTGGAGAAAAGGAGGGACAATTTTTGGACCAAGCAAGGATAGAAATTTTAAAAAGAAAATTAATAAAAAAGCGAAGCATAAAGCGATAAAAATTGCTTTGAGTGAAAAAGTGAGAAACAATAAGTTTATTGTAGTTGATAATTTTGAAATTGAAGAAAAAAAGACCAAAAGCGTTGCTAAAATGTTAAGTAATCTAAAAATGAACGGCACGATTTTATTAAATTTGACGGATAAGGAGAAAGATTTGTATTTATATGCCAGAAATATAACCAAGTTAACTTGTTTGCCGATTAGCATTTTGAATGTGTTTGATATTTTGAATAATAAAAATTTGGTTTTAAGCAAAGACGCAGTTGCATATTTAGAGAAGAAGTATAATAATAAATAAAAAAAGTATGGGTTTATTTAGTAAGAGTAAAAAAGGTAGTGAGAAAAACGGAGATTTTGATAAAAAAGTTTCCAATAAGATTTCAGGTACAAAAAGGAGTGGTGAAGTAAAGCCTAAAAAAACATCAGCTTTGATAGGTAATGCAGATATGGCATACAAGTACATAGTACGCCCATGGATAACGGAAAAAACGCAAGAAATGTCAAGTGACAATAAGTATGTTTTCAAAGTTAGGATTAAGACATCTAAAAAGCAAATAAAAGTAGCCGTAGAAAAGTTATATAATGTTAAGGTTGAAAAAGTTAATATTATCAATATTCCGCAAAAAAAGAGACGTTTCGGTAGGATTGTCGGTAAAAAATCCGCAATAAGAAAAGCAATAGTAACATTAAGCAATGATCATAAAATTGATTTTTTTGAATAATTTGGAAATTAAAATTTATAAGTATGTCAAGAAGTTTAAAAAAAGGTCCGTACATAGATGAAAGATTATTAAAAAAGGTGAAAAGTATGAAACCGGGAGACAAAACACCAATTAAGACATGGTCAAGGTCTTGTACCATAACACCGGAAATGGTTGGGTTTACCTTTGGTGTTTATAATGGAAGAAAGTTTATAGAAGTTTATGTTGTTGAGGAGATGGTTGGTCATAAATTGGGAGAATTTTCTTTGACGAGAACTTTTTTAAAACATGGTGGTAAGATTCAAAAAGAACTGGAGCAAGCGGCTAAACAGAAAGAAATAGAAGCGGCCAAGGCGGCTAAATCAGCGTAATTTTTTGTTAATTATATATATTTTGTATGAAAGTTAGGGCAAAATTAAAAAATTTAAGAATATCTCCAAGAAAAGTTAGAGTTTCCGTTGATATGGTAAGAGGGTGTATGCTTGGAGATGCTATTTTTAAATTGAAAAACAAGAATAGAAGGGCTAATGACGCTTTGATAAAATTGTTGAATAGCGCCAAAGCAAATGCGGTTAACAATTTTAAATTGAGTGAAGATTCTTTGCGTGTTTCTGAAATTATGGTTGGAGAGGGTTTGACTTTGAAAAGGTGGAGACCTAGGGCATATGGAAGAGCCAGTCAAATTTTAAAAAGAAGTTCGCATGTTTATTTAACTTTGGAGGCGGTTAAAAATAAGGTTGGAAATTCCATCAAAGATAATGATAGCGAAAACAAGAAAAGTGATAAAATGGGAAAAGTTTCTGATGGAGATAAGACCGAGGGTAGTAAAAAAATTGTTAAAAAAGTTAAGAAAGAAAATAAGAAAATATTAGAAGAAAATAAGCGTAGTTATAAAACTACAAAGATAAAGAGGAAGGAAGAGATGTAATATTTGTAGTTGTAATTTGGAATTATAACATCAAAGTGATAAAAATATGGCAATTAAAGTTTACAAAAAAAATACTGCCGGTCGTAGAAATATGTCCATTGTGAAGCCGGAAAATCTTTCCGATAAAAAACCGGAAAAATCGCTGTTGGCGAAATTAAAAAAAATTTCCGGTCGTTCGGGGGGGAAAATATCCGTAAGGCATAGAGGTGGCGGACACAAAAGAAGATATCGTTTGGTTGATTTTAAGCAAGATAAATTTGGCATACCGGGCAAAATTGTTTCCATTGAGAAAGATCCGGTAAGGACAGCACTAATAGCGTTGGTTAATTATGTAGATGGAGAAAAGCGATATATACTTGCGTCGGAGGGGATGAAAGTTGGCAACGAGGTAATTTCCGATAAGAAGGCTCCGTTTAAAAAGGGAAATAGAATGAAATTGAAAAATATCCCGGTCGGCACAGTTGTTTCCAATGTGGAATTAAAAATAGGAAAAGGGGGGCAAATGGCAAGAAGCGCCGGAACGGGGGTAACTCTAATGGGTATTGATGAAAAAAATGTTCAATTGAAAATGTCTTCTGGAGAGATTCGGTTGGTAAATAAAGAATGTTATGCTACGATAGGTCAAGTGAGTAATTTTGAAAATAGTGCTGTTAGAGTTGGGAAGGCGGGAAGAAAGCGTTGGATGGGATTTCGTCCGACAGTTAGAGGATCAGTTATGAATCCGGTTGATCATCCTCATGGTGGTGGCGAAGGAAAGCAAGGGGTTGGTTTGAAATATCCCAAAACTCCATGGGGAAAGATTGCGCTTGGAAAAAAAACCAGAAAAAAGAAGAAATATAGTAATAAATTTATAGTTAAGAGAAGAATTAAGAAAAGATAGTCTTTAAAAAAGAGATTTATAATTAAAAAGTATGGGACAAAAAGTTAATCCAAAAGGAATAAGATTAGGCATAACAACCACATGGAGATCAAGATGGTTTGGCGGTGAAGATTTTTCAAAAAATCTTAGGGAAGATGTTAAAATTAGGAGAAATATTGCAAATAAATGGAAGAAAGCATCTATTGCCGATATTGAAATAGAGAGGTTTGACAATGAAATTAAAATTATAATTTTAACATCTCGTCCGGGTATTTTAATAGGTAGGGGCGGTTCCGGAATTGAGGATATTAGTAAATTTGTAAAAAGTAAGTTTTTTTCGGGAAAGAGGTTTAAAATAAATGTAGACATTAAAGAGGTTAGAGATTTTGAATCCAATTCCTCAATAGTGGCTCAACAAGTTGCCGAACAATTGGAAAAAAGAGTTCCGTTCAGGCGGGTGATGAAAACGGCATTGGATCAATCCGGAAAAAGCAAAAAAGTAAAAGGAATTAAAATAGAGGTTTCCGGGAGATTGGGTGGCGCCGAGATGTCAAGAAAAGAATGGTTGACCAAAGGAACCATTCCATTGCAGACACTGAGAGCCGATATTGATTTTGCCAGAGCAACCGCCAGAACGACTTATGGAGCCATAGGAGTGAAGGTGTGGATTTATAAAGGAGAGAAGTTTGAGTAATTATAAATTTTGTGTATAGTCTATTTTTTAGATAATCATCTAAAAAACCGGATATTGAATAGATATGTTACTAATGCCAAGAAAAGTTAAACATAGAAAAACTCATCGTGGGGGAGCTATCAAAGGAATTGCTTCTCGGGGAAATAAGGTTAGTTTTGGCAGTTATGGATTAAAAGCTATGAGTAGTGGGCTTATTTCGGCTAGGCAAATTGAAGCGGCAAGAAGGGCTATGACCAGACATATACAAAGAGGAGGAAAGATTTGGATTAGAATTTTTCCGGATAAGCCGATGACCAAAAAAGGAGATGAGGTTCCTATGGGAAAAGGTAAGGGGTCGGTAGATCATTATGTTGCGAAGATAAAAGCCGGAAAAGTTATGTTTGAAATGGATGGCGTGGAGAGGGATTTGGCTAAAAAAGCCATGGAATTGGCTGCATATAAAATGAGTGTAAGAACAAAATTTATTGAAAAGAAGTAAATTTTATAGTAAGATGGTTTAATTTTGATTTTTATGAAGATTGAAGAATTAAGAAAAAAGAATATAAATGAATTAGTTAAAGATTTGGAAGAAAGAAAGAGTCTTGTCCGTGAGTTAATGTTTGAGGTGGCGGTTAAGCAAGCCAAGAATCATCGCGATCTTCGTAATGCTAAAAAGGATGTAGCCAGAATTTTAACGATTATTAGTGAGAAAAAAGAGAGTAAGGTTAAAAATGTTAAATAAATTTAAATTTTATGACGAAGAAAAAAGTTGAGAAAATTAAAAAAGGTGTTGTTGTGAGCAATAAGATGGAGAAAACCTTAGTCGTTGCCGTTGACAGTTTTAAAACTCATCCCAAATATTTAAAGAAGTATAAATCTACCAAAAAATACAAGGTTCATACGACAAATAGTGGTAATTATGAAATTGGTGATGTGGTAAAATTTGTAAGTGTTAGGCCGATTAGTAAAAATAAGAAGTTTGCCGTTTTGAATGAGGATAAAAAATAATTATTTTAGTTTTAAGAATTTTAGATAGCATATAATATGATACAGGCAGAATCAAAATTAAAAGTAGCGGATAATTCCGGAGCAAAGATAATAGAATGTTTCAAGGTTTTGGGGGGAACGAGAAGAAGATATGCTTATGTCGGAGATATTATTGTTGCTTCCGTTAAATCATCAGAGCCGAGAGGCGCAGTAAAGAAAGGTGATAAAGTGAGAGCTGTTATAGTTAGACAAAAGAAAAGTCTTAGAAGAAAAGATGGTTCTTATATTCGTTTTGATGAAAATGCGGCGGTTATTGTTGAAAACAATGAGCCGAAGGGGACTAGAATATTTGGACCGGTGGCCAGAGAAATAAAAGAAAGGGGATTTAATAAGATAGCTTCGTTAGCCGTAGAAGTGCTATAGTTTAAAAGTTTAATGTTTTGGTAATAATTATGAAAATAAAGAAAGGTGATAAAGTAAAAGTCATTTCCGGAAAAGATAAAGGAAGAGATGGTAAGGTGGCGCAAATTCTAAAAGAGGAACAGAAAATAGTTGTGGATGGTTTAAATATAATTAAAAAGCATATTCGCCCCAAAAAAGAGGGAGAAAAAGGGGAGCGAGTGGAAATTTCGGCGCCAATGGCGATTTCAAATGTTATGTTGATTTGTCCTCATTGCGCAAAAACAACCAGGATAGGTTATTTGTTGAATAAAGAAAAAAAGAGTCGTAAGTGTAAGAAATGCGGAAAAGAGATAGATTAAAATTTAACATTAAGAACGATATGAAAATTATAAATTCTAAAATTAAATACAAAGAGAAAGTTGTTCCTGAATTAAGAAAAGAATTTGGTTACAAAAATATATTTGCCGTTCCGAAAGTAAAGAAAGTGGTGGTTAATGTTGGAATAGGTAGGTTTGATAAAGAAAAAGAGAGGATTAGAGAGATAGTTGAGGCGATCAAAGTTATTACCGGGCAAAAGCCGTTAATGACTAGGGCGAGAAAATCAATTTCAGGATTTAAAGTTAGAGAAGGTGCGGAGGTTGGCGTAAAAGTTACATTAAGAGGGAATAGAATGTGGGACTTTATTGATAAATTAAATAATGTTGCGTTTCCAAGAACCAGAGATTTTCAAGGTATTAAAATCAGTGCTGTCAGCAACGAAGGAGATTTGAATATAGGTATAAAGGAGCAAATAGTTTTTCCGGAAATTTCAGCAGAGGAAGTTAATAATATTTTTAGTTTGCAAATTAATGTTGTAAGTACGGCAAAAAACAAAGAAGAGGGAGAAAAATTATTTAGATTATTGGGATTTCCATTGGAAAGTAAAAAATAATTTTATATTTAAGTTGATAAATAAATATATGGCAAAAAAATCAGTGATTGCTAAGGCTCAAAAAAGACCGAAATTTTCTACAAGAAAAGTGAATCGTTGTTGGAAGTGCGGAAGAAAGAGAGGGTATATGCGCAAGTTTGATATTTGTCGGATTTGTTTTCGCGAATTAGCCAGTAAAGGGGAAATTCCCGGCATTAAAAAGAGTAGTTGGTAAATTAATTGGTAAAAATTTAAATTAGAATTAAGGTAAGACAATCTTCTCAAAAATACTCATAAAAAGTTGAGAAGAATAGAAATATATATTATTATGTTAGATCCAATTGCAGATATGTTAACAAGAATTAGGAATGCTCAACGCGCTGGACATAGTGAAGTTGTTTTTCCTAGTTCTAAATTTAAAAAATCAATCGCGGAAGTGTTACTAAAGAAAGGGTTTATCAAATCTTTGAAAAAGGTTCCCGGAAAGAGGTTTGATATGATTAAAATTTCTCTAAAATATTACAAAAAAAATGATAACAAAAAAGTTATTCCTGCCATAAAGCAGATTAGAAGAATTAGCAAAGAAGGGCAGAGAATTTATGTCGGTAGTGATGATATAAGAAAAGTTAAGAACGGGTATGGAATAATGATAATCTCTACATCAAAGGGAGTGATGAGTGGTGAAGATGCTCGGAAAGAAAATGTGGGCGGAGAATTGGTTTGTGAAGTTTGGTAAATATTAAATTTAAATTTAAGATTATTAATATATGAGTAGAATAGGAAAAAAACCAATTGAAATTCCGGAAGGAGTCAAAGTTGAGCTTAAGGACAATAAAATAACAGTAACCGGACCAAAAGGAACATTAGACATGGTTGTTGTTTATGGAATTGAAGTTGAAATTAAAGATAATTTAATTCATATTTCTCGTAAGCAGAAAAGTAAGAAGATGTCGGCTATGTGGGGAACGACAAGCAGATTGATTTCAAATATGATCAAGGGTGTTGCAGATGGGTTTGAAAAAACTTTGGAACTTAACGGGGTTGGATTCAGAATGTCTGTTAAAGGAAATAAACTTGATTTGGCTTTGGGCTTTTCTCATCCTGTGGAAGTGGAAATTCCCAGCAATATAGAAGTTAAGATAGATAAAAATAATTTGGTAATTACGGGAATTGATAAGCAAGTGGTTGGACAGTTTGCCGCAGAAATTAGAGCATTAAAACCGGTAGAACCGTATAAGGGAAAAGGATTTAAATATTCTGATGAGATTGTTAGAAGAAAGGAAGGGAAGAAAGCGGTGGCATCAGAATAGAAGTTTATTTTTCAATAAATCTTTTCAAATGAAAATCATTTGTTTAGGATTACATATTTATGAGGAACAAAAAAAGATTGCATAGAAAAAATAGAATAAGAGCCAAAATATTTGGAACATCAAAATGTCCGCGTGTTTCGGTATTTAAAAGTCTTAAAGGAATGTATGTTCAGGTTATTGATGACGACAAAGGAAAAACCATAATTTCATCAACAGTGAGAAAAGCGACAATATCCGGCGCAAAAGAGGTCGGCAAGGATATTTCTGAAAAATGTGCAAAATCTGGGATTAAAAAAGTTGTATTTGACAGAAGCGGTTATAAATATCATGGAAAAGTTAAAGCTTTAGCCGATGAGATTAGAAAAGGCGGAATTAAATTTTAATATTATTTTTTAAAAAAAATGGAAAACAATAAGAATAGATTTAAAAAATTTAGCAAGAAGAAAAGAGAAAAGCCGGAGTTTGAGCAAAAACTTTTAGATTTGGCAAGAGTAACCAGGGTGGTTAAAGGTGGTCGCCGGTTCAGTTTTCGCGCCACGATGGTGGTTGGTGATAAAAAAGGAAGAGTTGGTGTTGGAGTTGGAAAGGGGACAGATGTTTCTATTGCCATTACCAAAGCGGTAAATGATGCTAAGAAAAATTTAATAAAAGTTAGCATTAAAGATGGAACGATTCTTTGCGATGTGGAGATTAAAGTTGGAAGCGCAAAAATTATTTTGAAACCGGCGAAAAAGGGACGAGGAATTGTTGCCGGTGGAGCAGTGCGATCGGTGGTTGATTTGGCGGGGATAAAAGATGTTGTTTCTAAATCTTTAGGAACTTCTAATAAATTAAATGTCGCCAGGGCGACAGTGGAAGCGCTAAAGAGTATAGAGGAATATGTTTAATTATTAAAATTTTCAAGCTGATCAATTCAGATTTTTTCAGGAGTAGTTTGATTCAGTTGAGAGTTAATTTATAGAGTTATGCAAATACATGAATTAAAAGTAAAAGCAAAGAAGACCCGAAAAAGAGTTGGAAGAGGCGGAAAAAGAGGAACTTATTCCGGGAGAGGAATGAAGGGTCAAAAGGCAAGGTCAGGTGGAAATATAGACCCCTTGTTTGAAGGTGGAAAAACATCTTTAATTCAAAAACTAAAGAAAAAAAGAGGTTTTAAATCCATAAAACCAAAGAAAGTTGTTATAAATCTGAATGTTATTGAAAATAATTTTAGCAAAGGCGATAAAATAAGCATAAATAGTTTGATTGAAAAAGGGCTGATTAGGAAAAATAAAGCGAAAAACGGTGTTAAAATATTGGGAAACGGCGAGTTAAAAAAGAGGGTTACGGTGTCAAAAGAAATATTTGTTTCTGATAGCGCTATGAAAAAAATTGAAAAAGTTGGCGGAACTGTTGAACTGTTTAAAAAAAGCAAAAAATAAAAATTTTATATAAAAATGGAAGAAAAGATACTGAAAAAAATAACGGAGCAAGAAGAAAAAATAGATAAAATTTACAGAAGCGTGGAAAAAACCAGAAAAATGTTCTTAATGACGATTATTGTTTCTGTGGCAACATTCTTGTTGCCGTTAATAGCTTTGATTTTTGTAATTCCTTGGTTTTTACATATTATGAGCAATGCTTATCAAGGATTGTTGTAGATTTTTTAAAAACATAACTGTCGTTATGTTTTTAAATTTGGGAGTAGTTAATCTTATTTGACTGTAAATGGTTTTTGGCATATTATTTAACTGTTATGAAAGAACAAAATAAAAAAATAAAATTAAGCACATTGATATATAGCATAATAGTTTTTATTTTGTTCTTATTTTTTTTAGTAGCGGGTTATGTTTATGTTTTTGCAAATGATAATTTAATTGACAAAAACTTGGGAGAAAAAATAATTTTGCCAGCGATTATTTTAAATAATAAAGAAATAATATCAATTAAAGAAATATCTGAAAATTTAAAATCAATTCAAAGATTTTATAAAAATCAAGATTTTTCTTCTCTTGGATATCGGATTGATTTTTCCACTGGGGATGGAAAGAAAAAATTAAAACTTCGTGAAAAGGAGCTTATAAATAAAATGATTGAAGATCGGGCTATTGAAATTTTGGCAAATGAGAGAAAAATAAAAATTACAAAAAAAATGATTGATAACGCTGTTGAAAGAAAAATTTCCGAAAGAGGGAAAAACAAAAAAAATATTGCGGCAAATCTGGATAGATTATACGGTTGGTCATTGTCAGAATTTAAAAATAAGGTAGTTAAGCCGAGTTTATATAAGGAAAAACTGGAAGCGTGGGTTGAAGAAAATGCCGGAAAAGAAAAAAAGAATATGGCAAAGAAAAAAATTGCGGAAGCAAAAAAAATGTTAGATAGCGGAATGTCTTTTGAAAATGTCGCCAATAAGATGAATGGCGGTCGTTTAAATGGCGGGTATATGGGGTGGTTTAAGAAAGATTTTTTGGCTGAAAATATTCAAGATGTTGTTGAAAAGATGCAAGTGGGAGAAATAAGTGATGTTATAGAAACAAACTTAGGTTATCACATTTTAAAATTAAAAGATAAAAAGAAAAGCGAGAAAGGAGAAGAATTATATGAAATTAGTCAGATATTTTTTTCAAAATTAACATTTGCCGATTGGCTTAGCGATGAAATTAAAAAAATGAATATTAGGATTTTCTTGAAAGACTATACTTGGAATAGTGAAAGTGGAATGGTTGAGTTTAAAGATTACAATATGAAAAATTTTGAGGAAAAGGTGTTGAAAAATCCCCAGAGAGACATATCTTTAATGGCTTTATAATTTTTTAATTTTTTTAAATATTATTTTGAATAATATTTAAAAAGTTTGTATTATGGCAAAAGTAAAAGTTGATGAAAACCTTTGTATAGGGTGCGGAACGTGCGAAGCATTGTGTCCGAAAATTTTTAAATTAAATATGGAAACCGGAAAATCTGAAGTTATTTCCGATGATTGTGGTGATTGCAACTGTCAAGAGGTCGTAGAAAGTTGTCCCGTGAATGCAATTTCAATGGAAGATAACTAAGATTTTTCTGATAAATTTCTAAAAAATAAGTGTTTTTATATATACCGGCATTATTACAAACTATTTTATTTGCTGTTGTTTTGAAGGCGGTTTCTTTGTTTGATAATTTTTTCTGGTTCCTATTGTTTTTTTTGCTGTTTATTTCCCTAATAGGCGCCAGAATTGTTATCAGAAACTGGTTACTTTGGTATTCAATTGGTTTGTTTTCCGTTTCTTCGTGGGTAATGCTTCATCTGATTGATTATTCGCCGGAAAGAAATATATTTATTTTTTTGAGTTCTTTGGTATATTATTTTTTTCTTTTTGGAGGATATCGCATCAATAAAAATAAAGAAGATGAGGTTTCTCGTGGAATTATTGCGATGGTTTTAATGGCAACGGTTTTTTTATTTTTGTCTGCAACCCATGGTATTTATTTAAATTTTGAGTTGTCTTCTTGGTGGTTGATGTTGTTTTATTTTGCAAATATATTTATAATAAGTTATCGGTACTTTGCATTTATTGAAACTAAAAAAAAGAATCTGGTAATGGTCTATAGTTTGGTGATGGGATTTGCAATGCTGGAAATGGGTTGGGTTGTAAATTTCTGGCCGTTTGGATATTTAACATCCGGATTTGTTATGTTGATGTTTTATTATATACTGTGGGATTTATCAAGAGATTATTTTTCCGGTAGCTTATCAAAGAAAACCGTTTTGATTAATCTGATACTATTTATGATTATTTCAGGAATGGTATTGTTTAGTTCAAAGTGGTTATTACAGTTTTAGAGGAAAGTTTAAAAAAATTTATATTGGAAAAACAATATTAAGTTTATGATAAAAAAAACATTGAAAATAATTATAGGTATATTGGTTATTTTAATATTTGGTGGAATTGGCGGAGTTTTTTTTGGGAAATATTTATTTCCAGAGTTGGGGAAAAACAGTTTCTTTGGTAAATATCAGTTATTCCAACAAATGGAAAAGAATACAACCATTATAAGAAAAACAGAAACAATCGTAACAAATAATGATAATCAAATTAGCGAAATTTCTTCTAATATTTCTTCTTCAGTTGTTGATATATTTTCTTTCTATAATAACAGTAAAAAAAGCAAAAAAGAAAAAATAAAAAAACACAAAAAAGGTACCGGAGTAGTGCTAACAAATGATGGTTTAATAGTTACATATAAAGACAATGTTTTGCTTGGGAATGATATTGATTATGAAGTAATGATTTTTGATGGTAGTTTGCATAAAGCTACTTTTCTGGGGATTGATAATTTTGCCAATTTGGCTTATTTTCAAGTGAAAGATGTTAATTTACCGGCCATTCCTTTCGCGAATTCCAATGATGTGGAATTGGGAAAAAAAGTTATTGTAATTGGGCATTCAAAGAGTGGACCGGGGATTAGTTTGCAGAATGGTATTTTGAGCGACTTTGAAAGAAGTTTTAATTTGTCAGGAAAAACCGTAGCATCTTCCGAAAAACTGGAAGGAGTTTTTAAGGTTTCCTTTTTTAATGAAATCCAGTATGTCGGTGGTCCGGTAATAAATTACAATGGGGAAATGATTGCCATTACCGGAATGGAAACAATAAACAACAAAAATATTTATTTTCAGATTCCGGCAAACGTTATAAAGAATTCTATGAACAAAATATTTAATTTTGATAAATCTGCTCAATTGGGAATTTATTATTTATCTATAAATAAGTTTTATCAAAAAATTCATAGGCTTTCGGTGGATAAGGGTGCTTTAATTTACTCTCCTTCCGGAGAACAAGGCTTGGCAATAATTCACGGAAGTTCAGCTGAAAAAGCGGGATTGAAAATAAATGATATTGTGATATCTGTCAATAATGAAGAGATTGATTGGGAGCATCCACTCTCCAATTATATTAGCAAATACAGTAAAGGAGAGGAAATTCTTTTAGGCATTTTAAGAAATGGTAAAAAAATGAGTATAAAAGTAAATTTGTAAAAATCATTAAAAGTTGTTTTTGCAAGATCTTTATTTGAAGTTGTGGTAGAATAAGTGGGAATGAGAAGTTATTTTGAAACGATATTATTAAAATTATGACAAAAAAACGAAATATTAAAAAAAATAATACCAAAAAAAAAGCGGAGAAGAATGCGCCGAAACTGGGAAATGATGTCAAAAGAGGTATATCCGTAGTTCTTTTATTTTTAGCATCAATTTTATTTGTTTTGGGTTTTTTTGGGGTGGGTGGTTTTTTTGGTTCGTTTTTAAATAAAACAGGAGGTATTATTTTTGGCTGGGGAAAATGGCTTTTTCCAATAGCTCTTGCATTAATTGGTGGTATTCTATTTCGAAAAAAAAGCGCTACTTTCTATACGGTTAAGATTATCGGGTTGGGTTTGCTTTTTTTTAGTTTGTTGGGCTTTTTTCATATTTTTTTTCCGGAAAATGATTTTTTGCAAATAGCCAAAAGTGGTGAGGGTGGCGGATATATTGGTTTTTTGGAGGCAAAATTTTTAGTTAAATTCACAGGAAAAATTGCCGGTGTTATTGTTTTAATAGCGTTTGCCGGTATTGGCGCTATGGTAGCTTTCAATTTTTCGGTATTGGAATTTTTTGTTAGAATTTTTGAAAAAAACAAAAAAGGTGATAATGAAAAAAATAAAAGCAAAAAAAAGGGAGGCGATAATTTATTGAGAATGGAAGAGAAATCAGAAAAAAAAGATATTATCAATAATGAAAAATTGAAAGGCGCGACTTTCGATGAGAAAAGCAATTCAAATGCAAATATCAAGAATATCAAATTTGTGGACGATGATTTAAGCACTGAAAATAATAAGGACAGTTATGCTGAGAAGCCAAAAGAAGTGGTAGAAAGACTTAGTAATAGACAGAAACAGAAAATGAACAATTTTAAAATAAAAAATAAGACCGAAACATCTTCCGGAGAGTGGGAATTTCCGCCATTAGACTTATTAGATATATTTGAAAGTAATGATATTTCCAGTGGGAATATAGAAGATAGAAAAAATATTATTTTAGAGACCTTTGCCAATTTTGGAATAGAACTTAAAGATGGTGGAGTGAAGATAGGGCCAACGGTAACTCAGTATAGCTTTCGTCCGCCGGTGGGAGTAAAGTTAAATAAGATTATGGCGTTGGGAGATAATTTGTCTTTGGCATTGGCAGTGCATCCGATTAGAATTGAGGCGCCAATTCCCGGAAAATCATTGATAGGAATAGAGGTTCCGAATGAAAAAGGAGAAATTATCAATTTAAGAAAATTACTTGAAAGTGATGTTTTTCGGGAAAATGACGGGGTTTTGAAGCTGGCTTTGGGGGAAGATGTTGAGGGGGAATATGTTGTAGCTGATTTAAGAAGTATGCCACATTTGCTTGTCGCCGGAGCCACCGGAACGGGAAAAAGTGTTTGTGTTAATTCAATCATTTTATCTCTTCTTTTTCAATATTCCCCGGATGATTTAAAGATGATTTTGATAGATCCAAAAAGAGTGGAGTTATCTTTATATAATAAAATACCGCATTTATTGTCAGATGTAATAGTTGACAATAAGAAAGTTATTAATGCTTTAAGATGGGCGGTTAATGAGATGACTGAAAGGTATAAAGTTTTGCAGAGTGTTGGTTCCAGAGATCTGGAATCTTACCACTCCAAAATGAGGGAAGGTGTAAAGAGAAAGTATATTGATCCGGATACCGGAAAAGAAACTGAAGAGAGCTTGAAAAAACTTCCCTACATTGTAATAATAATTGATGAGTTGGCGGATCTGATGCTTTCTCATGGTAAGGAAGTGGAAGGGGTGATTATGCGGTTAACTCAAATGGCCAGGGCGGTTGGAATTCATTTGATTATTTCCACACAACGACCGAGTGTAAATATTTTAACCGGAGTTATTAAGGCAAACATCACCACGAGAATAGCGTTAAAAGTTGCTACACAAGTAGATTCCAGAACAATTATTACAATGCCCGGCGCAGAAAAATTGTTGGGTGGTGGAGATATGATATTTTTAACGGCAAATTCTCTAAAACCAAGGAGAGTTCAGTGTTCTTTTGTTTCCGAAGAAGAAGTTAAAAGAGTGGTTGATTTTATCAGAAAACAATCTTTGAATATTGAAAAAGATAATAACAGCTCGGAAAAGACAGATGTTAATAAGGGGATAAATGAAAAGAATATAGATGGTGGTAGGTCTGGTTTTTTTGATAAAGAAGAGGATACAAATTCTTTTCAAAAAATAGATTTTTCTCAGATGCAAACGGGTGATGAAAATGATGAATTGTATGGAGAGATAAAAGAATTTATAACTCGCGTAGGAAAAGTATCGGCATCATTGTTGCAAAGAAATTTTAGAATTGGATTTAATCGCGCGGCGAGAATAGTTGATGATTTGGAAAGAGATGGCATTATCGGACCGGCAGAAGGCAATAAGCCGAGAGAGGTTTTGATTAAGGCCGGTAATCAAAAAGAGGTAAAAGGCGTAAATTATGAAGATGATCATAAAGATCAGGAAGAGAGAGAAAAATGGAAAATATAACTTTTAAACAAAAGTATGAATGGTTTTAGAAGAAAAAAGGTTCGATCGTTAACTTTGGGAGAAAAATTAAAAAAAATAAGAAGTGGCAAGCGTGCCAGTTTTTCCGATATATCTAAAAATACTATGATTCAGGCGGAGTATTTGGAGTATTTGGAAAAAGGAGAGTACAGTAAATTGCCGGCAGATGTTTATGTTAAGGGTTTTTTAAAAAGTTTTGCCGAATATTTGGGGGCTGATGCTGAAGACTTGATAAAATCTTTTGAAAAAGAAAAAAGCATTCAAAAAAATATTTCTTCCGGAAATGAAAAGTTTAAAAAGAAGTATAGGATAAGTTTATCAAAATTTTATATAACTCCCAAAATTATCTATTTGATTTTAACGGTAATTTTGTTTCTGGGATTGTTTGTTTATTTGTTTGTTAAAGTAGATATTTTTGTGTCAAATCCGGAGCTGGTGATTTTAAATCCCAAACAAGACAATGTAATTAATGAAAGCCAAATACTGGTGGAAGGTAAAACAGACAAAGGCAGTCAAGTTTTTGTTAATAATCAAATAGTAACAGTTAATGATGAAGGGATATTTAAAGAAAAGATTATTTTAAAGAAAGGAATTAATATAATAACGGTAAGAAGTGTTAACAGGTTTGGAAAAGAAGCGATAAAAAGCATTTCTTTAGAAGCTCGCTATTAAAGTATTGAATATATGTTTATAATTTGTAATCAATTTATTTATTAAAATATATGGCAAGAAAAAAAACAGATAATAAGAGAAAAAACGAGAACAATAAGGTGGATAATGTTGTGGATGAAATTAGACAGAAATTTGGAGAGGGTATGATAATGAAATTGGGTGATGTTAAAAAAGTTGATGTTGCTTCAATTCCAACCGGGTCCGTATCTTTGGATATAGCGCTTGGTATAGGTGGTGTTCCCAGGGGGAGAATTATTGAAATATATGGACCCGAGTCCTCCGGAAAAACAACCCTGTCGCTTCATATCGCAGCTAATACTCAAAAGTTGGGAGGAACGGTGGCGTTCGTAGATGCTGAGCATGCAATGGATCCATCTTATGCGCAAAAAATAGGTGTTGATATTAAAAACTTATTAATATCGCAACCTGATGCGGGAGAACAAGCTTTGGATATTGTGGAAACATTGGTTAGAAGTAATGCTGTAGATTTAATAGTGGTGGATTCTGTGGCAGCGTTGGTTCCTCGTTCGGAAATAGAGGGGGAAATGGGTGATCATCATGTTGGAAAACAGGCAAGATTGATGTCACAGGCACTGAGAAAACTTACTCCCGTCGTAGCAAAGTCAAATACAATAGTTATTTTTATTAATCAGATTAGAATGAAAATTGGGGTAATGTTTGGAAATCCGGAAACAACTACCGGCGGTCAGGCTTTGAAATTTTATTCTTCGGTAAGGATAGAGGTTAGACGAAGCGCTCAAATTAAAAAAGGCGACAAAGTTGTTGGCAATAGAGTTAAAGTAAAGGTGGTTAAAAATAAAGTGGCGCCACCGTTTCAAACATCAGAATTTGATATTATGTATGCGGAAGGTATTTCGCGAGCGGGAGACTTGCTAGATACGGGAGTAGCTTTGGAAGTGATAAAAAAATCCGGGAATTCTTATTCTTTTGAAGGAGAGAAACTTGGAGTGGGAAGAGAGAAGGCAAAAACATTTTTAAATGAAAACAAAAAAATATTTAATAAAATAGAGAGAAAGGTCTTAAGAGAAGCGATGAAAGTGGAATAAGATTTTGTTTTGTCAGTGCGAAAAAAAGCGTTTGAGTAACGCTTTTTTGTATTTTTTAGATTGTTGATAACTTATTTAAAAACCCTTGACAAATTCAAGGAGTATGCTATGGTATTTGGAAGTTGTAAAGGCAAGTTTTTTGAAAAAAAGTTCTCTGCTATTTTGGTGGGGGACAAAAAACAATGGAGGAAAGTATGAAAAAAGTGAATTTTTTTCTGGTAATCTTGCTGGCGATTACATCGCCGGCATGGGCGAACGGACAGCCAGTCCCATCCGCTTCGGCGGTGGGAAATCAAACCCAGATGACGGTAATTGAGCAAACGCCGGATGTTGACGCATCAGCGTCTGCTGAGCAGACTACGACTGTTGGAGTTCAAGCGAACCCGACGGCAGTTGGAGCCGGCGGAACCGGTGTTGGACTGGGTGGACGGGCCAATGCCATTGTGGGTATTGATTTGAGTAATCACGATAACAAGGTGGTGTACTCAAATCGCCAATTTTTGCGCGCCGGAGGCGCGGCACCAATTGCCGTTTCTGGCAACTTTACAAAACCTTGGGAAAATGGGTGGAATATTGCCCCCATTCGTCCAGGAGTTTTCAGGGTTAACTCTATGACTGCGGAAAAGGTGGTTAAAGCTC
>CAZRUH010000012.1:0-16053 GCA_964603325.1 uncultured Bdellovibrionales bacterium
CAATTACTTCTCCCGAGGGTGAAATTTACTCTCGGGAACTTTGCGGTGGTCCGCACATCAAAAACCTTTCAGAAATAAAAGGAGTATTTAAGATTGTCAAGGAAAAATCCAGCGGAGCTGGCGTGAGGAGGATTAAGGCGGAGATTTAATGATGGATTATAAATTATAGACGAAGATAAGAGAACGTGTAAATGAGAGGTTATTTAGTTTTAAGAATATATGATGGATAAATATAATATTACGGAAGACATTTTTTTGTTAATTTTTAACACTCAAAAAGAGATAACAAAAACCTTTTTACGATTTCAAGAGTTTTATGAATCGCCAAAATTTAAGGGGAAGATTTTTTCTTTAGATGATTTTAAAAAATGGTACATTGTTAATTCTCCACAAGGTAAAAAAACTGGTGAGTTTACTTATTATTCTGATTGGAATGGTTTTAATATTCCATCATCAGTATTGAAACCTTTTTATAGTGGAAAATTTAACCCTCTAACACTAAGGGAGAAAAAGATATTAAAAATATTTTCCAAAAGAAAAGATAAATTTTATATTATAGGTGTTCATCGGGAGTCAAAAAATATTAAGACATTTTTACAACACGAAATTGCCCACGGATTATTTTTCACAGATTATAATTATAAAAAAGAAGTTTTGAATGTTATTTCTAAATTTAATACTAAATTAATGGAGAAAGAATTGATGAAGAAAGCTGGATATCATCGGGAGGTTTTGTTAGATGAGGTGCAAGCTTATAGTATTAGTACTGGACAAAAATTAGAGAATGTTATTCCGCAATTAAGCATTGTTTTGCAAAAAATATATAAAAAGTATTCAGAAGTAAATAAAGTCAAAATTCCAGATGAGGTTTGAAAATATGTTTAAAGGATTTTCTAGTTTGCAAAAAGTTAAGATTGCTCTAGTAATTGCACCTTCTTTGTTTTGGGTAATAATAGCGATGATTTATATTACGCAAAACAAGGGACTGTCTGCAGATCAATTCTTTGGTTTAATAGGAATATATTATATTTTATGTATTTTTTTGAGTATCCGACTAGAGTTATTGGCGATTATTTCTCGCACAGAGTGTCAGTTTTGTTGGGGTATATTTTTTGTGGATGGGCATTGTTTTGATTATTATTGTCCAGTTCTTATGTCGGCGTTTTTGTCTTTTACCTATTATATGCCTTGGGCGGTTCATTGATTATGGGTAATAACTGGGCATTATTACATAGTTTTTCCAGAAACTTCAAAAATGATTTGTCGGATATAAAAATGTTTAGCGGTCTAATGAGGGGGATGGAAATGTTTTTAGCAGGGATATTAGTTATCAGGTTTGGTTTGGAGATAACAATATATCTATCCATAGCTTTTTTTATTTTGGGATTTATTATTTTATTAACAACTAAGGATGGCGTTGATGAACAATTAAAAAATAATAAGGGTAATATTTTTATCTTTGGATTGGGAGGGTTAAAAAAAGCAATGTCTTCTAAATATTTATTAGGTACATTGTTATTAATTGGATTATTCGGTTCATTTTTTATGTTTGTTAAATGGTTATTAAATCCATTTTTTATCTTTTTAAATATTGATTTGTTTTGGTGGGGAATAGTTGCTAGTGTCGGTTTGTTGGGTGCTTCTTTAGGGAGTTTATTATATAAAAAATTACCAAAGAATGGTTTGTTAATTTTACTATTCTTATTTATTGGGAGCCTTAGCTTATTAAGTGTCAAAAATGTGGCCATTGCCGTATCTGGCCTATTTTTCTTTCAGGTTATTCGTGGCATCTTAAGTGTTAAATTGAGTGTTTTATTAAATAGTTTGATTAATGACAAAGAAAGAGCGAGTTTAATGTCTTTAGCAAGTTTTTTGAGAAAAATTTTTATTTCTTTAATATCTATGATTGTTGGGTATATATTAAACTTATATTCTTTCCCTATGGTGATTTTTGTTTTGGTTTTGTTGATAATTATCAGCAGTGGATTTATTTTATCTTTGTTCTTTCCAGCAAATAAATTGTTGAGGTAGCCATTGATCATGTCTGGCAGTTTGGCTGTTGTAAATAAAAATAAAAAAGAATAGAGTGCAAAAATGTATTGATTCTTTTTTATTCTTCTACGCAAATTTCTTTTTGGTTAATAGCGTAAATAGTTCTGGTAAAAAGTATGGTAGCTATTATCCATAAAACAATAAACAGTCCGATGAACATATTTCTAAAAAACAAAAGATGGGTTTGATGAAACATTAATACTGATGCAATGGTTATGGATGCAATGGGGAATAAGTATGCCCACCATGACAAATAATACCTTACCTTGAAAAACATTTTAAATTGAGAGAATAAAAGAAGTGTTAGAAATAGAGCAAAATAGTATAGAGTTTTGGAAAAATTATTTATTTCTCCAGTCAACTTAATTAAAGATATGAAACCAACAGATGGTGGAGCGATAAGAATGAATAACGTTGGTAATAATTTGTCTGGTAGGGGGTTATGGAAAATAATTCTATTAAAAAATATAATCAGTAGAATGAGCCAAAAAATTAGACCGATACTAAAGAAAAACCAGGATACTTCTGGAGTAAAATATCTAACACCAACTACTGGTACTAAAATATTTCCAACTGCCGGAATGAACCACGCAGGATTCATATGAGTGATTTTAAATTTATTGCTTTGAATCCAAATGGAAATTATCTTTATGGTGAATATTAAATGAGCAACTGTGCCAAAAAACCAAAAATATTTAGATATAATGAAGTTGATATCGCTGAGAGCAATGGACAACAATAAAAAACTAATAGAAAATGTTGGAAAAAAGGCAAGCTTAATAGGGTTGTTGAATTCAGCAACAACATTTTTTCTCCAATAAATTATTTTAATAAAATAAATTAGAAATATAATTGAAAATAAGACAATAGTAATATATAAAAGATATGAACTAAAAAAATGAGTAGTTTTAAGTAAGTTTTCCATTTTTTGGGTAGCAATTATTAAGCCACTTAATCCCATAATGATTGAAAAAAATGAAATGGGAAAATATTTAAGACGACATTCTTTTTTCATAGGTTTATTCTTTAACTATTTTAATGGCCATTGAATTAACAATAGCGTAACTGATTTTTTTGTAGGCACTATCTAAAATTCTTTGAAAGGTGCTTTGAGAAGTTTGCATTTTTTGAGCTGATTTTAATTGGTCTAAACTTTTGACATTTTTGAGTCGCAAAGCTTCCAATTCTTCAAAAGTTAGTTCTATTATCTCCAATTTTCTAACCGGGATGCCGTTTGGCTTGAAAAAAGTGGACTTGGGATGACAACAAATTCTTCTTTTTAGTTTAGGTCTGGGCATACAATTTTTTAATTAACATTTTGGAAAAACAAATAGCATTAAAACTATTTAATGCTATTTTGTTAGTCAGTTAAGCGTTTTTACCACGCTTCAAGCCAAATTCTTCACTTGCATCTCTGTGAAGATTTCGTTTCCTACGAGGGCGGTTGTTTATGGTAGAAGTATCTGCATTGTTTGCGCATCGCCCTTGTTTGCGACCGGTTTTTGGTCCTTTTCCCTCAGGACCCGTTCCATCTAAATTAGGCATAGATTTAATGTATTTGAAATGTGACATTTAAATACAAGTTTAAATGCACAACCCAAATAGTAATGAATTACTTTTATATTATGAATATATACCCATAATACTTTTTTGTCAAGAGTTTGAAAGAAGAGAGGATTTGTGTTTTTAGTTTTTTTAAAAAAATGTTAAGATGGATATTGCTGAAGTTGGAATTTAATTCTTGCTATAAATTGGTAATGTATGAAATTTGATATTATTACAATATTTCCAAAAATATTTGATTCATATTTTAATGAGTCTATTTTGAAGCGGGCGCAAGATAAAAAAATTATTAACATAAATGTCCATAACTTGCGGGATTATACAACTGATAAACACAAAACGGTTGATGATACCCCTTATGGTGGTGGCGCCGGGATGATTTTGAAAGTGGAGCCAATTTATAACTGTGTGCAAGCAATTAAAATAGTAATAAAAAACAAAAAGAAAAAACCAGAATAGTTTTGTTTTCTGCGAAAGGGAAAAAATATGACCAAAAAGACGCTGAGAGATTGTCAAAATATGATAATTTAATTTTAATTTGCGGAAGATATGAAGGAGTTGATGAGAGAGTTGCAAAAAATATTGCTGATGAGGAAATTTCAATAGGTGATTATGTTTTAACGGGAGGAGAAATTCCGGCAATGACTTTGGTTGATTCTGTTTCGCGACTGCTTCCAAAAGTTTTGGGGAATAAAAAATCATTGGATGAGGAAAGTTTTTCCAAGTCTAATGGTGAGTCAGGTTTTAGTGTAGAATATCCGCAATATACAAAGCCATCTGAATTTAACAAATGGAAAGTTCCGAATATTTTATTGAGCGGAGATCATCAAAAAATAAGAGAATGGAGGAATAATAATGGCAAATAAAACAATTTTTTAACAAAATATTTGTTTTTTTAAATATGAGCAATAGCAAGAAAAATATTGACAAAACTTTGTTATTTTTGATTTTGACACTGTCTATTTTCGGCTTAATGATGATTTCCAGCGCCGGTGTTTTCTATGGTGCAACACGATTTAATGATCCGAATTATTTTCTTAAGCATCAATTTTTATTCGGTTTTATTCCAGGCATTTTTGTTTTGTATGTTTTTTCTAAAATAGATTATCATTTTTGGAAAAAAATTTCTGTTCCCATGTTCATAATTTCTCTGGTTTGCTTGGTATTGGTGTTTATTCCCGGCATTGGAAGCAATGCTTATGGAGCCAGCAGATGGATAAATTTGGGACCGGTTTCGTTTCAGCCGTCGGAAATGGTGAAACTTTTCATAATTATATATTTGGCCGCTTGGTTGGAGGGAAGAGGAAAAGAAAAAATAAAAGATGTTTATGAGGGAGTATTGCCGTTTATTGGAATTTTGGCAATTGCCGGTTTTTTGATAATAAAACAACCGGACACGGGAACATTGGGAGCCATAATTTTGATTGCAATGAGCATGTTTTTCGTTTCCGGCGCAAGTATTTCTCATATTTTTATAATGTTTGTAATGGGAATTTTCGGTTTATTTGGATTGATAATGATTGCTCCTTACAGAATGAATCGTTTCTTGGTTTTTTTAAATCCGGAACATGATCCCCAAGGAGTTGGTTATCAAATAAATCAAGCATTATTGGCAATAGGCTCCGGGGGAATTTTAGGATTGGGTTTAGGGCATAGTCGGCAAAAATTTAATTATCTTCCGGAGCCCGTCGGAGATTCAATATTTGCCATTATTGGTGAGGAGCTTGGTTTGGTAGGTGCGGTGGCAATAATTTTGTTATTTATTTTTTTTGCTTTAAGAGTTGTTAGAATTGCCAAGAGCGCTCCGGATAATTTTGGAAAAATGATTGCCATTGGCTTGGTTTCTTGGGTTGTTTTTCAGGCTTTTATAAATATAGCGGCGATTACCGCAATAATGCCTTTGACCGGAATTCCTTTGCCGTTTATCAGTTATGGAGGAACTTCTTTTATATTCTTGATGGCCGGAATGGGTATATTGCTCAATATTTCAAAACAGAGTAAAATATAAAGAGAGTTTTATTTTTTGTTTATGCAAATTTCTCAAATTCAAACAATTCCGGAAGTGGTAAATATTTTAAAGGTGCTTTTTACGGGAGTATTTGCTTTTTTGTTGGCTTTTGTAATTACGCCCGTATGGACACATATTTTGTATAAATATAGAATTGGAATAAAGATAAAAACTAAATCCGTTGATGGAAAAAAACTAACCTTTGTAAATAAGATGCATGCCAAGAAAGCGGGAACACCTACAATGGGAGGACTAATTATTTGGATGGCGGTGTTAATTTTAATTTTTTCTTCAGAATATTTATTTCCATTACTGGCAAAAATAACAAATACAAATTTTATTGCCAGGTTAGACTTTTTAAATAGATCGCAGACATGGTTGCCATTATTTGCGTTGATTACATCGGGAATTTTGGGATTGTTTGATGATATTATGAGTACTCGTGGTTGGGGATCAAATAAGGGTGGCGGTATGAGGTTTGCAATGAGATTCTGGTGGCTTTTTGGGATTGCCACTTTGGGTGGTTGGTGGTTTTATGAAAAACTTGGGTGGGACAAGTTGCATATTCCGGCGATTGGAGACTTTTCAATTGGTTTATGGTATATACCTCTTTTTATTTTTGTCATTTTATTTTCCGCTATTTCATCAAATGAAACCGATGGTCTTGATGGGTTGAATGGAGGAGTTTTACTGATGGCATTTTCGTCTTTTGCAATTATTTCTTTTGCTCAAAATAGAGTTGACTTAGCATCATTTTGCGCCGCGATTTCCGGAGCATTGTTGGCATTTTTATGGTTTAATATTTATCCGGCAAGATTTTTTATGGGTGATACGGGCGCAATTTCATTGGGTACAACATTAGGCGTGGTGGCTATGCTAAATAATGCTATTATCCCATTATTTATTATCGTATTTATTTATGTAATGGAGTCTGCCAGTGTAGTAATACAACTAACAAGCAAAAAACTATTTAATAGAAAAGTATTTTTGTCGGCGCCTATTCACCATCATTTTGAGGCCAAGGGTTGGCCGGAGCCGAAAATTGTTATGCGAGCGTGGATATTCTCAATAGTATTAGCCGTAATTGGTGTTATTGTGGGGATAATCGGAATGGATTAACCGTATTCAAAAAAATAAAAAACAAAAAATATGAAATTAAAAAAAATACAAGAATATGATTTTAGAGACAAAAAAGTTCTGGTGCGAGTTGGCTTTAATGTTCCAATAGAAAATGGAGTTGTTAAAGAGGCATACAAAATAAGAGTTGCTAAAGATACCATTGATCATATTGTTTTGCAAGGTGGTCAAGTGTTCTTGCTTTCTCACCTGGGAAGACCGTTAGATTTTCATAAAAATAATCCCGGAGCAGAATGGATAAATCAATTTTCTTTGAAACAAATAATAACTGATATTAGGGAAATAATGGGTAGAGATGTAAAATTTGTGGATAGTTGTGATTCTAGGGTTATAAAAAAATTTTTGAAAAAAAATCTTTTAAGGAAAGATGATATAGTTCTCTTGGAAAATGTAAGATTTTACAAAGAAGAGAAAAGCAATGATCTTGGTTTTGCGCAAGAACTAGCGGAAAATTTTGATGCTTACGTTAACGATGCTTTCAGTGTTTGTCATCGCGCCCATGCTTCAGTGGTTGGTATAACTAAATTTTTGCCGTCGGTTGCCGGATTAAGACTGCAAAGAGAGGTTAAAAACTTAGAACGTGTAAAAAAATATCCGGAGCATCCGGCAGTAGCTATTATAGGTGGCGCTAAAATTCAAACAAAGTTGCCATTGATTGAATCTTTGAGTGAAAACTATGACTTTATTTTGGTTGGGGGAAAAATAGCCAACGAGGCTATTGATAAAAATATAAATTTTAATTCCAGAGTTATTTTACCTGTTGACTTTGTGGGCGGTGGTAGATTTGATATAGGGAAATATACTATAAAAGAATTTTCTAAAATTATTTCTCAAGCGGAAACGATTATTTGGAATGGTCCAATGGGTCTTTTTGAAAAAGAGGAATATGCCAATGGAACAAAGGAAATTATGAATGCCGTTGTGCGCAGTGGGGCATTTTCCGTTGTTGGTGGCGGGGAGTCTGTGGAAGCTATTCAAAAAAACAATTTAATGGATAGATTTTCTTTTGTTTCTACCGGAGGTGGCGCGATGTTGGAATTTTTAAGTAATAAAAAAATGCCCGGTTTAGAGGTTTTAATTGATAATGAATAATTAAATTAAACAAATATATGACAAAAATTAAAAAAATTAGAGCGAGAGAAATTTTAGATTCAAGAGGCAATCCCACATTGGAAGTTTGTGTGGAATTGAATGGAGGGATAATCGCTAAAGCGGGGGTTCCTTCCGGGGCATCTACGGGAGCAAATGAAGCTCTGGAGTTAAGAGATGGCGATAAAAGTCGTTATGGTGGGAAGGGTGTTTTGCAAGCGGTTAAAAGTGTTAATGAAAAAATTTCTGAAATAATTATCGGAATGGATATTGGTGAGCAAAAAGAAATTGACAAAAAAATGATTGAGTTAGATGGAACAAATAATAAGTCAAACTTGGGCGCCAATGCTATCGTTGGAGTTTCTTTGGCTGTTTGTCGGGCGGGGGCTTTGGATAATAAAATGCCATTGTATAAATATATCGGAGAGGTTTTTGATTTTCAGATAAATAAATTTGAAACAGTGCCGATGTTTAATGTTTTGAATGGCGGAGCTCATGCTGATTCCGGATTGGCTATTCAGGAATTTAAGTTAGTCCCCAAGGGTATAAAAGGATATGATAATCAATTACGCGCCGGCAGTGAAATATTTCATCAGTTAAAAAAAATACTTTCTTCTCAGGGATATAATACTTCTGTTGGTGATGAGGGTGGGTTTGCTCCCAAACTTGAAAGTAACGAGCAGGCCTTGGAAATTATAAATGATGCTATTAAAACATCCGGCTATCAGTCGGGAGAAGAAGTTTCTGTTGCCATAGATGCGGCGGCCAATTCATTTTATAGCAAAGAATCCGACCAATATTTGTTGACACCACAAAATAGAAAATTAAACAAAGAAAATCTTATCAATCTTTATGCTGAGTGGATTGATAAATACAACCTAATGTCGGTGGAAGATGGAATTATGGAGGAAGACTGGAACGGGTGGAAAATGATGAATGAGAAAATAGGGGATAAAGTAATGAATATAGGAGATGATTTGTTGGTGACCAATGTTGAGAGATTGCGAAAAGCTATAGATGAAAATGCTTGCAATAGTGTTTTGATTAAAACCAATCAAATAGGAACTTTGTCAGAAACGATTTCTTGCATAAATTTGGCTAAGGAAAACAATATGAGAACGGTAATTTCTCATCGTAGCGGAGAAACTACAGACGATTTTATTGCTGATTTAGCCATAGGAACTAATGCTGATTTTATAAAAACAGGATCGCTGTCTCGCGGGGAGAGAATTTGCAAATACAACAGACTTCTGGAGATTAATAAAGAAATGTCTTTTGCAGATAAAAAATAAATGTTTTTCAAAAAAATAAAAAGTAAAAAGCCAACCATTCTAGTAATTATGGATGGATGGGGATATGCGTCAAAAAATAAGGGAAATGCTATCGCTTTAGCGAAAACTCCTTTTGTTGATGAGATAAGAAAAAAATTTCCATTTACTCTATTAAATGCTACCGGTTTGGCTGTCGGTTTGGGAGAAAATCAAATGAGTGGCTCGGAGGCGGGACATATCAATATGGGAGCCGGTCGGGTAGTTATTCAAGAATCTTATCGTATTGATTGCGCTATAAATAATGGAGATTTTTTCAAAAATCCCGTGCTTATTGATTCTGTCAGAAATTGCAAAATTAAGAAAAGCAATTTGCATATTATGGGATTGATGAGTACTAAAGATAGTCAACATATTAATCCCGGTCATTTTCAGATGTTGTTGCGATTGGCTAAGCAGAACAAAATAAAACAAGTTTATTGTCATCTTTTTAGTGACGGGAGGGATTCTTATCAAAAAAGCGCCTTAAAGCATTTACAAGAATACAAAAACATGATGCGTGAAGAGGGCATTGGTGTAATTGCGACAATTGCCGGTAGATTTTGGGCAATGGACAGGGCTAAAAACTGGAATAGACTGGCAAAGGCATACAAAGCAATTGTTTTTAACAAAGGGATATTTGCCAATACTCCGGAAGAAGCCATTATAAATGCTTATCAGAGGGGGCAAACCGATGAAACCATTTTGCCGACGGTAATAGTAAATAAAAAAAATAAACCGATTGCAAATATACAAGAAGGGGATAGCCTTATTTTTTATAATTTTAGATCTGATAGAGCAAGGCAATTTACAAAACTTTTTGTAAAAGTAGATGATGAGATTAAAAAAAATGACAATTTGCCGAAATTGAAAAAAGTAAAAGATCTTTATTTTGTGGCAATGGCTGATTTTGGTCCTGATATGGATGTGCATACCGCTTTTGTGGAAAAACCTTTAAAAAATTCTTTACCTGCCGTTTTAAAAGAATTAAAACAGCTTTATATTAGTGAAAGTGAAAAATATGCACATATAACATATTTTTTTAATGGTGGCTATCCAAATTCTATTGGAGGAGAAGACAGGAATACAATAAAATCTCCATCAGTCGGTTCTTATGCAGAGACTCCCAAAATGTCAGCTCAGAAAATAACAAATTATGTCTTAAAAAATATTAAAAAAAATAAATATGATTTTATAGCTATAAATTTTGCCAATGCCGATATGGTTGGTCATACGGGAAATTTAAAAGCCACTGTTCAAGCGGTTGAATTTGTTGATGAGCAGGTAAGAAATATCACTAAAGAGGTTGTGAAAAAGGGTGGAAATATGATTATTACGGCTGATCACGGAAATGCGGATAATATGATAGATATTATTGATGGCAAGGAAGTGGTAAACACTTTTCACACCAAAAACCCGGTTCCTTTTTACTTGATAGGCAACAATGTTAAGAATAAGAAACTCCATTCGGGTGGTTTGTTGGGCAACATAGCACCAACGATTTTAGATATACTAAAGATGGAAAAACCGGAAGAAATGACTGAAAAATCCCTTTTACGATTTTAGTCATTTAAAATAAAAACATCATTATCGGTTAAAAAATAAATCGTTTTATCATTAACCCAAATTTTGTTGGCGATTGTTAAATTTTGATTGGATAAAAAATTTATTTGCTCGCCATTATTTTTGTCTAATTTTATTATTTCTCCGTTTAAATTATCAAGAATATATATATAACTTAATTTAGGATTTGTAAAAATATCTTTTATTTTACTCTCTTTGTCTATCTTGGCATAAAAATCTGTTATTTTTCCTTTTGATAGCTTTACTATTGAATTGTCAGAGTTTAATAAAAATATATTTCCATCAATTGCCAGTCTGATGGAATTTTTTAAATTTGTATTATCTTTTAACCAATTAGTCTTATCTCCAAATCCATTATTTGCTCTTGGGTAGCGATAAATTTGGTTATTTTTATTATCAAGTAAATAAATATATGTTAAATAAGTTTTTATGGCTGAAATTTGTGAGTTTTCCGGAATAATAATATTTTCTTTTTTGAATTTATGAGAAATTGGACTAAAACTGATAAGTTGATTGTTTTTATCTAAAAGAAAAAGAAGATTGAGATCCTTCATAAATGAGTAAGTTTTAACCTCCTTGAAGAAGTTGGGAAAAAGATATTCTTTTTGGTTATCACTTAAACTTATTATTTTTTTATTTTCAATGACAAAAACTTTTCCTTTAAAAACAAAAATTCCAAAAATTTTATTCTTGCTTTGAAATATGTTTTTAGCGTTTTGATAATGTTCGGAATTTGGATTTATGCTTAGTGAATTTTTGCCATCGGCATCCGGAGAATTTTTTGTTGATTTGCTGATTTGCTGATTGGACGATATTTTTAGCAAGAAATAAGGCAAAATAAATATTATTATGATTGTTGTTATTGCTCCCAATTTTTGTTTTTTATTTAGATTGGCAAAATTTCGCTTAATCAATTTTATATGTGGCAAAATTTTACTAATTTTTCTAATATATTGCTCATTTTTTTTTAGAGCCAAAACAATGTAAGGCGATATTTTTTTTATTAAGCCAAAGTTTAATTTATTTATTGAAAAATTTGTAAAAATATTTTTTTTGTAATTTGTGCTTTCTTGTTCTTTTTTGGGAGAATATTTTGCTTCTTTTGAAAAATGTACTTTTTTTACAAGTCCGCTTTTCTTTTTAAATATTGGAGTAGTTATGCTGCTTAAAAGGAAATTTTTAATATTCGGTAAAAAATTTTTAAGGGGTTTTGATATATTTTCATAATCAACTTTAAATAGTGAAGTAAATATTTTTTTTGTTTTGTAGAAACTTCTTTTAAAATAACGATCTTTTAACCATAGTCCAAACTCAAATAATTTTTCTTGTAAAAAAATAAAAAAATCAAAAAATCCGTTTTTTTCCGATTCCAAAAAAATTTTTTCCTTTGAATTTTTTATGTAAATATGTCCGGTTTTTTTATTAACAAAATTGTTGGCAGGTGTATTTTTTTTAGATGGAGACGGGTGTCTTTTCTTGTTTCCACTTCTTTCAAATGTTGTGTTTGAAAAAGCATTTATGGTTTTATCTTTTTGTTTCCTGTTTATTTTTTGAGGTAAAAGATTTTTTTCAAAAACATCAACAACCATTGTTCCGGCTATCTCCAGTTCATTAATTAATGCCGTTTTTAAAAATCTTACAAATTTTTTATTGGAAAAAGATAGCGCATGTTTTTCTATGTCCGAAAGAGAAAAAACATGGGTGATGTCATCGGTTGTCAGAATTAGTTTGTCATTTTTCTCCAGGCGACCACTGGCAATATCGGTAAACGTTTTCAACGGATTGTTGGAATCGTCTTTTGATGATAAATTCGCGCTTATTTCAAGCAACTTATTATTTCTTAAAAGTAAAATTTTGGCATCACCACAAACGCTAAAATTTATTTGATTATCAGTAATGGAGCAAATGACAGCATCTATTTTGCCAATCCAGTTAACGTTTCCATGTCTGGCCAATTCAGCCAAAGATAGATTTATTTTTGACAAAGCAAGTTCAAAACTGTCTGTGGCCGTTTTTTTTCTTCCGCTAAAATATGTTTTTTTAGCCACCGACGCTAAAAAGTTCACAATATAAGCAGAGTCTTCCGAAGTATCTTTTATTTCAAAAATTGACAATAAAGTTCCCAGCGGTTTTTGATCAATATTGCGAGCGGTAAAGTTAATCATTTCCAAATACGGGGATAATCGCTTATTGTTGACAATATTTATTTCAGAGATTTTTTTTTCCAAGACGGTTTGTTTTTTTGTCGGCATAATAGTTTGGTAGTATCATCGGCGGATTATTTTTTTTAATTATAGCAAAAAAAGAAAAAGTATTAAAGTTAATTTTGCAAAAGAATTGGCGACAACTATTAAATTCAAATTATTTTTTGTGAACAATATGGATATAATACATTTACATTTTATTTTTTTAGTATTAAACTGTAACTGTTGGTTATATGCTCATTAATTAAAAAATAAAATGTTTTAAGATTGTGAAATGCTTATAAATGTTTTGTTTTTATTTATATTTTTATGGCAGTGGAAGTTTTAGAAATTCTTCTGGGTTCTAAGGCAAGAGCCAGATTAATGCGTTTTTTCATTTTAAATCCGGAAAAAGAATATTTGTTTTCCGAAATAGTGAAAAAAAATTTATTAAAGCCGGGAGAGGTAAGAAAGGAGCTTAATTCTTTTAAAAAGATAGGGTTTACCAAAGAAAAAAAAAGAAAAAACAAAAAACTTTATCAGTTAAATGGAGAATTTTCTTTTTACAAAGAAATAGAAAAGTTAATTATGGGATCCGGCATATCTCCTCAATGTAAAAGTTTAAAAAATATTAAAAAAATTGGCAATGTAAAAGTAGCTTTGACATCTGGTATCTTTGTTAATAATAGTGAAAAATTGGATTTGTTATTAGTGGTAGATAATGTAAATAGGGTAAAACTGCGTAATCTTATCACTCATCTTGAAGCTGAAGTTGGCAAGGAGTTACGGTATATGATTATAAGTAGTGAAGAATTGATTTATAGACTTGATATGCTGGATAGATTTTTAATAAATTTATTTAAAAATGAGCACAAGTTGTTAATTCTAAAAACCCCGAAAATTAAAAGAATGATAACCAGAATTAAAAAACAATAATGAAAGTAAGAGAATTTTTTAAAAATCCGCTTCTAGTTTCCATATTTGGAACTTCGGTATTTGTGGGGATTGTAAATTTTTTGGTATTATTATTTTTTGTGAAGAATGTGAATGATTTAATTATTCTTCATTATAATATTTTTTTGGGTGTTGATTTATTTGGCGATAGTAAGCAAATATTGTTGATGCCGATGGTTGGTTTTGTGTTTATATTTGTTAATTTATTTTTGGCGATTTATTTTTTTAATAAAAAAGAGCGAGTGTTGTCGCATATGCTTTCATTGACAGCATTGATCTCTCAACTGGGAATATCTATTGCCGGGGGTTCCATTATTTTAATCAATTATTTTTGATGTTTACAAAGTGATAAAATTTTGTTAAAAAAGATAGAATAAATATGAATTATGTTTAAGTTTCCCAGTCCTTATCCCAAAAATGAAAAAGATAAAAAAATCCAGAGAATTTTGGAAGTAATTCCCGGTATTTTAACGTGGACGACTCTAATTTGTATGCCTCTGCTTGCTTTTATAGTTCCGGCTTGGGTTGCGGTTTTTATTATTTTGTTTGATATTTATTGGATTTACAGGACTATATTTATATCTTTTTATTCAGTATTGGCATTTAAAAAACTTCAAAGGGGACGTTTGATTGATTGGTGGTGCAGGTGTCAAAATGCAAAGAATCCGGAAAAATATTTAAAAATAATACGAGATAGGATTAAAGTGCTTCAAGAGGTATTGAAAGGCAGAGTTTCGTTTAGGGAAAGAAGGAAAGTTAAAAAAGAAATTAAGATTTTGCAAGGAGATGTTGTTGAGGGTGAGCGCTTGAAAAACATAAAAAATGAAATTTGGGATTGGCGCAAAATTATTCATGTAGTTCTTTTGCCAACGGCCGGCGAAGGAGCGGAAGTCATTGAGCCGGCAATACAAGCGATTGCCGATAGCAATTTTCCCAACAAACAAATAATAATTTTATTGGCAACGGAAGAGCGAGAGCCAAAAGAGCAACGATTAAAAAAAGTCAATTATCTTCAAAATAAATTTAAAAATGTTTTTCGTGATTTTCTGGTAACTGAGCATGTTGTATCTGCCGGAGAAATGAAATGCAAGGCATCAAATGCTACTTTTGCGGCTAAAGAGTTAAAGAAGTACTTAGAAAAAAGAAAAATTGATTTTAAAAAAGTAATTTTTTCAAATTTTGATTGTGACAGTGTGTGTCATAAAGAATATTTTGCCGCTCTTACATATGCATATATTACCGATCCCAAAAGATTGCAACGCTCCTATCAGCCGATACCTGTTTATCACAATAATCTTTGGGACACAAACGCTTTTGTGAGGGTGATAGTAACCAGTTCTTCTTTTTGGCATATGTACCAAAGTACTCGCAAAGAAATGGTGACATTTTCTTCACACAGTGAACCATTTGATACTTTGGTTAAGGTTAATTTTTGGCCTGTTAATATGATTAGTGAAGATTCTATAATTTATTGGAAGTGTTTTTCGTATTATCATGGAGATTATCAAGTGAAGCCGATTTATTTGCCAATATCATTGGATGCTGTTTTGGCGGATACATATTGGCAAACAATAAAAAATCAATATTTCCAAAAGCGTCGCTGGGCGTATGGCATAGAAAATTTTCCAATAATTATGCGCTCAATCTGGAAAGATAAAAAAATAAAACTGAAAAAGAAATTGCACATTGCCTTTGAAATGCTGGAGGGACATCACTCTTGGGCGACAGCTCCTTTTATTCTGGCAATATTGGGCTGGTTGCCTCTTATTTTTGGAGGCTCAAAGTTTAACGAAAGTGTTTTAGCGCATAACTTGCCATTTATTACCAGAAACTTGATGAATTTGGCTATGATGGGATTGTTAATTTCAATGTCATTGAGTTTTATTTTAATGCCCGAAAGACCGGAAAAATACTCTCGTCGTAAATATTTGTATATGTTATTGCAATGGTTATTGGTGCCGATAATAGCTCCAACGCTTGGCGCTATGCCGGCGATAGACTCTCAAACCAGGATTTTAATAAAAAAATATTTCACCGAATTTTGGATAACTCCGAAAAAAAAGTAAATGGTTTTACTTTTTTTTCGGAGTTACCGAAAAAAGATAATAGAAATTTCTCTGGAATGGTTTTACTTTTTTTTCGGAGTTACCGAAAAAAGATAATAGAAATTTCTCTG